>DATKNZ010000121.1:0-12179 GCA_035541055.1 Candidatus Acidiferrum sp. | reverse complement strand
TGACGGTGTTGGTAGGAATGACCTGGCCATTCTTGAGCCGGACGGCGGTGAGCTGGGCGCCGGAAATGGTGCGATTGTCCGCCGCGTAGAAGATATTGGGAACGGCCGAGATGTCGTAAACGCCCGAGCTGTTCGGGAACTTCGTATTCATCGTCCTGTTGGTAACCATCCATTGCCTCAGGTAGCCCACGTCAATGTCGGTGACCTTTACAGTGTCGTGCTCGCGCTGGTCGGTGAAAGTGTTGGTCACGTTGAGCCACGGAAAATTCGTGCTGATCTGGACGTAGTTGCTGACGTCCAGGTTGGTAGGGTAGTAGTTGGCGACGATGTTCGTGGGGGCCGGATCATCGGGCCCGCTCTTCAGCGTGAGCGCTACGGTCGAGTTGCTGACCAGGAGGACCATTTCGGCTTTGTTGTAGTAACGCCCCTGGCCCAGCGAGGAATCCGGGGATTCCCCCGAAGGCGGCATGTTGACCAATTCGTGCACGTTCGTGGTGCCAATCGGCAGGTTGAGCGACTGCCAGTTGGTGCTGTAGCCCTGGTTGTAAACTGCCGCCACGCTATATTGGCCGGTGGTGTGGCCGTCCCACGCGGGTGAGCTAATATTGCCCGTGGTGGTCACCAGGCCATTGAACCTGAGCTGGCAGGTGGAGCCGGTATAAATGTTACCATTGGCGTGCGTGCGGCCGTTGACGGTCAACGGCGCGCACCAGGTGAACTCCAGCAGGCCATTGTAGAAGATGGCGAACTGGAAGATCGGCACCAGGTCCAGTTCGATGTCCTGTTGGCAGGTGCTGGTGATGTTGTACAGCGTATTGACCTGCTTGGCGTTCGAGAGGACACGGTAGAGATTGGTCCATCCGTACAGGCCGAAGCACTGGGAGCGCAAGGCTCCCCAATTCGTGCTGAGCTGGTACGCGGACATCAGGCAGGCCACATAATTGCTATTCAGGTGTCCCTGCCCATCGCTGAACTGCCAGTTGTTCCAATAGGATGCGTAAGGCGAGCCTCCGTCCGTGCCCAGGGGGATGGCGGCGCGGTAATTGGCCATCCCGTTGGTGATCGCCACCATGTTGCCCGCCAGGAAGTCATTTTTCATCATCTCGAACACCTTCTCGGTGGCCGATTCGGCGGCGTAGAGCCCGGCGATGTACTGTTGGTTCCGGTTGTTGACGTTAGAGGTTGCGGCGGTGCGGCTGATCGTGGCGCCGAGCATGATCAGGCAACAAGTGGTCACGCAGAGCACCAGGATGAGCGCATGGCCCTCGCGCCCGTCACGGGAAGAGTTGCGTTGCGTCTTCATGATTAATTTGGGCAGTGCGAGGCTGCCTTGAGCTGGATGCGGTAGTAATTGTAGTAGTAACCTGGGCCAACGACCGTGAGGGGGTACTGATATTGCGCGAACTCCATAGTGGTCACGATGGCGTACTTGTATTGGAGGTCCTGGGCCAGGTTGCCATTGAACTGCTGGGCGGTGAAGGTCATGCTATAGGGTGTAAGCCCGGTGTTCGTCAGGTTCTGGGCGATGATCTGGATCTTGGAGACGCCGTTGGTTTCGCGGCAGAGCCAGCAATAGTTGGAGTTGGAATGGTTGGTATTGAAGAAGTAAACCGTCCACGCTGTGGAATTGGTGTCGCCGCTGTCGCAGAGCTTCAAGGCGTTTCCTACCTGGTCCATCAGGTTGGTGCAGGCGACGAAGGATGCGGCGTTGGTGGCGCTGCCGATCCTCCACCACTTGGCCGCGCGGATGTCCCCGGTCAGTTGGTCAAAGCTCATGCGCGACTTATCGCTCGCGCCCACCTTGCTGCACACCAGCTCATCCCAGCGCAGGCAAAACAGCCACACTCCAATCATGGCCAGAATGATCATCGAGAAAATGAGCACGCTCACCATCATCTCCGCCAGCGTGAACGCTCGGAGGCCCGGCGCCGTCGTGGCTTTCGGCGGCGCGTGTTTTGTCGCAGCGGCCAGGTGCATCAGTCAGGCGCGTAATAGCAGGCCACGGTGTTGGTGAAATAGACCGTCTGGTTCCTCCAGCGGAAGGGCCAGACCGTGTCTATCCGCACGAGGTAATTGCTGTAACTGCCGTTCTGGATCAGCCGGATGGTCGGATAATTCGTGGCATAGACGGTATTCGTGCCGGTGACCGGCAGATCGAGCAGCACCGAAGTCGCATTGGTCAACTGCGAGATCTCATCCTTGAGGGTAGTCCCCGTTGGGTCCCAAACGGCGGATTTGGCAGCCTCCAGTTGCTGAATGGCTGCAGCCTGAGCCGCCAGCGAAAAGCCGGACCATTCCGCCCGGTACGAGGCCTGGATGTAGGTCGTGATGATCCCGCCAAAGAGGAGCATCATGATGAAAAGCGCCATCAGCACCTCCGGCAGGGTGAAGCCCGGCACGCCTGCGCGCCGCGAACGAACGCCTGGTAGGTCCGACACTCGCATAAACGGTTTATCTCATGAAGGGCATGCGTCCGTGCTCGCTCAGTTCATCGCAGTTAGTGACCAGCTTCCAGCAAGTCTATTGCCAGTTTGGAGGCGCGCGGCCGCCCCGCCGGCCTGGGAATATCGCCTCCCGCCGCAAGCCTTTGAGTTTCAAGCGCCGAGCCGACGGAACCATCCGGCGGCAATGGGAAGCATGTCTCCGGCCGCTTCAGGCGCCGCGCTCGCCGTGTCTCGATTCGGGACAGCAGTGTCCGATCAGTGCAGCGACACCTGGAAAGGAGATACTCGGGTTAGGAGGAGTCCGTGCTAGCTCCGCAGCGGGCCGCTTTGCTGGATGGCGTTCTTGATGCGGTCGGTTTGGATGGCCTCGATGAGCTGCGCGATGGAGTCCACCGGCTCCTCGACCGAGAACAGCAGGTTGTCGGTCATGTGGACGGTCGTGGCCTTGGACTCGACCTCGATGAACAGGATGTGGTCGCTGTTGATGAGGATTTCTCCTCCCCTGTTGATGCGGTGCAGCTTGATCAGCGGCATACGTGACGCACTGTGCCAACTCCATGTCGCTTTTCAAGCGGGTTCGTGCAGCGGAAACCGGCGCCTCCTGGCTCTTGGGTCGCCGCCCGGATGGAAATGGCCGACCCGCGGCCGATGGCAAACGTAAATAAGGTCAATACAAGGTCTTCCGGCACAAATGTTCCGAGGCCGACCGGTGTGCCTGACGCCCCGGCACCCCGCTCGTACCCGTGGCGCTCATGCGGCGGGGCCCCGGTGTGTCTCCCATGTGGATCGCTCCCCATGGGAGACACACCGGGGTCCCTCCGCATGCGCGCCACTGATGCAAGGGCGCTCCGCGCGGCGGGGCGCGATGACACGTCGTGCGCCGGCGGAGGAAGCCAGGGTGTTTGGCGACAACAGTTTTGTTTCTGAGAAAAAGGCACCTTGGCAGGCTGTTGGCTATACGAGACTTATGGAAATTACACTGAACAGGTTATTCAAGCGGATTACAGTAAATGGCCCGTTGCGGGGCAGCGACAGGCGACCGGTCCATCCGCCAGCCGTTCTCAAAGATGCGAATCGGCTGCCCAATGGCACCTTCCAGTTCAAGGCGCAGTTAGCCAAAGGCACCCCTTTTGTGGTGCAGTCTTCGGCCGACCTCGAGACCTGGTCCCCGGTTCTGAACGGCATTGCCAGCGGCGAGGTGGCCAACTACACGGATACCCACGCCTCCAGGTTCAACTACCGCTTCTACCGCCTGGTTTCCGGGAAGGCGGCGCCGTCCAACATCATCGGCTACATCGCCATCACCCTCCCGCCGGGTTTCTCGATGATCGGCAATCCCCTGGACGGGCCAACCAACACCCTGGGCAAGGTGTTCAAAGATTGGCCGGATGGCACGACCTTCAACAAGTTCGACACCCGCCAGTTCAAGCTCGTCGAGAGCGCCCTGCACTTCTGCCAATGGAGCAACCCCAGCGAGCAGCTCCTGCCCGGCGAGGGAGCCATTGTCTTCAACCCGACGTCGGACTATCGCTCCGCGTGCTTTACGGGACAGATTGTGCCTGGAAGCCTGTCGGTCGTCATCCCGCCGGGTTTTTCCATGTGCAGTTCGCCTCTGCCGCAATCGGGCAGCCTCGCGGAAGACCTGGAGTTCCCGATCGCGGACGGGGACGTCATCCATTTGTTCGACCGGGACAAGCAGCAGTACGTGCTTTACCCCTACGAGAACGGGCATTGGGCCACCGGCGCGCCCCTGCTCAGCGTGGGCGAGGCGTTCTGGGTAGCCAGGAAAGAGACCGGCACGTGGAAGCGGACGCTGGAGCAGGCTGACGGCCCGCCGCCCGGCTCAGCCAATTAGGGCTGAATCCGCCTGGCCCGGAGGCGGATTTCATCCAGGAACGCCTGCAACAGCGCGGAGGTCTTACCGCGCCACATCGGCCCCATGATCACCGGCGCGAAGCCCGGCAGCGGCAGCGCGCGCACTCGGGGCGAGGGCGCCGCATCGGGCACCTGCACCGAAGCCCCCATCCCGAAGCCATTGGCGACGTAGGCCTCGACCAGGTCGAGCGAACTCACCTCAATGGCCGGGAACCAATCCACGCCCAGCCGCGCCAGGCCCTGCTGGAAATTCTTGCTGATCGCCTCGGCGGGCGGCAGGCAGATCAGCGGCTCGTCTATCTTGTCGCGTTTCCAGAGCTGGTCCGCCGACGTCACCCGGCTGTTCTTCTCGACCAGCAGCACGAGCGGCAGCTCGACCAGCGGGTCCGAGTGCAGGCCCTGCGCCGGTTTCTTCTCCAGCGCCGTGATGGCAAGGTCAAGCTCCTCGCTCAGGAGCTGATTCTCGAACTCCGCGGGGTAGCCCTCGCGCAGGTAAATCTTCAGATTGGGGAACCGCTTGCGGACCGTCTGGAACAGCTCCGGAAGGAAATCGCGCAGCACGATGGTCGAGGCGCCGATGCGGATTTGGCGCGCCTTCCCACCCTGCAGGTCGCCGGCGACGGCATCGAGATTGGCGAAAAAGGGCTGAATGAAAGCATAGAGCTTCTCCCCGGCCGGCGTCAGCGCAAACGGCCGCCGCTGAAAGAGCGTCACGCCCAGAAACTCCTCCAGTTGTCCGACCTGCCCGCTGACAGCGGGCTGCTGGATGCCGTAGGGTATATTGCGCACGGCCTCCGTGATGCCGCCGTGCCGCGCCACGTAATAAAAGAGCTCCAGGTGATGGATATTCATAGGGCGCCCATCCGGTGCCGACCGCATATTCAGGCAACTGGGCCGCCCCTGGCAAGCCCAAGCGAGCCCCTCCGTCACCTCACCGTTACCACAGGCTTACCTCACCGTAGTACCTCTAATAGGCTATTAGAGGTACGACGGTGAGGTAATGGTGAGGTGACGGAGGGGTGACGGCGTAATGCTGGTTCGCCGCACGGGAGCAACGCAGCACTGTCTCAGAATGGGACAGTATGGTTCACGGACCGGACAGTGGCGGCTGGCCAGGCGAAGCGCCGGGATGGCCCGGGGGCGCTGCCGGGGCAAGGTCTGCCGCGCTCAGCCTTGAAAGCGGGGAATCTGAAGGCCGGACGGGCGGTTGGCCAGCGGTGTGCTTGACTCCGGAAGCCATTGGGCACCACTCTGTTGAGTCGTGCCCATCAAGCCGTGCTATGAACGCCCGCAAAATACTTATAGTCGAAGACGACAAGGTCGCGCAGAAGATCTTAGCTGATACGCTGCGGGCCGCAGGTTACGAGGTGGCCATCGCTCACGATGGAGCCGCCGCGGTAAAGGCGGCGCGCGAGTTTATCCCCGATCTGGTGACTCTGGATATTGAGCTCGCCCGGAATTCGCCGAGTGATTCCTGGGACGGTTTCAGCGTGGCGACGTGGTTGCGGCGGATGAATGAAGGGGAGAACAAGCCGCTGATCATCGTAATCTCCGGCAAGGAGCCGACCGACATCATCCAGAAGGCGGCGGCGGTGGGGGCTTACACGTTGCTGCCAAAGCCATTTACCAAGCAGAAACTGCTGGAGGTCGTGAGCAGGGCGCTGCAATCAAGGCGTGCTCCGGCGGAGCCAGCCCGTTGAGCCGGTGACACGGCTACGGCCGGGGCTCGCGCAGGTTTGCGAGGCTCCGTGGCCCGACCCCGGAGAGATCAACGGGACGGAAGCCCAGCCTTAGCGCGGGGGAATACGGGGGGAGGCGGAAATCTGCCTCGCGCGGGTTCGCAAACCCAGGGTCGGCGAAGGCTGAGTGGGTGTCATGTCCGCGCTCCTGCCACTGCCGCCACGAGCAAGGGCCGACCATTAGTTGGTCCGGCGCGGGGCGGCGAGCATCGTAGTAGAGGTTCCAGTCCATCAGGTAGTTGTCTCCGGACCAGTTGCCGCCCAGCAGCGTGCCCGAGTCGAAATAGACGATATTGGTTAGGAAGCCGAAGCTGCAGTGCGGTTCAGGTTGGGTGCGTTGGAGTTGGTGGTCGTTGGCGAAGGCGAAGATGTTGTTCCACACCAGGTTGGTCTCGCCATAGTGCTGGTGGAAGCCGCCGTGGGTGGTGCGATAGACGAGGTTGTCCTGGGCGCGGATGCCGCTGCTGCCCTCGTCAAAGTAGATGCCCCAGCCGCCGTAGCGGACCCCCGCGATGTCGTGCCAAAGGTTGCTGCGGATGAGCGTGCCCGGCTGCCGGCCAAGCGTGTAGATGCCTCCCATATCGCTGAGGATCGGCCCGTCGCCGTCCGACTTCACGCCGATGTGATGGACATGGTTGAACGCCACGACGTTGTTGCTCGCCTGCGCGGGACCGTAGCCCCACGTCCAGCCGATGGAGATGCCGGTGTAGTAGAAGTCGTGGATGAGATTGTGGAGGAGTTGGTTGCCGGGAGATTGGCCGATCCAGACCCCCACAGCGCTGGGGAACAGCTTGCCGCCGTCGTGGATGTCGCAATCGGTGATTTCGTTGGCCCCGGCCTGCTCAGCTTTCTGCTCCCGGATACGACTCTCCCCAAGCTTCACGCCGCCGGCGCCGAGATCGGCAAACTCACAGCGTGAGACGCGGTTGCTCCGGCAGCCGCGGGCCAGCTCCAGCCCGTAGGCGCCGAGGCCGGCAAAGCGGCAGTCCTCGAACGTGCACTCGCGCGCGCCTTCGCCCCACACGGCGCCCGGCACGCCGACCGCGGCCTGGGCAAAGCCGCCCACCTCGGCCTCCGGGCCGGGCCAGACCTCGGGCTTGCTCTTGCCGGCGTGGAAGCCGGGAGGGAAATACCACTCGCAATGAGAGAACGTGATGCCCTGCAAGGCAACGCGCTCGACGAATTGCCCTGCTTCGGGGCGGCTCTCGAGCCGGAGCACCTGCGCGAGCGCCGGAGCGATGGCCTGCATTTCAGGCAGCCGTTCCCCGGGGCGGGGCATGTAATACAGGGTCCCGGCGCCGGGATCCAGATACCATTGGCCAGGCTCGTCCAGGAACTCGAAGGCGCCCTCGACGTAATACGGGTCACCGCGCGCGAGCTCGAACACGGAGCGTTTGCTGAAGCTGACCAGGTGCTCCTTCTCGTCCACCTGCGTGACGGGCAGGCGGGACTCGACCCAACGCGTCATGACCACGACTTCGGCGTTGGTGATGGTGCTCCAGGCTTGCAGGTCGCCCGGGCGGAAACGGAAACGGGTATGCCCCTGGGTCCAGGAGGACGTCTGGTCGGGCAGTCCGGCAACCGGGAGATAGCCGTGCGCGGGATGCCGGGCGCGGGTGGCCCGCCGGCCATTGACCCACAGCTCTCTGAAGAGCCAGCCGCCCGTCCGCGCATCGGGAACGTCGGCCGCCCAGAGCCGCTTGCCCTGGATGGTGACTTCTCTCCAGCCGGTAATTAAGCGCCCGCCGCTAAGAACAGGCGCTGCGCCTGGATAGGCAGCCAACCGCAGACCCGAGTCCTCAGGCGTGAGCGTGACCGGAGCGGAGGCGAAGTGAATGCCGGCCTCGAGGTAGATCCTGGGCGTCTGGCCGTCTGTGTGGCCATTCTGTGCCCTGTAGCCCCGGGACGCCTGCACGGCTCGGGAGAGGGTCAGAAAGGGGCCGTCCGTGCGGTCGCGCTTCGGCGCGGGCAGGCGACCGGACCAGAGGTCGTTGCCGTTGGTGGCGACGAAGTATGTGCCGGGCGAAGATTTGGGCGTGGCGATGCGGGCCACATGATGGCTATTAAGCCTCGAACACCCGGTCACGAGCAGCAGGGCCGCGGCGGCAATGGCCGGCGCTTTCATGCAGCGTGCAGCCAGCCGGCTGTTCTGGTAGGGACGCCTCGCCGAGGCGTCCGCGTGTGCCCAAAACGGACGCCTCGGCGAGGCGTCCCTACCAAATCGAGCACAGTGTTAGAATGCACTCTTCTATTTCGACGGTTCTTTAGGCGAGGGCGGGAACTTGCGGTGATTGGCCCGCTCGACCTTCTCCATGTCCATCTTCACCTTCTCCCGGTCGTAAGTCATAAGCCCGTTGACCTCGATCTCGACATCCGTGATTTGCGTGTACACGGCTGCCGAGAGCCCCTTCTCGTCGATCAGCGGGAACAGCTTCTCCAACAGGTCCACGTAGGCGGCCGTGAGCGCGTCTGAGTCGTTGAAGCTGCGGTAGCCCCAGTTCTTCTCGGCCTGCCAGGTGTGTCCGCGGACGGGCAGGCCCAGCCCGCCGAATTCACCGAGGACGGTGGCCCGGTCCTTTTCTGGCTCCGGCGCGGCGGGGCCCGGATACTTGTGCATATCCAGGATGTCGCCCACGCCGCGGTCGAACCAGCCGCTGGCGTCGTCCACCAGCCGGGAAGGGTCGAGCTTCTTGATCATCTCCACCACGCGGGCGGTTTCCCATTGTCCCCAGCCTTCGTTGAAGGGCACCCAGACGACGATGCAGGGGTGGTTGCCCCGGCCTTTGATGAGCGCCTGCAGCTCGGTGTCGAATTCAGCCCCGGATTCGGGTGAGCGGGTGATGTCCTGCTTCTCCTTGCCGGTGAAGCTGTCGCCGCTGGGCATGTCCTGCCAGACGAGCAAGCCAAGCTTGTCGCACCAGTAATACCAGCGGTCCGGCTCGACCTTCACGTGCTTGCGGGCCAGGTTGAACCCGAGCTTCTTCATCATCTCGATGTCGTAGCGCAGGGCCTCATCCGTGGGCGCCGTGTAGATGCCGTCGGGCCAGAAACCCTGGTCGAGCGGGCCGAGTTGGAAGTAGGGCTTGTTGTTCAACATGAGCCGGGTGAACCCCTTCTCGTCCTTGCCGAGGGAAATCTTCCTCATCCCGAAGTAGCTTTGGACCTTGTCAATCGTGCGGTTGCCGAGCTTGAGGCGGACCTCCAGGTCATACAGGTGGGGGGATTCGGGCGACCAGAGCTTCGCCTTCTCGATCGTTATGGTGGCCTGCCCGCCCGGCAGGATGGTCGCGGTGCCGACGCTCTTGACGTCCTCGCGCACCTTGACCTCGAGCGAGAAGCCATGGAGCGTGGCGGTGGTGGTGGGCTGCACCGTCACGGTGCCGGCATCCACGTCGGGCGTGATTTTCAGGTCATGGATGCTGGCGGTGGGGACGGGTTCCAGCCACACGGTCTGCCAGATGCCGCTGGTGGAGGTGTACCAGATGCTGTTCGGATGACGGACCTGTTTGCCGCGAGGCTGGGTGCCAGCGTCGGTCGGGTCCCAGACGCTGACGAGCAGCTCGTTCTCCCCGGCCTTGTTAAGCGCGTCGCTGATGTCGAAGGTGAAGCCGTCGTAGCCGCCGCGGTGCTCGCCGATTTGTTTGCCGTTCAGCCAGACCTTGGTCCGGAAGTCCACCGCTCCGAAGTGCAGCAGCACCCGCCGGCCAATCCAGGCCCTGGGCGTGTCGAAGCAGCGCCGGTACCACAGGCGGTTGGTTTCGGAGACCGGCGTCATAACACCCGACAAGGCGGACTCGACGGGGAACGGCACCAGGATTTGGGTGGTGAACGCGCTTGGCTTGTCGTCCTTGCCGGTGATGGCGAAATCCCACAAGCCGTTCAGGTTCAGCCAATCCTTGCGCACCATTTGCGGGCGCGGGTACTCGGGATGCGCCTTGGTCGGGGAGACATCCTTGGCCCAGCGGGTTTTCAGCGGCCCGGCGGCCGGCTGCCATTGCGCGCGAGCCGGGGCGGCCACGCACGCCACCAGGGCGAGGGCGGCTGAAAGAGGAGAGAGGAGGCGAGGATATGTCGGTTTCATATTGATAACCCTGATCTGTGCTCGTGTCGGGGCGGGTGGCACTTCGGTGCGCACCCGCCCCGGCCCGTAACAAAGCGCAAGCGGCGCAGGTTAGCAACGAGAAACGAGCTGAGGACAACTCTCATTTTCCCGTTTGACAGCCCGGCGAGGGAATATAAAATCCGCGACGATTCGGGTGGCGGATCGTTTACTTCAGCGGGATCCCCCATCCCCACCTCCTTGGCGAACCGTTGCCCGAATCACCTTTCTCTTCCGGTGCCCTCCTTGCACTCGTTCTCGTCCTCCTCCTCCTGCTCGTAATCGAGTTCGGGAATGGGGGCTTCGATTACGAGGACGACAACGAGGAGGAGGACGAGTGCGAGGACGGAGACTTGGGTGCTTATGAACACTTTCCTGGTCTTGGTAGGGACGCCTCGCCGAGGCGTCCGGGTGCGCCCGAACCGGACGCCTCGGCGAGGCGTCCCTACCCGACCGAGGACGGTCGCAAGATGCACCCCGGTGGCTTTCGGTCCGGTCTTTCGCGTTGTCAGGCGCGAGCTTTTGGAACAATGTTAGGTTCCAATTATAATGGGAACGCCTTCTGAGCCATCGCCCAGTTCGATTTTCCCGCGCACGGATTGGGCCGAACTGGCCCGGGCGAGGGAAGGGGACGAGGAACGGCTGGACCGGCTGATCCGGCAATACTGGGGCCCCCTGCGCATTTTCTTCGTGGCCACGTTCCCGGGCCTGCGGGACCAGGCGGAAACGTGCCTGCAGGATTTCGCCGAGGACAAGATCATCAAGAAAGGCTGGCTGCAGCAGGCCGACCGGAAGCGGGGGCACTTCCGCGATTTCCTCAAGACCAGTCTGCGCAATTTCATGCTGGACCGCCTCAGCCGCGCCGAGGTCCGCCATGCGCCCGCGTCGCTCGAAGAGCTGGAGCACGACGTGCCCGGCCCGGAAGCGCCCTCGGAGGAGTTCGACCTGAACTGGGCGCAGACGGTGCTGGCCGAAGCGCTCAAACGGATGGAGGCCGACTGCAATGACCCGGCCGCCGATCAGCCGCGCCGCAGCTACATCTGGGAGATGTTCCGCATCCGGCTCCTCGAACCGCTGTTCAACGACGCGCCGCAGGTCCCCTACGAGCAGTTGATCGAGAAGTTCGAGCTGCGCTCGCCCACCGACGCCTCGAACCTGCTGCTGAGCGGCAAACGCATTTTCAAGGCGCACCTGAACCGGGTCATCGAGGACTACGCGGGGCAGGACGCCGCGACCGCCGCGGAAATCCGGGCGCTGGAGGATTTCCTGGGCCGGCTGTCGAAAAGAGAGGGGTGAACCACAGATGGACACAGATGAACACAGATTTGAAAGCCATTGAAGGAGCGCCGGCGATGGTGAGGTCTCGGCCTTTATTCAGGGCCGCGGCGGTCAAGGCGGCCCAAGACGGGGCCGAAGAGGACCATCTGTGTCCATCTGAGTTCATCTGTGGTTTCTTTCATAGCAGTCCGCCAAGCCTGCAAGATCAGCCCGTGAATGCCGTAATACACAGTAGTTAGTCCGAACTCTATGTCCGACTTTGATCCTGCCGGGTCGGTGTTCCGAAGCCGACCGAAGGCCCTTGCGGCGCTGCTGGCAGCGCGCGAGGAGCGCGGCAGGCTTTGGCGCTCGGACGAGCTGGCGGCGGTGTTCCGGCACCAGATGTCCGCGCCGGTGATGGTGGATCTGGGCGGGTTTGACCCCGCGACGGCCACCCGGCTCAAGACGCTGAGCGAGGCCCAGGGCCTTTTGCTCAAGAGCTTCAGCGAGCTACTGCACCACCCCTCCCCGCCCGTGGAACTGCTGGAGCTGACAAAGGACTTTGCCAAACTGAACCTGGACCATTCGGATAGCACCCTGCCGTCCGAAATTGCGGCAGCGCTATATTACACGAGCATCGCGGCGGCGCTGGTGCGGCTCGATACCCGCATCACGCAGCTCAAGGACGCCGAGCTGCGGCGGGGCCTGGGCTGGACGCGGGAGCAGCCCTGGATTGACCGGCAAACGAAGGACCTGCTGGCCGGG
>DATKNZ010000120.1:0-19651 GCA_035541055.1 Candidatus Acidiferrum sp. | reverse complement strand
GGCCACGTTGCGCACCGAGCCGGACATCTCGCTGCCGATGACCACGCCTCCGTGCCCGTGCCCGAAGGTGCAGTTGCTGACCAGGACGTCCTCGCAAGGAATCCCTACCCGGCGCCCGTCCTCGTTGTAGCCGGACTTGATGACGACGCAATCGTCCCCCACGTCGAAATAGCAGTTGCTGATGCGGACGTTCCGGCAGGAATCCGGGTCCACGGCATCCGTGTTGGGTGAATTGGTGGGCGCGATCACCGTGAGGTTGTCCAGCGTCACGTTCTCGCAATAGACCGGGTGCACGTTCCACGATGGGGAGTCGCGGATCGTGATGTCGCGCAGCAGCACATTGGTGCACTCGTAGAGATTGATCATGCGAGGCCGTGGCCAGCGCAATGGCGCATCAGGCGGGTTCTCGGGCTCCCGGCCCGTGAGCCCGGCCTTCCTTCGCAAGGCGCTGGTCGCGCGGTGCGCGGCCCACCAACCCGCGCCCCGGCCATCCAGAACGCCCCGCCCGGTGATCGAGACATTCTCGAGTCCGCGGCCCGTGAAGAGCGACGCGTACACCCTGCGTTCGATGCCCTCCCAGCGCCCATCAATAGCCGGGTAATCCGCCATATTGGTGCTGCCCAGCAGAACGGCTCCCGCCTCGAACTCGATCTGGACGCGGTTCTTCAGGAAGATCGGGCCGGTGACGTATCGCCCCGCGGGGATGAGCACCTTGCCGCCCCCCTTCAGCGCGCAAGCGTCCACGGCCTTCTGAATTGCCTTGGTATCCAGCGCCTTGCCGTTACCCGAGGCGCCGTAGCTCCGCACGTTGTAAAAGGGCCGCGGGGCCGCCAGGGCCGGCCACCCGGACACGGCCAGCACCAGCGCCAACGCAAGGCCCGCTTTACAGATGTCACATTGGTAGGGACGCCTCGCCGAGGCGTCCGTGTTGCCGTACGTGCGGACGCCTCGGCGAGGCGTCCCTACCCTGAAACCTGTCGTCGTTTCCATGAGAGTGTGAAACATGCGGGCCAGGCCGACTCGTTGCAAAGCGGCTCTCATCACGGCACGAACGCCGCTCGGTAAAAGCGTTCCCGGAAGAACGGCGTGTTGGTGTCGGTAAACACGAACGGCGCCGTGTTGGTCAGCAGCGGCGTCCAGTTGGTCAAATCCGTTGAAGCCTGCACGGCATAGCTTAAGCTCGGCACGCCCGTAACCCCCATGCTGAATTGGCCATTGGCAGCCATCGCCGCCGAACCGAGCGTCGGCACCGCGCTGGCGAACACCTGCAACAGCGCCGGAGCGCTCGTAGCCGAATCGAGGCTGTTCGTCACGATGACCGAATAGCTGCCAGCGTTTGATCCCTGCGCATTTGACACCGTTAGCGACACGTTGGTGCCGGCGGCCAGGCGGTTGGTCGCATTAAACCACCACTGGTAGCTCAACGGCGCGCTGCCGGAGGCGCCCACCGAGAAGACGACGTTGCTTCCTGCGAGGACGACCCTGCCGGCAGGCGGGTTGGTGATCGCGGGCGCGGACGGAGGCGGTGAAACATCCAGGTTCACCTGCCGCGCGGTGTTGGTATCCAGCCGGCACGTATAGCCGGGCGGCGTCGTGCCAAGGACCGGGCTGCCGCTCAGGGTGCCGGTATAGGTGAACAGGGTGTAGTTGCTGCTGCCAAAGCTGCCTCCATTCGTGACGTTGAGCGTGCTATTGAGGGCCAGGCTGCCGGCCACCGCCACGTTTGCCGGGTTCGTGCCCGCCACGAAGCCGATAACGCTCGAGGACGGCAAGCTCACTCCCACGCTGTTGGACAACGTGCTGGCGCTCAGCATCAGCGGGTTGACGCCCAGCAGCGCCGCATCGCCCATGCGCGCGCGCGCGTTGTAGAGCGCCAGCGAGTTCGTGCCGGCCAGGCCGTCCAGGGAAAACACGTCCGCGCCAGGGGCACTGTTCGAGATCACCAGCCCGGCGTCATAGACGGTAAAAGTGGTGCCGCTGGGTAACGTGATGTGCGAGTCCAGAAACTGGACCCCGTACGCGTTGTAGAGGTTGAAGTTCGCCGGCGCACTGATATTGACCCCTGCCAGGACGATGTTGGTTGCGGGCAACTCCGTCCGCCCCCAGATCATGCCCGCCTCGCCGCCGCTGGCCACTGTTGCCGTGAGATTGCTGATGGTGATGTTCCGCCACACGGGCGTATTAGAAGTGACCGCTGCCACGGGCTGGCTCGCGGCGATTGCGGGCGTGATGCCGCTGGGACTCGAATCGTAAGAGTAGTAGCTGTAGATGAGAATCGCGTAGTAGCGGATGTTCGTCATGCCCAGGTTGTAATACGAGAGGTTTTGCGTGATGCCACCCTCGCCCGAGCCGCCGCTGGACGCATTGTCAGACTTCATCCGAATGCCGTAGTCCGTGCCGTTGAACGTGCAGTTCACCACCACCAGGTTCGAGACCCCGCCCGCCGTGTTGCTGCCGATGCTCATCCCATGCCCGTCGCCAAAGGCGCAGTTCGTGACCAGGATGTCCGAAGCCACGGCGCCGCTGGAGCTGCTGCCCAGGGCAATGTTGTCGTCGCCCGTGCTGATACTGCAGTTCTGGACGACGCAGTTCGTGCCCACCAGGTCAATGCCGTCGGTGTTCTTGGCCGGCGGCGTGACATGGGACGAGGGCGTCTTAATGGTGATGCCTTGGATCGTGACGTTCCCATTCTTGCCCTTGAACACGATCTGCTGGGCTGGCGCGTTGGAGATCGTCAGGTTCTGAATAAGCACACGGTTACAGCTACTGAAAGAAAGCATGTAGAGGCCGCTGCCGGGGTCGCTCGTATACCAGGCAGCCCCCTGGCCGTCTATGCCGCCACCCCCACTGAGCTCCAGATCCGACAGGCTCGAGGAAGTGAGCAAGGGCGTCGTGGTCGGCCACGTGCCGTACGGCAACATGCGCAAGGTCGCGCCCGCATCAATTTGCAGGTTGATCTTGCTCTTCATCGTCAGCGGCCCCGTCAGGTACACCCCCGGCCCCGGAATCTCGACCGTGCCCCCGCCGCGAGCGTTGACGTCGTGAATGGCCTGATTGAGCACCGTCGTGTTGTCTGTGACGCCATCCCCGCTGGCATTGTAGGGGGCCTGGGTCACGTTCGTAGTGTAGGCCGGAATGTTCGGCAGCGTGGGCGTGCCGGCATGCGCCGTCCCTGCCAGGGCCAGCAAGAACAAGAACGGGATGGAGCTTCTGGGAGCCAGACCACTACTAGAGGTTTCGGCGGAAGGCAGCCGGCGGGCTGGCGCTGCACCTCGACAGTGCCAGCGCGTGCTGACCTCCCAAATCCGAATCCCGAAACTCGAAACCCGAAACAAATGCAAAGGCTCGAACCAGCAATGATCCAAACCTACGGCCAGCGCAGGTCTTGAGCATTCGAGCTTTGCGCATTGGGATTTGTTTCGGATTTCGTGCTTCGGATTTCTGATTTCTGCTATGCAGCACAGGAGCATTACTGACATGCGCGTGCGCCGTGGGCACCATGATATATCGTGACTGCGGGCGCAATCGTCATGCCGTTATTCAACGTAAAACAATGCCTTCCCCTGTCACGCCTCATTTTCTGCAGGCCACCGTGAAATTTGGGCATTGTTGACCCGCGGGGGCATCGCGCATAGTAGCCGCCCATGACCGAGTGTTCCTTCAGGCGAGGTTGGCCGGCGCTCATGCGCGTGGTCCTTATCGCTTTCGCTGCCGGTGCGGCGTGCGTGCCGTCCGCCCTCGCGGAGTTCAGGGTGGGCCTCGTGCTCGACCGCGGAGGCAAGGACGACAAGTCCTTCAACGCGTCCGCCTATGTGGGCGCCATGCAGGCCAAGGCCAAGCTGGGCGTATTCGTCAAATACGTGGAAGCGCCCGACGACAATGCCTTCGAGCCCATGCTGCGCGCCTTTGCCCAACGCGACTTCGATCTGATCATCGGCATCGGCTTTGCCCAGAAGGAAGCGATCCGGAAGGTGGCGGCGCAGTTCCCCAACCGTCATTTCGCCATAGTAGATTCAGAGGTCAATGCCCCCAACGTGCGCTCGCTTATGTTCGAGGAGCACGAAGGCGCCTTTATCGTTGGCGCCATTGCCGCCATGACCAGCAAGACCGGCACGATAGGCTTCGTGGGCGGCATGGATATTCCCCTGATCCGCCGCTTCGAGATGGGCTACGCCGCCGGCGCCAAACACGTCAACCCGCAGATCAAGATCATAGACAACTACGTCGGCGTCACCAGCGAAGCCTGGAACAACCCGCCCAAAGGCAAGGAGTTGGCCACCTCGCAATACGAGGCTGGCGCCGACATCATCTTCGCCGCTGCCGGCGCCTCCGGGCTGGGCGTCTTCGATGCCGCCGAGGAGCAGAAGAAATACGCCATCGGCGTTGACTCCAACCAGGATTGGACCAAGCCCGGCCTGATCCTCACGAGCATGTTAAAGCGTGTGGACGAAGCCGTTTTCGCCACCATCCAGGAGGCGCAGGCCGGCAAGTTCGCCGGCGGCGTAAAGCGCTTCGGCCTAAATAACAAAGGCGTGGATTATTCGGTGGACCAGTACAACGACAAGATACTAACCGCCCCCGTGCGCCAGCGCGCCGACGCCCTCAAAGCCGAGATCATTGCCGGCAAAATTGCCGTTCCGGACTATTACAAGCTCGAGAAGCGCTAAGCCGCGCGGCGGTCCTTCCATAACCCGTTCGTAGCCTGTCCGTTTCCACAGGCTGAACACGCTATATCCCCACCTAAACCCCTCGTATACCCCTCGTATGCCCCTCGTATACCCCTCGTATTTAGAATACGAGGGGTATACGAGGGGCATACGAGGGGTATACGAGGGGTTTACGGCGGGATATGGAGTGCCCAGAATGTGGGCAGGGAAGGGAGCCGGACGGGCTATGGACGGGTTTCACCCGCAGCAGCTTGCACGTGGGGGCGGTTTTCGGGTTTCGGACTTCGGCCTTCCTTCGGCCTTCGGGCTTCGGGCTTCGGCATTGCCTTCGCAGCCCGGGTTGACTCCGCAGGTCAAATGCGGACACTACGGGCGACATGACGCCCGGCGTGGCCCCAGCAGTTGAATTGCGTGAGCTGTCCAAGCGGTTCGGCGAGGTAGCGGCCAACGCGGGCGTCAATCTCCGGGTCAGGGCGGGCACCATTCATGGCGTTATTGGCGAGAACGGGGCCGGCAAGTCCACTGCCATGAAGCTGCTTTACGGCATGCTGCGGCCCGACTCCGGCGAGATCCTGGTTGAGGGGATCCCCTGCGTTTGGTCCTCGCCGGCGGAGGCCATTGCTCGCGGCATCGGCATGGTGCACCAGCACTTCATGCTCGCGGGGCCTTACACCGCGCTGGATAATATCCTGCTCGGGGCGGAGCCGGTTCGCCGAGGCATGGTGGACCGCCGCGCGGCCCGCCTCAAGCTGGACGCTCTGGCCAGGCAATACGGTCTGCCCGTGGACTGGGACCGGCCCATCGAGGAGCTGCCCGTCGGCGTCCAGCAGCGCGTGGAAATCCTCAAGCTGCTCTACCGCGACGCCCGTATCCTTATCCTGGACGAGCCCACGGCTGTGCTCACGCCGCAGGAGACCAACGGGCTATTTGAGAACCTCAAGAAGCTGCGCGGCGAGGGCAAAACCGTCCTGCTGGTCACGCACAAGCTCAGGGACGTCATGGCCTTTACGGATCACGTCACGGTCTTCCGCGCCGGCAGGGTGGCGGGCGACATGCCCACTTCGCAAACCAACCCGCAGGAGCTGGCGAACCTGATGGTAGGCCGCAAGGTGATCTTGAATATACAGGTGCCGCCCGCGCAGCCGCGGCCCGAGTCGGCGCTCGAAATATCCGGGCTGACTTTGGCGGGCGCGGCGGGCAGCCGGCACCGGCTGGCGGGGATCAGCCTTCGCGTGAAGCGCGGAGAGATCGTTGGCATCGCCGGAGTCGAAGGCAACGGCCAATCCGAGCTGGTGCAAGCGATTCTGCATCCGCGCGATCCACGCTGCCGCACGTCGGGGGCGGTCAACGTCCTCGGCCGCGAGGTGAGCGGCTGGGCCGCCGCCAGAATCCGCGCGCTCGGGGTGGCGGTCATCCCTGAGGACCGCTTGCACGAGGGCCTTTTGCCGGAGCGTCCGGTGAGAGAGAACTTCCTCCTGGGCCTGCAGCGCACCGCCGAGTTCAGCCGCGCGGGGGTCCTCAACTCGCGACGGCTGGCGGACGCCGCCACGGCCGCCGTCAGCGAGTATGACGTTCGCCCGCCGGACGTTGATCTGTGTGCCGGGCATCTGTCCGGCGGGAACCAGCAGAAGCTGATTGTGGCGCGCGAGTTCCACCGCCGCCCCAGCCTGTTGATCGCCGCGCAGCCCACGCGCGGGGTGGACGTGGGCGCCATTGAATTCATCCACCAGCGCATCGTGCGCGCCCGGGACGAGGGCGCCGGCGTGCTGCTGGTCTCCTCGGAGCTGGACGAAGTGCTGGCGCTGTCGGACCGGATCATGGTCATGTACGAAGGCCGGATCACGGCGGAATTCGCGCGCGGCGCGGCGAGCGAGCAGGAGCTGGGACTCAGGATGGGAGGGGCGTGAAAGAGAAGGCCGAAGCCCGAAATCCGAAGGCCGAAGGGGCGTGGCGTTTGGGGAGGACGCCTTGGATTGGGGGCCTGCTTTTGATGAGGACGCCTCGGCGAGGCGTCCCTACCTGGAGTTGGCTATTGGCTATCGGCTATTGGCTATTTTCCCCGCTGTGAGACGCATCCTCCAGCCTATCCTGGCGGTGGCCGCCGGCCTCGGGCTCGGGCTGGCGGCCACAGCCATTGCGGGCGAAAACCCCTGGCACGTGCTGGTCATCCTGGCGCGGGGCGCTTTCGGGTCGGGCTACGGACTGGGGATGACGTTGTTCTATTCCACGCCGTTGATATTCACCGGGCTTTCGGTGGCGGTGGCGTTTCAGGCCGGGCTCTTCAACATTGGCGCCGAGGGGCAATTGACCCTGGGCGCGCTGGCGGCGGCGGCGGTGGGCGCCGTGTGGCCCGGTCTGCCGTGGCCGCTCGCGCCGGTTCTGGCCGGAGTGGCCGCGCTGGCGGCGGGCATGCTTTGGGGCGCGATCCCCGGCTGGTTGCGGGCGCGTCGCGGCAGCCACGAGGTCATCAACACCATCATGCTGAACTTTATCGCCGCCGGTCTCGCCAGCTACGTGGCGCTCTACGTGCTCAGCAATCCCGACTCGCAGAATCCTGAAACCAGGCCCATCGGCGCGGGCTATTGCATCAGCCAGTACGCTGTCTTCGGCGGCGCGCCGGTGAGCGCGGCGCTGCCACTGGCCTTGCTCGCCGCCGTCGCGGTGTGGCTGCTCATGTCGCGGACGGTGCTGGGCTTCGAAATGCGAGCCGTCGGCCAAAGCGAAGCGGCGGCGCGCGCGGCGGGCATTGACCCGGGGCGGATCCAGATCCTTGCGCTGGCGCTGGCCGGCGGGCTGGCCGGGCTGGTGGGGGTGGGTGAGGTGTTGGGAAACGCGCAGAAATTCAAGGTCGGCTTCTCCCCCGAATACGGTTTCATGGGCATCGCGGTGGCGCTGCTGGGGCGAAACCAGCCTGCGGGGGTCGTCGCCGCCGCGATGCTGTTTGGCGCGCTGCACAAGGGCGCGGCGGACCTGGATATGGAGACCGAGCACCTCACCCGCGAAGTGTCGATGATTTTCCAGGCCCTGATCATCCTGTCCGTCTCGGCCGAGGGCGTGTGGAATTGGATGAGCGCGCGCAGGCGCGCAGTTAAGGGCGTCAAACCGGTGGGCGCGCCCCTCGAACCAGGAGTTGCATCATGATCCGCGACCTTCTGGGATCAACGCTGCGCGTCTCGACGCCGCTGATCTTCGCCGCCCTCGGGGGCATGTTCAGCGAGCGCTCGGGCGTCATTAACATCGCGCTGGAGGGGATGATGCTGGTCGGGGCGTTCGGCGCGGCGGTGGGCACGCTGGCCACGCAGTCTCCGTGGCTCGGCTCGGCCTGGGGCATGGGCGCGGGCGTGCTGCTGGCGTTGCTCTATGGCGTATTTGTCATACGGCTCCGGGCGAATCAGATTGTCGCCGGCACAGCCATTAACATGCTGGCGCTGGGACTGACGCCTTTCCTGTGCAAGATCCGGTATGACGTCACGGGCCAGACCCCGGCCATTCCCATCGGAGACCGCTTCCAGTCCGCGCCGCTTTACCTGAGCTGGGCGCTAGTGGCGATCTGCTGGCTTTGGATGAAATACACGCGCCAGGGCCTGTGGCTGAGGTTCGCCGGCGAGCACCCCGAGGCGCTCGACGCGGCAGGCGTGCGCGTGAACCGCGTCCGCTGGGCGGCCGTCGCCGTGAGCGGGGCCTTGGCCGGGATGGGCGGCGCTTCGCTCTCAGTGTTCCTTTCCTCGTCATGGGCGCGGAACATGACGGCTGGGCGCGGGTTTATTGCGTTGGCGGCGCTGATTTTCGGCAAATGGCGGCCGGTGCCGACGGCCATGGCCTGCCTGCTGTTCGGCTTCGCCGATGCCGTCGAAACCCGTCTGGAAGGCGCGAAGCTTTGGGGCAGGGAGCCGATCCCGGTGCAATTTATCCAGATTCTGCCCTACCTGGTAACCATCCTCGTGCTGGCCGGGTTCGTGGGAAGGTCGCGCGCGCCGAAGGCGCTAGGCACGGTGTTCAGCAGAGCGTAGGGGAGGATAAGGCCGAAGGCCGAAATCCGAAGGCCGAAAGAAGGCCGAAGCCCGGAACCCGAAATGCGCTTCGGATTTCGGATTTCGGCCTTCTTTCGGCCTTCGGATTTCGGCCTTCGGCCTTCCCTGCACTCGGCTTATAAACGGCTCGCGTTATTATAAGTGCAGGGAGCGCGCCTCTGGTGTTTGCTTGCGGTGAGCAGATGAACCTTGACCAACAATCCAGATTGCCCAGGGGGTGGGTGAGCGGGCTGCGGTGCGGCAGGTGGGAGGCTCGGAGCGCGGCCTTCGGGGCTGCGCTCCCTGCCGGCCCGCGGGCTGTGGGAGACAGCCAGCGTCTTGCCCACGCGCACCCCGGTGCTGCGCCGGCCGGCGAGATTCTGCAGTCGTCCTCCTCCTCGTGCTCGTCCTCGTCCTCGAACAGGCGCGCCGACGCTTCGATCACGAGGGCGAGCACGAGCACGAGGACGAGCCCAGGGACGCGGGTTCCCGGCCCACTTTCTTCCTTGCCCATGCTCGTCATAGAGGTTCTAATAGCTCCAGCATAACACTGCACCACTATGGATGTGCTCGTCTATTCGATCTGCTTCGGAGTGGGAATCCTGTTCGCTGTGCTCAGCGCCTTCCTCGGACACCTGTTTGGCGGCCACGACCTGCCGCACGTAGATGTCGGGACGGGCGGCCATGCTGAGGCCGGGTTTCAAGACACGGGCATGCCGGGCTTGTCGCCGTTCAGCCCGACCACTATCTCGTGCTTCATTACCGCCTTCGGCGCTTTCGGGCTGATTTTCTCGCATATTGAAGCGACCAGGAGCGCCTGGGTTAGCGCCCCGCTCTCGGTGGTCGGCGCCGGCGTCGTGGCCGCCGCAGTCGTGACGTTGTTCGGCTTTGTCTTCCACCATACACAGAGCTCCAGCGAATCCTGCATTGCCACGCTGGTTGGCATGAACGCCACTGTCATAACGCCTATCCCGGCCAACGGCGTCGGTGAGATCGCTTACGTGCAGAGCGGCACCCGCTACAGCGCGCCGGCTCGCGACGAGCGCGGGGCGCCTGTCGGCAACGGCCAGACGGTGAAGATCGTGCGTGTCGTCGGCTCCCAGTTTTACGTAGTGCCTATCTAAACCGAAACCCGCTAAACACCCAATAAACATCTCGATTTTATGAATCACATCCAGCTTTTAGCTCAAGTCAGCACCGGTGCGTGGGGCATCGCCGCTGTCGGCACGGTCGGCCTGCTCGTCGTCATCTTCCTTTTCCTGATGATATGGGCCAGCCGCTACACCAAGGTCGGCCCCAACGAGGTGCTCGTCGTCTCCGGGCGCAAGCATCGCTACGCCGACCCCGACGGCACGCGCCAGATGCGCGGATTCCGCGTGGTCAAAGGCGGCGGCACGTTTGTTATCCCCGTAATCGAGAAGGTGGACAAGCTGTCGCTGGAACTGCTGACCATTGACGTGCAGCAGGAGCAGGACGTTTACACCAGCAAAGGCGTGCCGGTCCGCGTGGACGGTGTGGCGCAGATCAAGGTCAAGGGAGACGATATCTCCATCGCCACGGCCGCCGAGCAGTTCCTGAGCAAAGCCACCGACGAGATCAAGAACATCGCCATGCAAACCCTGGAAGGCCACCTGCGCGCCATCCTGGGCACGATGACGGTGGAAGACATTTACCAGAACCGCGACGCCTTCGCCTCGAAGGTGCAGGAAGTGGCCGCCGGCGACATGGCGAACATGGGCCTGTCCATCGTCAGTTTCACCATCCGCGACATCAAGGACAGCCAGGGCTACCTGGACGCGTTGGGCAAACCGCGCATCGCCCAGGTTAAACGCGACGCCCAGATCGCCCAGGCCGAGGCCGACCGGGATGCCATGATCAAGTCGTCCCAGGCCATGCAGTCGGGCCAGGAGGCCAAGTTCGCCGCGGACACCAAGATCGCCGAGGCGCAGCGGGACTATCAGTCGAACGTCGCGCAGTACCAGGCCGCGGTGAACCAGAAGAAAGCCGAAGCCGACCTCGCCTATGACTTGCAGAAATACAAGACTGGGCAGCTTGTAAAGGCGGAGGAGGTGCAGGTCAGCATCGTAGAAAAGCAGAAGCAGATTGAGCTGCAGCAACAGGAAATCATGCGCAAGCAGCGCGAGTTGGAGGCCAACGTGCAGAAGCCCGCCGACGCCGAGCGCTACAAGGTCGAGACTCTGGCCAACGCCAGGAAGTTCCAGTTGGAGACCGAGGCCGCGGGCACGGCCTCCGCCACCAAGGCCACCGGATTCGCCAACGCGGACGTCGCCAAGGCCACCGGCGTGGCCCAGGCCGAGGCGAACAAGGCGCGCGGTTTGGCCGAGGCCGCGGTCATCGAGGCGCAAGGCAAGGCGACTGCCGAAGCCATGCGCGTGAAGGCGGAATCCTTCAAGCAGTATAACGAGGCAGCCGTGGTAGAGATGATCATCCGTGTGCTGCCTGAGGTTGCCGGCAAGATAAGCGAGCCGCTGGCTAAGACTGAGAAGATGGTTATCATCAACTCGGGCAACGGGGTGGGCGGCGGCGCCAGCAAGCTGACGGGCGATGTGACGCAGATCGTGGCCCAGTTGCCGCCCATCATCGAGAGCCTCACGGGCATTAAGTTCGAGCGCCTGATCGAGCAGGTGCCCGGGTTGAAGAAGGCCATGGAGAGCACTACCGAGCTGCCCAGGACACCGGGCACACCAATACTGCCCCCATAGGAAAGGATACACTTATGCTCGCCCTACTCGGCGGAGGAATACTTGGAATGCTGATCGGGCTGATATTCTTAGCGTTCGGCCTGGCGGCGTGCATCTTCTGGATCTGGATGCTGATCCACGCCATCACGAACGAAGGCCTAAGCGGCACCGAGAAGATCGTGTGGGTGCTGGTGATCATCTTCCTGCATTTCCTCGGTGCGTTGATCTACTTCTTTGTGGGCAAATCCAAAGGAACCGGCTGACGTTAAACGAGGATGCGCCTGTTCGAAGCCATTATTGACGCCAATCACCGCGCGGCGGCGGGCGATCAGCACGCGGGCCTGCACCCGGCGGACTTCGAGAGCGAGCTGCCGATTATCGCGCTGACGTGCATTGACACGCGGTTGAACACGCTGCTGCCCGAGGTGCTCGGCGTGCCTAAGGAGCAATTCATCTGGCTGCGCAACGCCGGGAACATCATCACCGGCCCGCTCAGCAGCACCATGCGCTCGCTCGCCCTCGCCTGCGCCATCAAGGGCGGCAAGGAAATTGCCATCATCGGCCACACGGATTGCCAGGTAACGAAGACGACGACAATGGAGCTGGTCGACCGCCTGGGCGCCCTGGGCATAGATCGGCACGCGCTGCCGCCTAACGTGAACGACTTCTTTGGCGTCTTCTCCAGTGAGCGGGCGAACGTGATCAAGGCGGTGGACATCGTCCGCAACAGCCCGATCATCGGCCCGAGAATGCCGGTGCATGGGCTGATCGTGGACATCGAGACAGGCCGCGTAGATTGGCTGGTCAACGGCTACCAGGTGCTGGAGATGAGGGGCGTCCGTCCCGAATTTGCGGCGCCGCTCGGCCAGCCGCCGGCAGCCTTGAACCCGCTGGGCGATTTCAAAATCGGCGAGCTGAAGGTGCCCGACGTGAAGATCGGCGAAGCGGCGCCCAACGCGACGGACTGGCTTTCGGGTCAGATCCAACCCCTGGCCACGCCCCCTGCCCTGCCGCCACCGCCGGCGCAACCGGCTAAACCGGCCCGGATTCCTTTGCCGCCGCCACTGCGGCCGAAGATGAATCTCTACAAGGGAAGGAAGTAGGGCGGCGGTGAAACGAGCATGAGCGTCCCGAACCGTGTTGCGTGGTGCGTGTTGCGCGTTGCATGGGCGCGCAAAGCGCAACACGTAACACGGTTCGGCCTTTCTTTATGACCCAAGCACCACCACCTATGAACGGCCAACCCCCCAAAGCGCGTCGCGGTTGTTTCTTTTACGGCTGCATCAGCGGATTGGTGCTGCTTCTGGTCATCGCCATCTTAGGCGTGATTGCCTTCAACTACGGCAAGAAGAAGCTGAGCGCCATGGTCAATCAGTACACCGATACCCAGCCGATGGCTTTGCCGACCGTGCAGATGTCCTCGGCGGACGCGGCCAAGCTCAAGCAGCGTTTCGAGGAGTTCCAGCAAGCCATGCGGGCGGGCCGTCCCGCGCCGCCGCTGGAGCTGACCGCCGACGACATCAACGAGCTGATCGCCACGAGCCAGGGTAAGAATTCGCTGAAAGGCAAGTTCTACGTCAGCTTCGCGGGCGATCGGGTCAAAGGGGAGTTGAGCCTGCCGCTGGCAGATATAGGCTGGAAGATGTTCCGCAATCGTTACCTCAACGGTAGCGGCACCTTCAACGTGTCCCTCCAACACGGGGTGCTCTTTGTCTCGCCCCAGACGCTGGAAGTCAAAGGCAAGCCCCTGCCGGAAATGTATATGCAGAGCCTGCGCGCGGTGAATTTCGCGGCGGGCCTGACCAACCAGCCGAACACCATGACGGTGCTACAGAACCTGGAGAGCGTGCAGGTGAAGGAGGGCAAGCTCATTGTCACACCGAAGGCGCAGCCGGAGGTGCCAAACCCCAAGGCGGAAAAGGAGTAAGGCGGGGAAATCTGAAGGCCGAAACCCGAAGGCCGAAAGAAGGCCGAAGGCCGAAATCCGAAGAGGAGAACTTTTCGCGCACCCGGGCCGGTTTCCAGGCCGGCTTTGGATTCGGTATTCGGATTTCGGATTTCTTTCGGCCTTCGGCCTTCGGGACTTCGGATTTCCTCTATGAGGGTGCGATTGCGCTCCGCGCTTTCGTGCTGGTAGGTTGGTGCAGGACATGACTTTGGATCGTTTGTTGCCTCCCGCTGTAACCGCCCTTATCGCGGCAAGGTGCGCGGCGGCGCTGTGGCTTGAACGTCTGAACCGACGCACCGTGCTTGCACACGCGGGACAGGTGCCGGAGGCCTTCCAGAAGGTCATGGACGAAGCGACTTACGCCAGGTCCGTGCAGTACACGCTGGCCCAGGCGCGGTTCAGCCAGGTCGAGACCACGTATGACGCCGTAGTCCTGCTGGTTGTGCTGTTCAGCGGCGTGTTACCGTGGGGGTTCGGCCTGTTCAACCACTGGCTGGGCGGTTCAGCCTGGGCGATGGCCGCATTCCTGTGCGCGGTCGGCATCGCGCTGTCGCTGCCCAGCTTGCCGCTGCACTGGTACGATCAGTTCCGGCTCGAGGCTCGCTTCGGCTTCAACACGACCACGCAGAAGCTATGGTGGTTCGACCGCCTCAAGGGCCTGCTGCTGGGCATCGCCCTGGGATATCCGCTGCTCGTGCTGGTGCTCAAGCTGGTCGGATGGATGGGCGCCTGGTGGTGGCTTTGGGCGTGGGGCGCCCTGGTCGTGGTCCAACTGCTGATGCTGGTGCTGGCGCCGGTGCTGATCATGCCGCTGTTCAACAAGTTCACGCCCTTGCCCGAAGGTTCCCTGCGCCAGCGCCTGCTCCGGCTCGCTGAGCGCACGCGCTTCCGCGCCCGAAGCATCCAGGTCATGGACGGCAGCAAACGCTCGCGTCACTCCAACGCGTTCTTCACCGGCTTCGGGAGCTTCCGCAAGATCGTGCTCTTTGACACGCTCATCCAGCAACTGGCCGAACCGGAGCTGGAGGCGGTGCTGGCGCACGAGATCGGCCATTACAAGAAGAAGCATATCCCGAAGATGATGGTGGCCTCGGCGCTCGGGTCGTTCGCCGGGTTCTGGCTCATTTCGCTGCTGGCTCAGCAGGCCTGGTTTTACCACGGCTTCGGCTTTGAGCCGGGCAGCATCGTGCCGGCGCTGCTGTTGTTCGGACTGCTGGCGGGCGTGGTCACCTTCTGGTTCTCGCCGCTGGCGCACTGGTGGTCGCGTCGCTATGAGTACCAGGCGGACGCCTACGCCGCCGAGGTCATGCAGGAGCCGCACTCGCTTGTCGGCGCGTTACGCAAGCTCAATGAGAAGAATCTCAGCAACTTGACCCCCCACCCGCTCTACAGCGGTTTCTACTACTCGCATCCGACCCTGCTCGAGCGGGAGCACGCGCTCGTGGGTGGGTAGCTGAGAATCCCTGCCCGGGTCTGCGTGTTTAGCCCGGCCTGGGACGTTGCTGAGCCGGATAAAGTGCCCGATTAAGTGCACGATAAAGTGGACTCTTTCGGCGACTTTATCGGCCACTTTATCGGCCTTGAGGCATGTCAGGGCTAAACAGATACCCCCCGGCGCAAGTGTCTCAAAATCGGACACCTGCCGGACCGAGCGGGCGCTGTTTGCCCCTCATCGCGCCTGACTCCCCGTTGATTCCCTGGCGATTGGCCCGTGTGTCTCCCATGTGGGTCGACCCACATGGGAGACTCACCGGGCAAACGCCAGGGAATCGCCGGGGAGCCCTGCAGGAGCGGCGCCAACAGGCTGCGGGGCAGGCACGCCTCGGCGAGACGTCCCTGCCCGCTTTTTTTAGACACAAATCGTCCCGTACGTTGTCTGTATGGTTGAATAGAAAGCGACAGGACAAGCTACCGCGTGCAAGGGCGGCACCTCCGAGGTGCCGTAACTTTTGCGGCCCGAGGCTTAATAAGAGAAGAGAAAGGTGAATCAGCTTAGGCCAGGGGTGTGGAAGGCGATCAAGTGCGTGGCCGTCGCGGCGTTTATTGCGCCCGCGGTGCCGGCCATTCAGGTCGCCTGCCTGCGCTTTTCGGAGCCAACGGTCACCGCGCCCATTGTCTGGCGTTGGATGCACAGCAAGCTCTCGGGCGTCCCCGCCGCGCCGCTGCTTTACCAGCCCATCCCTCTGCGCGATGCGCCGGTGACGTTCCTCACCTGCGTCTGGATGGCGGAGGATATGCGCTTCTTCGAGCACCACGGATTTGACTGGGGCCAAATCCGCGCTTCGCTCGAGCAGGCCCAGGATACCGGCAGGCCGGCACGCGGCGCGTCCACCATCTCGCAGCAATGCGCCCGCTCGCTTTTCCTATACCACAAGCGCTCCTGGCTCCGCAAAGGCCTGGAGGCCTACTACACGGTCTGGATGGAAATCCTGCTGCCCAAAAAGCGCATCCTGGAGCTTTACGTCAATTCCATCGAACTGGGCGACGGCATCTACGGCATCGAAGCCGCCGCCCAGCACTATTATGGCGTGCCCGCTCGCGAACTGACCCTGGAACAGGCGGCCACGCTCGCCATTATCCTGCCCCGGCCCAAGACCTGGGACCCAACCTCGCCCACGCCCTTTATGCTGCGCAAGCGGGCGGTCATCCTCCAGCGCACCGCCGGGGTTATGTTTCCCATCGAGCTGATCGAATGAACCCTCCGCATTCACCTTCCGCCCAGGCGCCCTTGGTAGGGACGCCTCGCCGAGGCGCTCGTTTCGGGCGCATCCGGACGCCTCGGCGAGGCGTCCCTACCAAGGTCAGAATCGTGTGCAGAAGTACCCCCCGCGCGTTCACGATGGTCGAGCTGCTGGTCGTCATTGCCATCATCGGGATACTGGTTGCCTTGCTCCTGCCGGGGCTGGCGAATGGCAAGGCCCGGAGCCAGCAGGCCTACTGCGTCAACAACTTCCACCAGCTTACGATGTGCTGGCGCCAGTATGCCGACGACAACGGGGGCAAGCTGGTCTCGATCTTCTACTTCGTGCACGGCGCCGTGAACACGAATGCCTGGGTCATGGGCAGCATGAACGACGACACGAAGATCTACCCGCCGGTGCAGCCCGGAGTGAAGGATTCAACCAACGTCAACGGCATCAAGCTCGGCGCGCTATACCAATACAGCCACTCCACCGGCATCTATCATTGCCCGGCGGATACGAGCGCCGTGGACGGCGTGCGCCGCGTGCGCAGCTATTCCATCAACGGCTGGATGGGCGGCACGTGGGTCGCCGGCCAGAGCAATTATATGGTGTTCAAGCGCGACACGGACATCGTGAATCCTTCGCCGGCCAGC
This sequence comes from Candidatus Acidiferrum sp., assembly GCA_035541055.1. GTDB lineage: Bacteria > Verrucomicrobiota > Verrucomicrobiia > Limisphaerales > UBA8199 > JAPLUA01. The sequence continues at coordinate 2,987 of DATKNZ010000120.1, read as the reverse complement.
GCGTGGGTGTTCATTGACGAGCACGAGCGCAGCATTAACGACGGCTGGTTCGCCGTGGACATGAAGGGTGACCGCGGCCTGCTCGATGCGCCGGCCACGCGGCACATCAACTCCTACGCGCTGTCCTTCGCCGACTGCCACGGCGAGATATGGAAGCTGCGCGACCCGCGCTCCATCAACTGGTCGGTGTTGCCCATCGGCAACCACCCCGTTAACCCGGACTGGGCCCGCCTGGCCGCCGCGAGCTCAAGCTTGAAGCCCTGAGTTTATGAGGATTGGGAACATCCAACATCCAACATCCAACATCCAACAGCCAATGGGCACGCGCGGCCTGCGCTCACTCATTGGATGTTGGATGTTGGATGTTGGATGTTGGATGTTTCCGCTTCTTCTTGTGGCCTGCGCGCTTCTGGGTGCCGCTCTCTTTGCCGGTTGCCGTCCTGCTCCTTCCGGCTCCGTGGTAAACTACGAAACCAAGAACCCCATCCCCAACGCGACGGTCTTCCATGCTGGCAAGGCCACCTCTACCGATGCCAAAGGCGAGTTCGCCGTGAACCACCTGGAACCGGGCCAGCCGTTGCTGCTGCGGGCCGCGGGCTTCTGGCCCAAACGCTGCGAGGCGCCTGCGCAGAAGCAACCGCGGTTTGAACTGGAGCCGCTGGAGACCCACGGCATCTATCTGTCCTACGCGGCGCTCGGCATGCCTGACACGCGGGCCCGGGCCTTGCAGTTGCTGGATGGCGAGCACCTGAACACGCTGATCGTGGACATCAAAGACCGGCAAGGCCGCATGACCTTCTACAATGGCGCGCCCAACGCCGGCCAGGTGGGGGCCTTCGGCGCGATCAAGTTCAACGACATGCCAGGCTTCCTCAAGCAGATGCACGAGAAGCACATCTATGTCGTCGGCCGGCTCGCCACGTTCCATGACCCGCTGCTGGCCAAGCACAATCCCGACTGGGCCGTCCGCGCCGGCTCGCACCCCAGCAACGTCTGGCCCGATCCCTACCGCAAGGAAGTGCGGGATTACATGCTCGCCGTTATTAAGGAAGCCGCCGCGGCCGGGTTTGACGAGATCGAGCTCGATTGCGTGTGGTTCCCTGGCGACCGCGAGTTCCCCGACGCCAGCTATGCCGAGCATGACTCCCCCGCCAATCGTCTCAGCACCATTCTGAGTTTCCTGTCCCAGGCAGCCGACATTCTGGCTCCGAGCAACATAGGCCTGTCGCTGGCACCGGAGGTCGTGCTGCGCTGGCAGGGTCCGCGCCAGGGCAAAGAGATGGACCGGTTGACCCAGGCGGTGCAGTCCTTCCATGCTCCTCTCCGCAACGTCCAGGACTTGGAGAAGCTGAAAACAGTTTGGGGGGCGGACATGCGGCAGTGGCGCGCTTACGTCGAGGGCGGGGCGCCGCTGGGGCCGGATGCCACAGCCTTCCGGCCCGAAGTCACGGCGGTGGTCAAAGCCTGCCATACCGCCGGGCTGGGCGGCTGGGTGTTGTGCGATTCGCGCAACCAATGCGCCTGGTCCAAGGACGCCGTCCGCGCGCTTGCCCCGAACGAGCTGTAGAGCACGGTGGCAAAATGCAGCCACTTAGGGTGAATTGGCCCTTCCTTGGCCTCCGGCAACGTAAGTCCCGTCTGTGCTGCTACTTACCCCTCTAAACCCGCTCGTTTCCACGGTCAGCATAAGGTGCTTCCCCGGTGTATCTCCCATGTGGATCGCTCCCCATGGGAGACACACCGGGGAATCGCCCTATACACGCCACTGATGCGGGCGGGCGTCGCGCGGCTTGAGGCAAGTGCAGGGCAGGCAGGGCAGGCGCAGAGGCGATAGTGCTTGAGGATAAGTAACTGATTCCGAAGTGCTTAAGAGAGGCGGACTCTGTGGGGTGCGAGCTTTCGGAGCCCCCAAACCACAGCCCATGATTAACAAACTGCCGGCGCTGACCTTGGCTGGACGCCCGGGCCGGGCTTTCCTATCGTGCAGGATAGTGGAAAGCATTTTGGCACAGGCCCTGGGGCAGGACGCTTCGCAATTGGCAGCCGCCGAGAAGCGTGACCTGCTCGCCCGCCTGCTGGGCCGCCTCGCCCACGAGGTCCGCAACCCGCTCAGTTCGCTCGGCATTCACTTCCAACTGCTCGAGGAGGACCTGGCCGTCCTGGAGCCGGCCGTGCGGGACAAGCTGACGGCGCGCCTGGAGATCATTCACGGAGAACTCCACCGCCTCGAAGGCATCGTGGACCGGTTCCTGCGCTTGGCAGGACCGGCGGGAGTGGACCTGGAGCCGGTGGACATCGCCAGGGTGCTCACCCACGTCTGCGAATTGCTGCGGCCCGAGGCAGCGGCGCGCGGCATCGAAATCACCACACGCCTGGATAGTTCGCTGCCCCCGGTCATGGCCGACCCCGTGCGGCTGACGCAAGCCTTGCTCAACGTGGTGATCAACGCCATCCAGGCGGTCGAGAAGCCGGGGCACGTGGAACTAACGGGAGCCATCTCCGACGGGCAGGTACACGTAACGGTCGCTGACAACGGCCCGGGCATCCCGCCCGATAAGCTGGCATCCGTCTTCGATCCCTACTTCACCACGAAAGCCGAAGGCAGCGGGCTGGGCCTGTGGATTGCCCAGCAGATCGTGACCGCGCACGGCGGCGCCTTGTCTGCGCAGAATCGAGCCGCGCGCGGGGCGCTGTTCACGATGCGGCTGCCGCTGAAAACCACAGGGGCGCCCGAACAGGCTCCGAGCGCCTCAGCCGAGGCTACATCTCAAAGCTAGTGGAGAAATGATAGCAATGAGCCTCTGATTGAGATGGACAAGGCGAAGGTCAAAATACTGGTAGTGGATGACGAGCAGGGCCTCTGTGCGGGCGTGCAGGAGGCCTTGCGTCGCGAAGGCTACCTCGTGGACGCCACGACCGATCCCCAGGCCGCGCTGCGGCTCACCCAGCAACGGCTCTTCAACCTGGTGATTTCGGATATCAAAATG
>DATKNZ010000119.1:0-20724 GCA_035541055.1 Candidatus Acidiferrum sp. | reverse complement strand
GTCTCGGCAGCGCGCCGGTGACTTTCCTTTGGTCCAACCAGCGGCGCTCTGCCGAGACGCCGCTACGCTGAGGATCGTAGTCCCAATGAAGGGCTGGGGGCCGTGGGAGCTCCCCAAGCGGCAGCCCCGGCGCTACTACGAGCCAGCCCTCGGAGCGCCCTCAGCCCCGTTGACGAAGACAATGTACATGTTGGAGGCCTTCAGTCTTCGATCTTCGGTGTTGGAGCCCAGCGTAAGGCTTTCCCCGTTGCGGACACGGCGCTCGAAGACGTTCATGCTCTGCCCGTTGACGCTCAGGCACAGGCCCGTGGGCTTGAACTGGCGCTGGAGCCAATCCGGCGTGGGCAGCCGCCCATCTTCCGCCACGTAGATGATCCCGTCCACGCCGGACGCCAGTTCCATCAGGTCCACGGCACTGTAGAGCTTGTCGGCGTTGGCGGCCTGCACCCAATCGCAGCCCAGGAGCGCGGCGGGCAAGGCAGTGAAGACGTAATCGCGATCGGCGTAGATCTTCTCACCATCCCGGGCGTCTTGCCGCACACATACCGCGCCCGTGGGGCCGGAATAGGAGAACGTTCTCAGGAATCGCCCCGGGGCGGGCTGAGAATTTCCTCTCCCGGGAGGGCGAGCGTCCCCGCGAGCCCTGGTTACTGGTGGGAGCGAAAGATCAGGGCTCGCGGGGACGCTCGCCCTCCCGGGGAGGATAGGGGTCTCGGCCAGGACGACGAGGTCCTCGGTGCTCACCTTCTCCAAGGCCGGCTGCGCGGGCAACGCCGGCAAAGTGCGGCTGCATCCGTGCTCAATCGCGACGGGAAGACTGGTCAGCGTCAGCGCGCCCCGTTTGAGATCGCCGCAACGCGCCGTCACGGTCACCGTCCCGGGCACGAGAGTTGAGCGCACGGCCACCCGGTTGATGCCGCATTCCAGGTCCAGGAACTGGTTATTGATGGAGTGCGCCTTGCCGCTGTTGTAGCCGCCGCGCCATACGCCAGGGCCGGACAGGTCGAAGTCCGCCCGCTGCTGGAACGTCGGGCAGCGCTCCCCCTGCGCGTCCATCGCCTCGACATCCACCAGGGCGACATCTGCACCGTCGGCCAGGAATCCGCCCGGCCCGAGCAGTGGCGTGAGTTTAAGGGCGACCGGCGGGCCCACGGTGTGCTTGCTCTGGCTGGCCGCCGCCTTGCCGTCGCGGTAGGCCACCGCCTTCAGCTCGCCCGGCTGCCATGCCACGTTCGCGAACGGAAACAGGTAACGGTTGGTGCCCGCGCTTCGTCCCAGCGACTTGCCATTGAGGAACAGCTCCACCTCGCCGCAGTTTGAGGCAACATAGACTGTCTTCCGGGTGCCTGCCGGATACGTCCAGTGGCCGATAATGTGCACCTGCGGGTCGTTGCGCCACATCGAGCGCAGGACATAGTAGGCCTCCTTGGGCAGGCGCACGCCATCCACTTCTCCGCCGGTGCGTGCCACCTCGCAGCCCACGCGGCCGCCGCTGGTCGAGTCAGAGAAAATCCAGTTGGCGCCGCCGCAATGCCAGGGCTGTCCCAGCTTGCTCATCCACTGTCCGACCTGGTTGACGGCGTACTGCTCGGAGGTCAGTTGGTAGGTCTGCCCCTTGGCTTCCGGGTAGCCGAAGTTCGGCGGCGAGAAGTCATCCCACACGCGGCGCGGCGATTCCTCGCGATCATACTCGGCCTCGACTACAGGCAGCCCGGGCACCTGCCGGCCGCCTTCCGTGCCCAGGTCAATGTCCATGAACTCGCCGGTGGTCTCATCCGCGCGACGGTGGGCGTAGGCGCGTCCGCCATACGGGTCCCACTGGTCCTTGTGCCCGCGCAATTGGCGGGCGTGCTCGCGCGTGACCTTCTGGTTGCCGCCCTCCCAGATGATGATCGACGGGTGGTTGCGGTAATAGATGAGCATGTCGCGGAAGGCGGCGGCGCGAAGTGTCCATGCCTCCCCCCGGGCATCGCCTTCGCCATCGACTCCGGGCTGGAGCGTGAGCAGGCCCAGTTCGTCGGCGCTGGCGATATCAGCCGGCGCGCCCGCGCAATGGCCCCAGCGGATGAAGTTGCCGCCGGCGTCCTTCATCAGCGCCAGCGTGTAATAGTGCATCCAGTCCGGTTGCGCGGCGCCCAAACCGGGCCACTCGCTGGTCGGGCGCTGGCCCCAGCCGCGCAGCTTGAGATGGTGGCCGTTGATATAGAACCCTGTCTTCAAGTCCCAGCGCACCTGGCGGATGCCGAAGGGCACAGTGCAGGAGTCGCCGTTCGCGAGAGTGCAAACCGCCCGGTAAAGGTAAGGATAGTCCGGCTCCCAAAGCTGCGGCGCGCTGAGCTTGCCCGACATCCGGAACGTCCCCTGGCCGCCTGCGGCGATCGCCTGGGTCTCCTCCAGCCGGAGCACGGGCTTGCCATCCCGGTCCAGCACTTCGACGCGCGCCGTCACGCGCTTTGAGTCTTGAGCCTTGGGTCTTGAGTCCTGAGTCGCGGGCGGTGATCCAGGACTTTGGACGCGAGACTCACGACTGAGGTCGTTCTGCACGGGCAGCTCAACGCACACCGTTGCCGCCTGCTCCGAGATGTTCGTCGAGTAGATGTACGGCCCGGCCGTCTGGAGAGAACTGTAGAGCGGCAGCGAGATGTGCAGCGGGTCGGTGACGTGTAGATACACATTGCGGTAAATGCCGCCATGGGCCGGATGCCAGTGAGGGCTATTCCAGGGCAGTTCCGTAGCGGCGATGCGGCCCAGCTCGGTTTCGTGCGTGAAGCGGTTATCGGCCATCACCGCCAGGACGTTCGTCAGGCCGAAGCGGAGATACGGCGTCAGATCGAAGCCGAACGGGATGAACCCGGTGCGGTTCGTGCCCAGGGGCTGCCCGTTCAAGTAAACCTCGGCGACCTGGCGCACCGCCTCGAATTCCAGGTACACGCGGCGGTCCTTCCAGGCCTCAGGCAGCGTGAAGGACTTCCGATACCACGTGCGGCCCGACCACTGGTTGGTCTGCCCGATGTGCCCGACAAGGGACCACTCGCCGAAGGCGTCGGTATCGTTGAAGGTGTGCGGCGCCGAGACGATAGCCCACTGGCTGTCATCGAAGCCGAGGCGCTCAGCCCCGGGCGGGTCGGACTTGATGAACTTCCAGCCGGGATTGAAGTTCAGGGTCAGCCGCTCGACCGCCGACGCGCCGCAGGCTGCGAACAGCAGCAACCCCGCCGCCGCCAGGAGCAGATCAAGGCGAGCGCGGCGCCAGGTGCGGCATCCTGGTGGCATAAGCGACGTTCGATTTCGATTCAAGCGCTCTCAGTGTGCCCGGCAGGGCGTTCGGGTGACATTGGACGTTTGTTCTACGAGGCTTCCCTAAACAGGGCCGCCGGGCTGGAGAGCAACCCGGCGGCCCACCTCAACCATCCTAACCCCCAGGCCTTGGTCCCCCAGAAACCTATGGGGCCCGCAGCCTGAAGAACTGCTGATCGGACGCGCTGACCCTTGCGCTGAAGTTGAAGCTGCCGTCCGGTGCAAATATGCCCGTGCCTGCCTGCGTCCAACTCGCCAGCGGCAGCGCCACGTTCGTGGACGTCACGACCGAGTAGGTGACATTGGCGAAGCCATTGACGCCGCCGAGAACCACGTTTGTGCCGGAGGTCACGCTCAGCGAGGTAATGCGCGGCACAGGGTGCAGCGCGCTCGTGAGCATCAGCGCGATGTTGTTGTTGACCGTGTCATTGACCAGGTAGCCGGCGTAGCCGCTGGGCAGCGTGCCCAGACCGACGTTGAACGTGCTGCCGCTCACCGGGTTCAGTGTCCCATAGTGGATCAGCGGCAGCTCGACCGGGGTCGCCCCCACCGGGCCGACTGACTCCACGTTGATGATGTTGGTGGTGCTGTCCTGCTCATCCAGGTTGAGCGTGGTCACCGTAATGCCGGCCGCGTTCGTGCGGACAGGCAGGCAGAGGAGAGTCGCGCTTTGGCCGGAGCCGGCCACCGGCGCCAGGCTCAGCGTGGCGAGCGGGGAAGTCGCGCTGCCCAGCGGGTTGGTGAGCACCAGCGTGCCGCCCGCGACGCTGATGGTCGAGTTGAGTCCCGGCACGATGTTGAAGGCTTGGACGGCGCCGTTGGCGATATTCAGCGTGCCATTGGCGGTGCTCCCGCCCACGCTCACGCCCAGGTTCAAATTGCCCCGCACCCGCAAGGTCGCGCCGAGGCCCGCAGTGCTGTTGGAATTGACGTTGATGGTGCCCGTGCCGGTCTTCGCAGCGTTGGTTGGCTGGTACCCGGCATACAAGGTGGTCACGTCGAACAGGCCGCCGTCGAAGGTCAGCGTGCCCGTGGAGGTGCCGCTGCCGCTCCCGTTGTTGGCCCCGCGGCCCACGTACATCGTGCTGATCAGCGCATCCACAACGCCGCCGGTGAAGTCCGCCGTGCCGGTGGGCCCCACCGCCCCGCCCCCGTTGACCACTCCATCCCCCTGGCTCCAGGTGGTGACGCTCCCGCCGCTCCGGCCACGGAAATACGCCGAAGGCAGTGTGAAGGCGGTGTTGAACAGCATATTGGCGTCCTGCTTTTGCCGGGAGACGCCGATGGCGTCCGCGAAAATGGCGTTCGTCTGGCCCAGGTAAAGGTAGCTGGCCGAGCCGTTGTTGCCGTCGTTGTCCCCGATACCGAACGCGACGGCCGAGGCGCTGGTGTCGCTGGTTTCCGTGCCCGAAACCGCCAGCGAGGCCACAATGATGTTCGTCTGCGCCAGATAGACGATTGCGCTCTGCCGCGCCAAGGGGATACCGCAACTGCCGCTGCCCACTCCCATCATCATCCGGCTGATGTTGGCATTGAAAGTCCCCAGGGCCGACATGTCCAGCGTGGCCCAGTGGCTCCCGGTAGTCCCGCTGCCCAGCCCAACAAACACCGTCGCGTTAGTGTTATTGACAGCCACCGTGCCGTTCGTCCCCGCGAAGCTGACCGTCTCCGTTGCCCCGCTGCCGAAATCCAGGGACGTACTGCCAATCGTGAGGGTATTGGTCATGTCCAGCGTCAGGCCGTCGTTGATGAAGGCGTTATGGAAAGAACCATCCGCATTGGTGTAGGTCAGCGACGAGATCGTGAAGTTGGCGTCCACGATGTTATTGACGTTGCCCATATTCAGGGAATTGATGCCGCCGCCGGTCGGCGAGATGGCCGGCGCGTTTTGCGCCGCCACCGGCGTGAAGAAGACGTTCTCGCCCGCACCGGGAGCGCCCGGCAGCAGCCAGTTCGCGCCATCCGACCAGTTGAAGTTGGCCGGAGCGTCCGTGCCCACCCAGAATACTCCGGAGCGGACGCCTGTGGGGCCGTTGGCAATCGTGAGCAGCACGGCTGTATTGTCGCCGTTCGGCGCGACGGTGGCCCCATAGGCCGGGGTCGCCGCCGGGAAGGTGCCGGGAGCGACATTGAAGGTGCCACTGGCCCCATTGGTTGATTGGATAATGGTGAACGTGACAGGGTAGCTGGCAATCGCGGGAAGGGACAGCACGTTGATGTGACTGGCCGCCGCTCCGTACGTCAAATTGCCGCAGGTGATGTTGGCCGACATGCCAACGCTGAGGGAGACAGCGATATTGGCGCCGTTCAGAGTCAGGCTCTGCAAGGGGGCCGGTTGGCTGAGGGCTGAAACGTCGAAAGCGGCACTATTAACCGTTACCCCTGCGCTGGAGACGAGAGTGCCCGAGCCGCTCAAAGCGAGGGTGCCGGCGTTCGCAGTCGTATTGCCCGTGTAGGCGTTGGCGCCGGTGAGCGCCACGGTGCCGCTGCCGTTCTGCGTCAGCGAACCCACGCCGGCAATCGCCGTGCCCACCGAGATGCTGTCTGTGCGGTCGAAGACCAGCACGCTGCTGTCATTGAGGACGACGCTGCCCGAGGGCAGGGCCCCGCTCGTGTCGTTATTACCGACTTGGACCGTGCCGCTATTGACGGCCAGCCCGCCGCTGATGGCGCTGTTGGCATTGTCCAGGATCAACGTGCCGGCGCCAACCGTGATGCCGCCGCTGAAATCGTCGCCCCCTGTCTCGCTCAGCGTCACCGAGCCCGACCCCTGCTTGGCCAGCGAGGTCACGCCGGTGATCTTGAATGCGCCGCTGAGCACGTAGTTGTTGGTGGAGTTATTGAAGCCGATGGCGCCCGGAACGAGGTTGGTCGCCAGCACCACATTGGCCGTGCCCGTCAGCGTGTCATCCAACGTCACGAAGTCGCCCTGCTGGTAGGCGACGTGGTTGCCGCCGCTGACCCAGTTCAGCGTGGTGGTATCCCAGTTGCCGCTCACATTGCCATTCCACGTGTCAGTCTTGAGCGCGCTGCCAGTGATGACGAGGTCCACCGAGGCATTGTCCGTGTTGTTGGAAATGTAACCCTGGTAGCTGCCGGGCAAGGTGCCCAGCCCGAAGTTGAACGACCCAGTGAGTCCGCCGTACGAAATGACCGGGAACTGCGCCGGATAAAGGCCGATCGCCGGGATGCTGGCAAAGTTCATGACGTTGGTCGTGCCGTCCACGTTCAAGGTGGTGACCACGATAGGCGCGGCGCTGCCTGAGATCGTCAGTTGCATTGTGGAATTGGAAGCATAAAGCAAGGTGAGCGGCTGGCCCATAACGCCGGCGGTGTTGGTCAGGTAGAGCGTGCCCCCCGCCAGGTTCAGGGAGCTGTTGCCGCCAGCGGCCACAATCGTCCCGGCGGCGATGGTGCCATTGGTGGCATTGAGCGTGCCGGTCGAGGCCAAGGCGCCGCTGGGGAGGAGGGCCAGCACGAGGTTGCTGACCGCCAGGGTGCCGGTGCCGGCCACATTGATCGTTCCCGTGGACGTTCCTGCACCACCCGTCGTGTGCGCCACCCCGCAGGCGTTGGTCAGGTTGACCACGGTGAAGGTGCCGGCATTGAAGCTCAAGGTGCCTTTAGCACTCGGAGCGGTGGCGCTGGTCTGGGAAGGTTTGCCCAGCCACATGGAGTTCACCACTGCGTTCACGGTGCCGCCGTTCAGGTTGACCGTGCCGCCCGGGCTGGTGCTCGTGCCGCTGGTGTTAATGCCGTCGCCAATCGCCCAGTTCGTTACCGCACTGCCGCCGGGACCACGAAGGTAAACGACCGGGTTGTTCGCCAGGAACGCCGGGTTGAACTGGATCGTGGCGACGCTTTGCTTTGACAAGCCGACACCGATGTTGCCGGCGAAGATGGCATTGGTGATGCCCAGGTCCAGGACACCTCCCGGGCTGCTGCCGTTGTTGCTGGTGGCCTCACCCACAACCAGCGCCGCCGACCCGCCGGTGCCCGTCGCCGGCAGGGCGAGGATATTCGTCATTGCCAGTAGAAGCGTGCCGCCTGGCCGCGAAGCATTGTTGCCTACGTTGATGGCGGCCGCGCCGGTGGTATTGGTCATGATCAACGTCCCCAGGCCGCTCAGGTCGAGGGTAGGGTGAATGCCCGTGCCGCCGCTGTTGGTCGTGGTCACGGTGATCCCGCCGGCGGAGCCGCCGGTGATCAGCAGCAGGCCGTTAGTCCCGATGATCGTGTTGATCGGCGAGGCCTGGGCACCCGGGATGAGCGTCAGCGCCGGGCCGCTGTTGTTGCCGCTGATGGTCAGCGTCTGGCCATCCGCAATGAAGGTCGTGTGAAAGCCCGTCGAGTTCGTGTAGTCCAGGGCATAGCAGTTGATACTAAGGTCCACCACGTTGTTGACCTGCCCTTGTGTGCCCACAGCAACCCCGTTGTCGAAAAACAGCGTGTTGTTATTCGGACTATGCGACGTGCCGGACCAGTTGGCGGTGTCCGACCAATTGGTCGTGGCGGTCACGCCGGGGTTGCCGACCCATAGTTCGCTGTCGGCCAGGGCGAGGTTGGCGGTGCTGAGGCCGGCGGCCAGGATCGCCGCCAGGACGGTTCGGGGATGAGCAGTATTCATAATAGGATTGATGGATGGTTTCGGTGGACCAAGGCTCGTTGTTGCAACATCAGCGCATGCGTTCGCGAAGCTTAACGGCTACAAGTTGATGCGCTCCATAGTCGCAAGCAACGCGACCGCCCGCCATTGAACGTTTGTTCTAGACGGGGCTATGGGCCTGCGGGCCTGAGCACGAGGCTGCGCAGCCGCATCAGCTCGGCGCCCTTGATCTCGCGCGGCATGACCTCGATGTCGAGGGCGCCGGGCGCGAGCTGCACCTGGCCCAGAGAGGCTTGCACGTTCGTACCCGCGGTCACCGTCCCGGATAAGGTGCTCTTCCCGAAGCTGACCCTGAAGGCGCCGCCGGTTGAGCCGGCATTGGCGTCATAGACCGCGAGGACGTCGTAGCGCGCCGGCTTGTCGAGGCGCACGGGCCAGGAGAGGAATTCGTTCGTCCTTGTCCAGTTCTCGACATAGGCATCGCGCGTTTTGCCGGCGCCAAAGCGCAGCCCCTTCCCGTGGGGCTGGCCGTCGAAGACCCGGAGGGTGTCGCTCGGCACCGAGGGCAGCAGCAGCCGGCGCGGGTCGGCCACGACTTCGCCCGCGCACTCCAGAGCCACCACCGAGTCCGCCTTGTCGGGGGCGGCCGCCGGCACAGCCAGCCGCAGGTCGAGCGGATTGAGGCGTTCGATTGGAACAGGCGCCCCGGCCTCGGCCAGCAGGTAAGCGCGCTTGATCGGGCTCTTCAGCCCGCCCACGATCAGCCTGCCATCGCTGGGCCAGTTGAACACATGCAGGTAGAGCGTGTCTCCCTTAAGGGTGGACTCGCCCCAGGACGGCACAGGCAACGGGGTGCGGCTGGTGCCGCGAATAGACTCCCCGTTGGTCTTCCACCATTGTCCAATGCCCTGAAGGATGGCCACGTCCTGCGGGTCCATCTTCCCGTTGCCCATTGGGCCGATGTTCATGAGGATATTGCCGCCGCGCGCCGCGGCCTTGGCCAGGAGCCGGATGAAATGCGCCGGCGGCTTGTGCGAGTGGTCGTTCTGGTTCCAGCCGTAGGACTCGTTGGTCGTCGGGATGCCCTCCCAATCGCCGTCATGAGGCGCAAACTCCGCCGGTCGGTCGGCCGTCGAAATGTAGTCGCCGCAGCTTCGCACCAGGCGCCCGTTGATGATGATCCCCGGTTTGGCCTCGCGCACGGCCTTCATGATGCGCAGGTTCTCGCTCTCCGGAAGCTTGCTGGAGGTGTCGAACCACAGGATATCGGGATCATAGTTATGGATCAGCTCCAGCAACTGCGGGATGGCCTTCTGGTCCACGTATTTCCGCGCCCTGGGCAGCAGCTCCGGGCTGGATTCCCACCAGTTCTTCCCGCCGTGGAGCAGTTTGTCGCCGCCGGGATTGTCGTAGTCCCAATCGTTGCCCGGCGCGTTGGCGTCGCCCCAGTCGAACGCCTGCGAGTAGTAGAAGCCGAACTTGAGCCCGTATTTCCGGCAGGCCGCCTTCAGCTCCTTCATGGGGTCGCGCCGGAAGGGCGTAGCTTTGACGATGTTATAATCGCTCACCTTCGAGTCATACATGGCGAAGCCGTCGTGGTGCTTGGCGGTGATGATGAAGTAACCCATCCCGGTGTCCCGCGCGGTGCGAATCCACTCGTCGGCGTTGAACTCCGTGGGGTTGAACTTGCCCGCGACCTGCTCCCGGTAAACAGGAATAGGGATCTTCAGAATCCGCTGGATATGCTCGGCGTAGCCATGCACCTGCCGCCCCTGCCACGTGCCGCCCAGGCCGGAATACACCCCCCAGTGCACGAACATGCCGAAGCGCGCCTGGCGCCACCACTGCATACGCGCGTCATGGCCCTGCATGCCCTCGCGCCACCAGGCCATCTCGGGGCTGTCCTTGGGCGGGATGGAGAAAGAGTCGCTACTGGGATCGGCGCCGCCTCCAGGGCTTGCCAGCAGCAGCACCGCCGGGATCAGGAAACCAGCCTTCAATTTGCGATTTACGATTTACGATTTACGCGTGCACCCGCCATGGGAGCGCTGAACTGGTAAATCGTAAATGGTAAATCGTAAATGGGGAGTCGAACATTTGTTCGATAGCCAAACAGCAGGCATCCGGCCACATTGGCGACAATGCGCCCCGCAACGGTTGCCGTGCTCGCTTTGTGCTTCCCCCTGCCCGCCGCTTTTGCCGCTACCAACCTCAGCGTCTGGGTGTTCCCCGGCCCGAGCGGGCGCCTGATCTCCCAGCCGGACCCCCTGGGCAACCGCATTCTCGACTACTCAGGCGTCGGCTACCGCGGCGGCTCGGTTCCCCTGCCCTCCTCGAACACCGTGCCCGTCAAAGTGACCGTCTCCCCGGTCGGCGGCGACAACACGGCCAACATCCAGGCCGCCATCAACCAGGTTTCCGCCCTGCCGCCCGACACCAACGGCTTCCGCGGCGCGGTGCTCCTGAGCGCCGGGCTCTATCCCTGCTCGAACACGATTACCATCAGGACCAGCGGCGTCGTGTTGCGCGGTGTGGGCAGCTTCACGAACGGCAGCGGCACCGTCCTCGAAGCCACGGCCTCCAACCAATACACGCTCATCGAGGTCACCGGCTCCGGCTCGGCCTCCAGCGGCACGGCGCGCAACATCACGAACAACTACGTCTCGGTGGGCGCGCGGAGCTTCTACGTGGACAACACCAACGGCCTGTATGTCGGCGCCGAGGTCTTCGTGCGGCGCGTCGCCACCAGCAACTGGATTCATGACCTGGGCATGGACCTGCTTGGCCCGCCGCCCGACGTCCCCTGGACCGCCAGCGGCTACATGATAGACATGGACCGCGTCATAACGCACCTGGAGGGCAACCACGTCTTCGTGGATGCGCCGATCACCTGCGCCATTGATGCCCATTACACCAACGGCACCATCCGCCCCTTCACCTGGCCCGGCCTGATCACCAACGTCGGCATCGAGCATATCTATGCGAAATCCGACTACTTCGGCAGCACCACCAACGAGACACATGGCTGGACCTTCATCCAGTTTGATAAAACCCTCCACGGCTGGGTGCGCGATGTTGTTTCGCAATGGTTCGGCTATTCCTGCGTGGACCTGAACAGCGGCGACAAGTTCATCACCGTGCAGGACTCGCAGAGCCTCGACCCCATTTCCATCATCACCGGCGGCCGGCGCTACGCCTTCGTCATGAACGACGTGCAGTATTGCCTCGTGAAGAATTGCTACACCCGCCAGGACCGCCACCAGTTCGTCACCCAATCCCTCACCATCGGCCCGAATGCCTTCGTGGATGGCCTGAGCGACAACGCCCACGCCGAGGCCGGGCCGCACCAGCGCTGGGCCACTGCCGACCTCTGGGACAACATTACCGTCCACGGCGGCAACAACGATATCCAGAACGCCGGCAACTACGGCACCGGCCACGGCTGGGAAGGCGCCAGTTGCGTCATCTGGAACAACGCCGCCGGCGGCTTCATTGTGCAGAACCCGCCCGGCGCGCATAACTGGCTCATCGGCTCGGTCGGTCCGATTCAAAACGGCACGGCCTGGAACATCGGCTACACCAACATGCCGCACGCCCCCGGCGAGTATGACCACTCGGGCTCCGGCGCCACGAATGTCTTCCCCGACAGCCTCTACTTCTCCCAGTTGCAGGACCGCCTGGCCGCCGCGCACCTGCAAACCCGCGATTACTGGCTGGGAGACATTGACCAGTTCACCAGCTCCTCAGGCGGGGACAAAGTCTTTCTCGACCTGACCTGGAGCAACGCCGTCCGCACCGCCGCCGCCGGCCAGCCGCTCGATGCCTTCGACGTCGTCACCAACAACCACTGGGTTCCGTTCACCTTCCAATACGCCCTGGCGCCCACGGAGCACATCGTGGCCGCGACGCTCTCCGTGTCCATGCGCGCGCTCAGCTCCGGCGCGGGCGACACGTTATGCCTGAACAGCACGAGCAACGCCTTCGCCTTCGCCACTCTCGGCTGGCTGCCCATCGGCACCGGCACCAACACCACCGTCCGCGTGCTCGACCTCACCGGCCAGCTTAACCTGCTCACCAACGGCCAGTTGAACGTCGCCGCGCAGGGCGACCTCGGCATTGACTGGGCCATGCTCGAACTGCAGGTCGCCCCCAATGCCGTCGTGATGACATCCTCGCTCACCCCCGCCGCCGACGCCGCTGTTCGCGGCGGCACCAGCGCCGCCCTCAACTATGGCACGGCCACCACCCTGACCGTGCGCCAGGACCCTTCGGCCAACAACATCCAGCAGGCCTATCTGCGCTGGGACCTCAGCAGCGTCTCGGGCGATGTAGTCCAGGCGCGCGTCGTCCTGACCCCCGTCAGCACGGGCGCCAGCGGCATCGAACAAGGCGTCGCCGTGGCGAACTCCAGCGCCTGGACCGAGACAGGCCTGACCTGGAACAACCAGCCCGGCTACGGCGAGCGCTTCGCCACGTGGATTCCCTCCACCACAGCGCCCGTCTCATTCGACGTCACCCCGCAAGTGCTCGATGCCCTGGCGGGAGGCGGCCAGTTCTCCCTGGCCCTGTTCTCCGTCACGACCAACACCGTGTCCTACGCTTCGCGCGAAAACACCACTCCGGGCGCCCAGCCCCAACTCGTGCTCTCGGTCCTGGGCGCGGCCCCAACGATCTCCAGCATCGCGGATCGGACCATCCCCGTGAACGCCAACACCGGGCCCATTCCCTTCACGATCAGCGGCACCTCCAACGCCACGCTCACGATATCCGGCAGCTCGTCCAACCCCGACCTCGTCCCGGACTCCAACATCGTCTTCGGCGGCAGCGGCACCAATCTGACCGTGACCGTCACCCCGACAGCCAATCAAAGCGGCGCGTCCCTCATCACCATCACCGTCACCGACCCCCTGGGCCTCACCGGCAGCACCAGCTTTACCCTGACCGTCTCCAGCCACCCGCCCTCGGTGATTGTCTGGAACGGCCCCGGCGCAGGGGCCAATACCTGGTCGGCCGCCGGGCACTGGTCTCCGGCCGAGGCCCCGGAATTCCTCGATGACGTGAAGTTCTACGACCCGGGCGCCGCCGGTTTGGCCACGTCCAACGTAAACAATTACGTAGATGCCGGCTTCGGGGGGAACATCGCCTCATTGCAATACGGCAACACGAACGGCAATCACACCACGCTGATCGCTCCGGGAGCCACGCTGATCCTGGGTGGGGTTAACGGCCTGACGGTCGGGACCGAGACCGACAACGGCGCCGGCCAGGCGGTCTTCAGCACCATCACCGGCGCGGGCGGCGCGCTGGTGATGACCGACGCCAGCGCGGACCTGATCGTGCGCCAGGGCACGGCCAACAGCGGCGGTTCCCAGCGCGCCACGCTGGACCTATCCGGCCTCGGCTCCTTCACCGCCTCGCTCAGCCAGGTGCTGGTCGGCTGCGTCGGGCCGGTCAACCGCGCCACCGGCACCTTGAACCTCGCGAAGACCAACAACCTCACCGTCATCGGCTCGCCCGGGATATGCGCCGGCGACAACCACGCCAATAACGGCGGCCAGAACTTCATTTATCTCGGCGCCAGCAACGCAATCTTCGCCGACTCGATCACCATCGCCCGCCAGAAGGCGACTGCCACGCTCCGATTCTACCCCGGCCTGCTTAACCCCACGGCCATCTTCCGCGCCTCGGACGGCGTGAGCCGCGTCAGCTCGTGGAACATTGCGGACAATTCCCTGCAAAGCACCAGCTCCAGCTCGGCCAATGGCACCAACGATTTCACGGGCGGCAGCGTGGATGCCCTCGTGGACACGCTGATCGTCGGCAAGAGCCAGCAGGGTGATGGCGCCAACAGCTACGGGGTGCTGACGCTCGGCTCGGGCACGCTTGATGTGAACACCTTGCAGCTCGGCTACCAGGCGGCGAGTGGCGCAACCAGCGCCGGCGTTGGCCGTGTGAATGTGAACGGCAGCAACGCGCAGCTCGTGGTCAACACGCTCCTCGAGTTGGGCCATGCCAGCGGCGGCGGCGGAACTACCAACACCTCCGGCGCGTTGGCGGTCAACGGGAGCTCGGTCACGGCGAGCAGCATTAGCGTGGGCACGGGGAGCGGCACGAATGTCCTTTCGCTCAACAGCGGCACGCTCGCCCTCACCGGCACGGCTGGCACGGCCGCTGAACCCATTTCCGCGGTGGCCCTCACCAATTCCACGCTGCAGTTGGCTGTCGCAGCGGGCGTGACCAGCCTCAACGCCGCGAGCCTCCTCACCGGCGGCAGCTCAAATGTGATCGCCGTCGCCTCGCTCCCGGCGATTGGCACGCTCCCGGCCCAGTTCCCGCTCATCGGCTATGCCGGCGCGCTGGGTGGCGCGGGGTTCAACTTCAGGCTCGGCGCCCTGCCGCTCACCGCCGTCTATGGCGGCTACCTCTCCAATCATCTTGCCGCCCACACCGTGGACCTCGTGATCACCAACTACACACCGCCCGATGCGTTTCTCACCTGGGACGGCGAGTTCAGCGGAGATTGGGACACCGAGACCGCGAACTGGCGCAACAATGTAACCACTGACCTGACCTACGCCGACGGCACGCCCGTGCTGTTCAACGACTCGGTAATGGGGGCAACCAATGTCACCCTGACCGATACGTTCGCACCCAACAGCGTAACCGTCAGCAACACCGCGAAGGCCTACACGTTCCTCGGCGTAGGCAGTCTCACCGGGCCGATGAGCCTGACCAAAGCCGGCGCTGCCACGCTGCTCATAGACAACTCCGGCAGCAACGATTTCACTGGAGGCATCACCATCTCCGGCGGCACGCTGCAATTCGGCGCGGCGGATACCAACGGCGATCCGGGCGCGGGCAACATCACCAACAACGGCACGCTCGTTTTCAATCACGCCGACGGCCTGAGCCTGCCTGGGGTGGTCTCCGGTTCCGGCACCTTGTCCCAAGACGGCGGCGGAGTCGTGACCCTTGCAGGCGCGAACACCTATTCAGGCGCCACCAGTGTGAACGCCGGCACGCTGGCCGTGACCGGCGCGATCAGCAACAGCGGAAGCATTTCCGTGGCCTCCGGAGCCGTGCTGGATGTCAGCGGCCGGGGCGATAAATCACTCACCTTAAACAGCGGCCAGGTCTTAAGCGGCAGCGGCACCTTGAACGGGCGGCTAACCGCGTCAGCAGGCGCCACGGTCGCGCCCGGCGCAGGCGCGATCGGGACGTTCACAGTCACCGCGGCGACAGCTCTCCGTGGCACGACGCAAATGAAGCTGAGCCACACCGCGGCAAC
Organism: Candidatus Acidiferrum sp.; assembly: GCA_035541055.1. Taxonomy (GTDB): domain Bacteria; phylum Verrucomicrobiota; class Verrucomicrobiia; order Limisphaerales; family UBA8199; genus JAPLUA01. The sequence goes on along the minus strand of DATKNZ010000119.1, from coordinate 5,533 downwards.
CAACGACGTGCTCCAGGTCGGAGGAAGCTTGACCCTCGGCGGCAGCCTGCTGCTGACGAACCTCAGCGGCCTTCTTACGACCAACGACAGCTTCAGGTTGTTCGGCGCCCCCTCTTACTTCGGGGCCTTCACGTCCGTGCTACCGCCGGTGCCCGGCCCCGGGCTGAAATGGGACGCCACCGACCTGGCTGTAAACGGCGTGCTGAGAATCGCCCAGGCCCCCCTGCCGGCCTTTTCGCGCATCTCGCTGACCAGCAACATGCTGCTCTTGAGCGGCACAAACGGCCAGCCGCAGGAACTGTTTTGGCTCTTATGCTCGACCAATGCGAACCTGCCGCTGGCCGATTGGCAGGTTGTCGCGACCAACACCTTCGACGCCACCGGCGCCTTCGGCCTAAGCAACCTGCCCGCTCCCATCGGCCCCCCTGCCTTTTACGCTATCCAGTTGCAGTAAATCTCCATCCCCCGAAGCGCTCCGGGTTCAGTTCTGCTCTGGTGGGTGCCGTTGCCCGGTGCCGGCAGTATCACCCTCCAAACCAATGCCACTCCTACCACCACTAATTGGGTAGCCTACGGCGGAACCATTACCAGCAGCGGCTCCACTAACAGTGTGACGCTTCCTTCCCAATCGGGGAGTCTCTACTTCCGCCTCTTCCAACAGGACAAGTAGGTCAATACTTCGCTTCAAAGTGGGTTACTCGGCGGTCTTGGATTGCCCCGTCACCCGCCGCACGTCGTTGGTCGAGAAGCGGATATACGGGAAGCACTCGGGGATGTGCGAATCCCACACGCCGTGCGGGCTCCAGAACCAGCCGCTGGAATCCTCGGCCGGCGGCGGCGCCTTGTATTGGTTGAAGCGGGAGAAGTCTATGCGCCAAACGTCGCCGTCCCTGGGCGGCAGGGCGCGACCATCCGCCTTGGCCAGCCACTTCATGCCTTGCCACGGAAAGGCCAGTTCGACCGTCCAGCCGCGGTCCGTGTCGCTGTCGTCGTTCAACGTGCCGTCCACGTGCACCGCCGTCTTGAGGCCGGGGAATTCGAATGCCCACGAGCCGAGCCGCATCCCGCGCGGATGATTGGTGAAGCCCACGCCGTTAAAGGGCACCACCAGGGGATTCGTGCGGTTGAATTCCGCCGCCTGGGCGTAGCCTCCCTTGTCGTAGGCGTCTTCCCAGATGAAGAAGGCCTCGTACACGGTGTTGAGGGCGTTGATCTCGAACTCGTAATAGGTATCGCGCCCGGCGATGAAGACCTCCACGTCGTTGTTCTCGTAAATATGCGAGCCGTGCCTGGTGAGCGTAGCCTTCACATGCGGCTCCTCGACCCAGAAGGCTACGTAGAGGTTCTGGTCATCCCAGAGCACAGCCGCCCGCGTGTCGTAAAGCGTCGGCTTGCCGGTCAGGATATCCCTAAACCGCGGTGAGCGCGGCGCGGCCTGCCAGCATTTCTCGTCCAGCCGGCCATCAATACGCACCGCCTGCCCCGCGCGGTAGGCGGTGTAGTGCGCAATCTGTTGCGGATTGCACGGGAACCGCGAAGCGGTGTTCGTGGCCGGTGCGGAGTCGGCCAACACCGGATGCCCCGGAGCCAGCGCGAGGGTCAGGCCCAGGATGAAGGCAGCGCCGGTATGGCGCCGCGCGGATGGGATGGTGGGTTCAGTCATAGCCAAAGGTTCGGCAATAAGGTTCAAGCGCCGCCAGGATCGGGGCAAGGTGCTTCTCATACGCGCGCCAGCGCGCGACGGACCGGCTATAGACGGGCCGTGTCACGTCCTGATAGGTCGGCGAATAGAGCTGCTTGGTGCGGCTCTTCTCGTAGAAGCGCCCTTGCGCCTCGTGCCACGCCAACCCGAGGAACTCCGTCACGCGCCGCCCTTCCCTCTGCAGGTCGGCCACAGTATCTTCGTAGCGCACCTCCACCCACGCAAAGCCCTCCCATTCGCGGACGGCCAGCCAGATGTCCATGAGGTTCGCGTAGTGCCGAGCGAGGCGGTCGAAGCTCAGGAAGTTCACGTTCGCCGCGTTGAGAGGGATGTTCTGGAAGTAGCAGCTCAGCACGACGTCCCGCGGGTCGCGCAAGGCGATGAGCACCCGGAGCTCGGGGAACACCTTGAGCCAGAGCGGCAGCCGCGCGGTGGGTGAAGGGTTCTTGTCGAGCAGAAGCTTGCCGGCGGCAGCAGGCCCGGCCTCGCGCAGGAGCGCCTGGATGTAAAGCTGGCGCAACGTATTCAGCCGTCCGCTGGACAGCTCCTTGGACTTGTGGAACTCCGGCTGGAGCAGGTCCAGGAAAGCCGATGGTTCGTCCAGCGCCGCCACCCCAGGATGGGCGTCGAGCACCTGCTCGAGCAGGGTTGTGCCGCTGCGCGGGTGCCCGCCCAGGAACGCCAGCGGCGCAATCGGCTCGCGCTTGGGCTCCGGGAAATACTGCGCCCAGGTGCTGAGGATCGTCTTTGGCAGGGCCCGGGTGAACCGGAGCGCACTCTCCGCCCCCTGGTCGTAGCTCTTGAACAGAAGCTTGGTGTCCGTCAGCGCGGCGACGATCTGCTTGGCCTCCACCAGCAGCCGCATGGCCTCATCGCACTGGCCCTGGGCGTCGAGGATTTGGGCCAGCTCGTAGCGGCATGCGTAGCGCACGTACGGGTGCCGGGGTTCGGAGGCAATCAGATCACGCAGCCGGGCCTCCGCCGACTCGAGCCGGCCCTGCCGCCGGTCCAGCAGCGCCGAGAAATAGCGTGCCTGGTCGTCCTTCGGATCAATCGCCAGGCACTCCTCGACCGCCGCCCGGGCCTCGTCGAGCCGATGGCTCTTCTCCAGCAGCACGGCAAGGCTGATGCGGGGGTTGATGCTGCGCGGCGCGGCGGCGGCGGCCTGGGCGAAGCAGGCGCCGGCCTTTTCCGGCTGGCGCATTCCCTGGTAATGGTGCCCGATCATGCCGATCAGGTCGGCGTTGTTGGGGGCCAGGCTGAGCGCCTTTTGCCAGCACTGGTCGGCCAGCTCGAAGCGTCCCGTCCCGGAAGCCGCGCTGCCGTACTCCGCCCACGTTACGGGCTCGCCCGGCAACTGGCGCGTGAGCTTCTCGTAGCGCGCCAGCGCCGGCGCGTAATCGTGCTCGAGCAGGCAGCGGCGCGCCGCCTCGAGATTACGCTGGTATTCCACCGGTGTCATCGGGCGCGCGGCTTGGGCCCGCGCGCCCCGAAGCATGTCACCAATGGTTCAGGGCGACAAGCCTGAACGCCTCGCCAGCCTACATGAAATACGGGTTGGCGTTGATGACCTGCGGCGTGTGGCCGTGGTAGCGGTAGAACTTGGCGGCTCCTTGCGGGCTGACGCTGTAGGGCGAGACCGCCCCCGGCACATCCGAATAGGGTCCCGTGACGACATCCGCGGACTGAAGAACCGCGTCCGTGCACTGCCACGTGAGATTAATCCCGGTCCCCGGCGCCGCCGTGAAGTTGAGCTGCATGAGCAGGGCGTTCGTGTCCACCAGCGACCCGGTGTAGGCCAAGGCAATCTCCGCCGCGTTGAGCACGCGGCTATAGTAGCGGACGTCGTCCAGCAGCCCGTTGTAGGGCTGGTAGCTTATGGTGTCGTGCGATAGCCCAAGCTCGATCTCCTGGCTCGGCACCGGCCACGACCAAGCGGAGGTGGTTAGCGACCCACCGAGGTCGGGCAGGCCGTCAATGTAGAACATGTCGGCGGTATTGCCGGTGGTATCGAAGACCACCGCCACCTGGTGCCAGTGGTTGTCCGCTCCGGGCGTGGCCGCCGTGCTGAGAGAGCCCAGCCCGAACCCGAGCTGGAGGCGCATCGTGCCGTCGGGAACCTGTACAATGGCCAGGCCGCTGCCAGTCCCCAAGGTACCGGAGAGTCGGTCCAACACCGTCGCCGGGTTGCCCACCGGATTGGCCACACCGCTCGAACGCATCCAGAACATGATCGTGCCGCTGGCGGAGTTGAAGTTCGTCTCCCCCGCAACCGTGATCTGCGTCGAGCTGTTGGTGCTGAAGCTCATCACGCCGGTGCGCGTGATGCCCCCGCCGTCCGTGCTGGAGGCCATCCATACCGCGCCATGATTGATACCGTTGTGCTGGGGCCCTTTGGGGTTGGAGTCCACCACCAGGTTGCCGACCGGAGGAGTCGTGATCTTGTCACCGACGACCGCAGGCGCGCTGACGGCGGAGCCGTAGAGGTTGGTGACCCACAGGTCGTATGAGCCGACATCGGCAACCGTCACATGAGTAAGGCCATAGGTCGTGGTCGTGGCGCCGGGAATGGGCACGCCGTTCTTGCGCCACTGGTAGGAGAGCGGGGGCACGCCCACGGCGAAGCCACTCCAGGTGACGCTGTCCCCCCCACAAACCAGCACGGGCTGAGGCGACATGGTCACCACCGGCTTGTCGGTGATAATTGCGGCGGAGATAGTGCTGGCGAAGTTATAGCCGGTGACCTTGTCGCCGGCATGCGCGGCCCGGTTGCCGATAATCTTGAGATGGTCGGTGTTCAAGGAACCGCTGGCGGTGCTCAACCCGCCGCCGTGCCCGCGAATCCAGGACGCATCGTTCACATCGGCGACCGGCGGAGTACTCGGGTAAACGACGGACTGGGTCGTATTCGCCGTCGCGTCAATGATGAAAGCATTCGTCAGATACTGCATGGAGTCTGACGACGCCACCAACTGAACGACAAAGGGTGTGTTGGTGAAGAGGGACTTCAGCCCGGTGATATCAACACTGTAGCCGGGTTGGTTGCCGGTATTATCTGGGCCCCCCGGCGGTCCGAAATTGACCCCATCGCGCAGGAACGAATTATAGACTTCCCACTCCCCGGTTGGATACGGTAGGGGTGGAGTATAAAACGGGGGAGGCGGGCCGCCCGGCAGCGGCGCCCCATAGCTGTAATGAGGCGGCCCTGCATTGTAACCTGCGTAGGCGCCCCCGTAACCCGCAAATCCGCCGAAGTTGGCTGAATTCGCAGACCAGGTGATGCTTAGTAAGCCATTAGGCAATGGGTTCAAGCCATCGGTTGAAGTCGTGGTGTTGATGACTTGCGACAGGGTGTAAGGGCCGGTCCAATTGGGAGTGCAACCGTAACCAGTGTCCATGGGCGTGAGGTTTTGCCATTGGTTAGTTGCGACGCCAAAAGCGGTCATCGTCACGGGCGCGCCGTTGTATCTGGTATCGGCACAATAATTGACGCGGAAGTACAGGCCGACCGTGGCCGCCTCGCTGACACCCAGCATGAGAGCGGCTGCCGATACCGTGCACGCGACTTTGCGCGCGCGGTTGTTGGAGGAACAGGAGCGTGATCTTTTCATGGTAGAATACCTTTCTTGGGATGCAGTTTGTGGACTATAATCTTTACGCCGCGGTTGCGCAAATCATTTCTGGGAAGAATTCAAAGGGCGGGAGCGTCTGGCCACTACCGTCGGGCGAGCCTTTAGCCCGGAGCGCGGACTTTCCATTCCGTATCCCCTCCATTACCCCTCCAGTACCCCTCCATACCCACACCGTAGGTTGAAATTTGAACCTACGGTG
>DATKNZ010000118.1:0-5065 GCA_035541055.1 Candidatus Acidiferrum sp. | reverse complement strand
GTGCGCCGCCTCCTCGACCAGCGCCGGGTCGCGCGTGGCGCCCAACCCGATGTTGTGGGGGAAGATGACAGCGCCGTTCACGTTGTTGTGCCCGTGCACCGCGTCAATCCCGTAAAGCAGCGGAATCTGCAGCCGCGTGGAGAGCGCCCAATCCTGGTATTCCCGGCAGGCCGCAAGCCAACCTTGCGCCGTGATGTCCGGGGGGTCCGAATCCCCGCCGCTCAGCATCGAGCCCAGGGCGTAATCCCGAATGTCCGCCTTGTCTTTGACGGCTTTCATGTCCGCCTGGGTCATCTGCCCGACTTTCTCGTCGAGCGTCATCCGCATGAGCAGCAACTGCGCCCGGGTCTCCGCCCCATTCACGTTCTGCCCCAGTGCGCTCGGCTGGAGACACACCGTCAGGGCCCATCCTGCCACCAGCGCCCCGAGCGCTGGAGATACAGCGAAAACCCCGCGTCGAATTACGGAAGTAGGCTGCAAGGAACTACTTGCGGCAGCGCGTGGCCTCTCGATCTGTTCAGGCATGATGAGCAGTGTACTACAATCCAGTACGCTATGTGTCAAGGGAAGCCTGGCGCCATCCCGGCGTTAACCGAGCCCTCGCCGCGCTAGCCGCCCCGGAGCCTCCCCGTATGCACACCGTCACCTCACCGTAGAACCTCTGCAAACTTTGCAGAGGTTCTACGGTGAGGTGACGGTGTGCATACGGGGAGGTTAGGGAGGGGCCAGGGCGCAGCCCAGGGCAACATCCTGGGAATCGAGCCACCGAGTGTTCCCAAGTCCTGAAGGAGCGGCATACGCCACGCTTTGCCAAGCCAAGATTTGTAAGGAATCTGCCAAGACTGGTGCAGCTTTCAAGGGGGCTTTCAGGTATGGCTACTCTCGCGTGCATTGCGGCGCGTCATGGCCTGACAGCTCTCCAGCTCCCGGCGCAGGGGGGCGTAGCGAGCAGGCGGTCTTCTGGAAGCTCAGTGCGCCATAAGGCGAAAAAGCGTAAAAGCACTATTGACGCTATTTCAACGATGTAATATAAACCACTACGCAATGCGCAGTAACTGCAAGATAGTCCACAGTCGTAACGAGCAGTAGATCGAGCATGAAAGGCATGAGCTTATGAAACATGACACTACCTTCCCAACTTGTAACCAACCTGCCCAGTTAGCCGGCAGCAAGCCGGGGCTGAAGCACGCGGGCTGGCAGGCGGCATTCCTCAGCGCCGTGGCAGGGGCAATCCTGTTGCTGGCCGGGGCCGCCCAAGCCAACCTCCTGTATAACCCCGGGTTCGAGCTCTCCACAACGAACTGGGGCCCGGACGGATGGTCCGCCTGGGGCTGGGGTAATGGCGGGGTAAACTGGCAGACTAATCCTCCCGTTGACAGCGGATACTACATCGTGTGCTGGAGTGGCACCTGGAACGCCGCCGGGGGCGGGTTTTACCAGATCGTTACGAACATCGTGGCCGGCTCGACCTACGTCCTGAGCGTGGACAGCGACACCGAGGCCTGGTGGAACCCGCTGGGCGAATCGCGCATGTTCTTCCTCAATGCCGGCGGCGGTACGATTAGCTCCTTTGTTCAGAACGTAACGCAGGGGAACGCCAACCTGCCGTGGACGACCTACTCGCAAACCAACGTGGCGCCGCCGGGCACGGTGGCCGTGAAGATTGAGTTTGCCATCAACGGGACAGGCGGCGCGGTGCATTTCGACAATGCCAACCTGTATGTCCTGCCGGCGCCGGTCGTCAGCGGCGTCTCTCCGGATGGCTCGATACTCATGCAACCCACCAGCAGCTTCACCTTCACGGTGTCCTCGAGCACAGCCACCATCAACGCTAGTGCCATTCACCTGACGCTCAATGGCACGGACGTGTCGTCCAACCTGCTCGTCACCGGCTCGGCGATGAGCAAGACGGCGGTGTATTCCGGGCTGAAGACGAACCAGGCCTATACCGCCACCATACAGGCGACGGACGCGAACGGAGTCGGCACGACCAGTTCGATCACGTTCGACACCTTCAACCCCACATTCCTGTGGGAAGCGGAAGACTTCGATTTCTCGGGCGGGATGTATTTCAACACCCCGGTGCTGTCTTCGACCAACGCGCCGGACAGCTACTTTGGGCAGATCGGCGAGGAGGGCATTGACGAGCACGACATCGGCCACACCGGCCCGGAGACTTACCGCACCAATGACTTTATGTCCACCGGGCCCTCGGGTGACACGCCGCGGGCGAACTTCGTCGCGGCCGAGGCCATTGACCCGGAGATTCTGGACTACTGCATCGGCTACTTCGATACGGGCGAGTGGGTCAACTACACGCGCAGCTTCCCGGCGGGCAAATACAATGTCTATGCGCGCCTGGCCAGCGGCGCTTCGGGCGTCTCCACCATCTACCTGAGCCAGGTGACCAACGGGCAGGGCACGGCGAGCCAAGCGATCACGCCGCTGGGCAGCTTCCAGTACACCGGGACCGGCTGGGGTGCTTACCAGTACGTGCCGCTCGCCGACGCGTATGGCAACCCGGTTGCGGTCAGCCTTAACGGCGTCACCACGCTGCGGATCACCGCAGGCACAGGCAACATGAATTTCTTCTTCGTGGTGCCGGCCCGGCTCGATTTACCGGTGATCAGCGGGGTTTATCCCAGCGGCACGGTCCTGATGCAGCCGACCAACACCTTCGTCTTCAACGTCAGCTCCCCGAGCGCGACCATTCCCGCCAGCGGTATCCGGCTGAGCCTGAACGGGACCGATGTCTCCTCGAGCCTGGCGATCACCGGCAGCTCGACGAGCAAGGCGGTGACATACACCGGGCTCAAGACAAACACGGCCTACACGGCGGTCATCAGCGTTACCGATGCGAACGGGAGCGTGGCCACCTCGACTATCCGGTTCGACACCTTCGAGCCATCATTCGTCTGGGAGGCCGAGGATTGGGATTTCCAGGATGGCCAGTATATCAACAACCCGACGCCCACTTCCACCGCGGCGGCGAACAGCTACTTTGGCCTGATCGGCGTCCAGGGCGTGGACGAGAACGAGACGGAGAACGACCCGGCCAACCAGTATCGCGCCGGCGATCCCATGAACGCCAGCGTCTGCGGTGACGTGCCGCGGCAGAAGTACCTGGACGCGCAGGTAACTGACCCTAGCGTGCAGGACTGGAACGTGGGCTATTTCGATTCAGGCGAATGGGTGAACTACACGCGCAGTTTCCCGGCCGGCACCTACAACGTGTATGCCCGGCTGGCCAACGGCAACGCCGGAACCGCCACCATCTACATGGACCAGGTGATTACCGGCGCCGGCACTTCCACTCAGGCCACGACGGGCCTGGGCACCTTCAGTTTCCCGGCGCAAGGCTGGAACACTTACAGCTATGTGCCGCTGCGCGATCGCTACGGCAATTACGCCGAGCTGAGCCTGAACGGCGTCGCTACCCTGCGCGCCCGGGCCGGAGGGGCCAACATGAACTTCTTCATGCTGACGGCCCCGCGCAACGACCTGCCGCGCATCAGCAATGTCTATCCCGACGGCACCCTGGAGCTTCAGGGGACCAATTTCTTCCGCTTCACGGCCAGCAACCCCACCGTGCCCATCTACGGCACGAATGTGAACCTGACCCTGAACGGCGTGGACGTGAGTTCGCAACTGACGCTCAGCGGCACGCCGAACAGTTGGAACGCGTCGGTGCCCATCGCGCTCAACGTGCCCCGCTACGCGGCGGTCATCACGGTCACGGACGCCAATACGAACGTGGCCACTACCACCATCTACTTCGACACCTTCAATCCTGCCAGCTACACCTGGGAGGCGGAGGACTTTGACTTCAACAGCGGCCTGTTCATTGATAACCCCGTCCCGACCTCCGGGCCTGCGGACGACAGCTACTTCGGCCAGTCCGCGACCGCCGAGGTGGATTACCATTGCGAAACCTGGCTGGCGAACACTCCTTACACCTATTATGGACGGGGCCTCACGCTGGGCATTGATATCTGCGGTGATTATCCGCCGCTGGCCAAATACGTCACGGCTGAGCTGGCGGACCCGAACGTGAAAGACTACAACCTGGCCTACTGGTCCAGCAACTCCTGGGCGAGCTACACGCACACTTACCCGGCGGGAACCTACAACGTTTATGCGCGAATGGCTTCGGGCCAGGGCGGCAGCGTCCAGCTTGATAAAGTTACGGCCACCGCGACCAACCACCTGGGCCAGTTTAACCTGCAGAACTGGGGCTGGGGCATCTACAACTGGTGGCCGCTGGTGGATGCCACCGGGCAACTGGTCACCGTGACTCTGGGTGGACAAACCACCCTGCGCGCGACTACCGACGGCAGCGCCAACGCCAACCGCTACGCGCTGGTCACGCCCCTGGCGGTGCTCGCCAGGCCGCCGATCGCTGCCGAGCCGAGCGGCAACAGCATTCAACTCTCGTTCCCGACGCAAACCGGCCACGTCTATGTGGTATGGGCGAAGAACAACCTCACCGACGCCAACTGGACGATGGTGGCCACCCTGGCCGGCACCGGCTCCCCGCAGTCGTGGACGGACCCGAATCCTGGCGCGCACCGGTTCTACCGCGTGCAGGTGCAGTAGCGGCCTGCGATCCTTTGCTCCAGGGGCGGTGCCACTGCCGCTGGAGCGCGAGCCGACCGTGGCGCGCAGCCTTCAGGCTGCAGAACCGCCGACGTGGCGGGGCGCTCGGCCTGGCCCGGAACCTTGCAGGTGTCGGGTTTTCTGCAGCCTGAAGGCTGCGCGCCGCTAGCAAAGCGCTGGCGGGAGCCGCTCGGCCAAGTTATTTTACATGTCCATGCCCCTGATTGGCCGCCCCAAACTCCGGCAGGTCCTGTTCCTGGGAATACTGTTGTGGCCCGTGCTCTGCCTTGCGGACAGCAAGCTGAATCATCCCGGCTACACGCTGACCTGGCACGATGAGTTTGACGGGACCACCCTCAATCCCAGCAAGTGGCAGGTGGCCCTTGGTGGCAACAACGCCAATAACGAGTGGGAAATCTACGCCGCTCCCAATGTGTATGTCACCAACGGCACGCTAGTGCTGAAGAGT
>DATKNZ010000117.1:0-19682 GCA_035541055.1 Candidatus Acidiferrum sp. | reverse complement strand
GGCGCGATGACGGTCATAGCTGCGGGCATCGCCGTCTGGGCTGTCTTCTTCCGGGATGCACGGCGGCGAAGGCACCGGCGTCATCATCGCGAGCCGGCGTCCGACAGCGCAACTGGCGCGGCCAGCACCCCCGCCCAGGGCACCCAGCACTCCGGCGAGAGGGTTAGATCGCGCCGCCGTCGCCGGGAACTCAGGCCTCGCAACCCGACGCTGGCTGAAACCGGCGGCCTGCCGCCCGTCCGGAGCGGACAGCCGCCGGAAATCCTGCCCTGAGTCCATGCGCGAGAGCCGCGCGATCACTCACAAGAGCGCGTCCAATCTGGCGATGGCCTTTGTCCTCCTGCCCAAGGACAAGCGCGATGCCATGTCCGCCTTGTATGCCTTCTGCCGCCAGGTGGACGACGTGGCGGACGATGAGTCGGTGCCGGTGCCTGAGCGGCAGGCGCGCCTGGCGAGCTGGCGCGAGGATGTCCGCCGCGCCTGTGGAACGGACGTGCCCCAGTTGCCGGTTAACCGTGAGCTGCAGCCCGTCATCCACCGCTGCCATCTCCCCTTAGAGCACTTTGACGCCTTGCTCAAGGGCGTGGAGATGGACCTGGAGATCAAGCGCTACGCGGATTACGAGGCGCTGGACGTGTATTGCTACCGAGTGGCATCGGTGGTGGGCCTGCTCAGCATCGAGGTGTTTGGTTACCGCGACCCCGCCTGCAAGGAATACGCCGTGTTCCTGGGCAAGGCGCTGCAACTGACCAACATCCTGCGCGATGTGCAATCCGACGCGCGGCGGGGCCGCATTTACCTGCCGCTGTCGGAGCTGGCGCGGTTCCACGTGACCCCGGAGGAGATCCTGCGGCTCGAATACTCGCCCCGGTTTTACGAGCTGGCGCAAAGCGTGGCCGAGCGCGCCCGCCATTTCTACAGTCGGGCCAGGGCGACGCTGCCGGCGGCGGACCGCCGCTCGATGATCGCCGCGGAGCTGATGGGTTCGGTGTACTGGCGTTTGCTGCGCAAACTCGAGGCGCAGCGGTTCAACGTATTCGGCCCCGAGCGCACGCGGCTGAGCGGCGGGCAAAAGGGACTGCTGATTCTGCGCACCTGGTGGCGGCTGGTTAGCGGGGCGGCCGCGCCGAGCTATGGCGTCTAGCCCGAGCGGGCCGCCGCGTCGGCTCATCGTCAACGCGGATGACTTCGGGCGGTCCGCCTCGATCAACGAGGCGGTCATTCGCGCGCACCGGGAAGGCATCTTGACCACCGCCAGCCTCATGGTCAATGAGCCGGCCTGCGCGGAGGCGGTAGCCCTGGCGCGCGAGAACCCGGCGCTGGGAGTGGGGTTGCACCTGACCCTGCTTTGCGGGCATTCGGCCTTGCCGCACGAGCGGATTCCCGGCCTGGTCAATGGCCACAACGAGTTCCCCACCAACCCTGCGGGTGCGGGGTTTCGCTATTTCTTCCGCACGAGCTTGCGCGAACAACTGCGGCAGGAGATTCACGCGCAAATCCAGAAATTCCAGGCCACCGGGCTGCCGCTCGATCACGTCAACGGCCATCTCCACCTCCACCTTCATCCGACGGTCTTCAACATCCTGATGGCGGATGCAGAGCCGCTCGGCATTCAGCGGGTGCGGCTGACGTTTGATCCCCTGCGGCTCAACCTGCGCCTGGCGTCCGGCCACCTGGCCTACCGGCTGTTGCATGTCGCGATTTTCCACTCGCTTTCCAGGCGTGCGCGACCGGCGCTGCGGGCGCGCGGCATCCGGCATACCCAGGCGGTCTTCGGCCTGCTACAGAACGGGCGGGTGGACGAAGGCTACGTCAGCGGTTTGCTGGAAGACCTTCCCCCGGGCGATTCGGAGCTTTACTCGCATCCCTCACTCGATGAATTTAAGGTAGAGTTAGAAGCGCTGATCAGCCCTCGCGTGCGGGCGCAGGTGGCGACGCAGGGGATCAAGCTGATTCGTTACCAGGACCTCTAGTATGACCAGATTATTTCTGATTCTCATTATCGGGCTTGCCTTCGAAGCCGTCGGCGTGGTGTCGCTCAAGAAAGGGATCACGCAGGTTGGGGAGCCGCAGCAAATCAGCCTGACGGAAGTGGCGCGCGTCGCAAAAGCCGGGGTCACCAACGCTTACATCCTCCTGGGCGTGCTGTGCGAGGCCCTCTTCTTCGCCAGCCTCCTGATCCTCATGTCTCGGAGCGACATCAGCCTCCTTTGGCCGCTTACGGGGCTGAGCTTCGTGTTCGCAACGCTGGCCGCCGTGTTCTTCCTGCACGAGCAGGTGTCACCCATACGCTGGATGGGAGTGGTGTGCATCATGATCGGGGCCGGGCTTATCGCGTACAGCGAGCACGTCAAGCCAAAGGCGCCATCACCCTCAGCAACCGTCGCCCGGTTCGACACGCGCGGCGAGCCGGTTTTGCATAAGTAGTCCCTGCGCGGCGGTCCTTGAGCTAACGCCCTGCAAGTTCGCCCCTTCCTCGCAAAGGGCTCCCGTCTGCAACAAAGCGTTCTGGCCCGCCCCCAGGCTGTGCCGGGGCGGCGCAGTTCGATTTCCCCGCAAGTGGCATTATCGCCCATTACACCAAACCCCATCCGGTGGCTCAACTGCCGTAACGAGCGCCCTGAATAGGCTACCCCCGGCCAACCCCCACCAACGCTAAACTGTCCCATTTTAGGACATTCCCCAGCGACCCGCACCGGCTCGCCGAGCAATTCTCACCGTAGTATCTCCGTATCCCCTCCGTCACCTCACCGTAGAACCTCTAACTTCAAGTTAGAGGTTCTACGGTGAGGTGACGGAGGGGATACGGAGATACTACGGTGATTCCCGCGGGAGAGGGCGAGTTGGCCAAGGCGGGATGGGGTTTCGGGGTTTTGGTGGTCAGCCCAGGCTGGTTTGCCTTGGCTGGGTGGCCGACTTAGCTTGGCGGGATGGCGAACGGCTTTGAGAAGGCGTCTCAACCGGCTTCGGCTGGGATTTGCCTGGCATGCGGGCTTTGCTGCAATGGGGTGATCTTCGCGGATCTCAAGTTGCAGTCCGGTGATGACATCGAACGGCTGCGGTCACTCGGGCTGACGGTGTCGGTCAGGCGGGGGTTGCGCCGGGGGCCGGCCCTGGCTCAGCCGTGTGCGGCTCTCGAAGGTTGCCGCTGCCGGGTTTATGCCGACCGTCCGGCGTATTGCCGGCAGTTTGAATGCGTGCTGTTGAAGAGCGTGCAGGCGGGCCGGACCCGGCACGCCGAGGCGCTGCGCATTGTTGCCACGGCCCGGGAACGAGCGGAGAAGGTCAGGGGTCTGCTCCGCGAGCTGGGTGACCGGGAGGAAGCGACGGCCCTGAGCGTGCGTTTCCGCCGGACCACGACGCGGCTTAAAGCGACTGAGTTGAGCGAGGAGACGGCAGCCAGGTATGGGGAGCTAACGCTGGCGGTTCATGACCTGAACTTGCTGATTGGGGACGCGTTTTACCCCGGCGACGGGGGGCGGGGGGGCTGAGGGGGGTCTGAGGGCCGGGGGCGTTGATGCCCCGCCAATTCCGAAATCCGAAGCCCGAAATCCGAAACAAATACCAAGGCTCAAACGAGCAATGACCGAAACCTGCCGCGAGCGTGGGTTTTGAGCATTTGTGCTTGGAGTCTTGGTATTTGTTTCGGGCTTCGGATTTCGGATTTCGGATTTATTTAGCCGGTCGCTTGGGCATTGCAGCGCGGGCCGGGCGGGCTTAAGATTGCGTTATGACACGGACAGGCTTCTTCACCAAAGGGCGATTTCACATTATAGGTTTGAGGCTGGGGCTCCTCATCGGTGTGCTGGCATGGGCGGCGCTTTGGGCCCGGGCAGACATTGTCGAAATGGTCAACGGGGACCGGTATGTCGGGAAGGTGCAATCCATGAACGCCGACACGCTCGTGCTGCAGAACGAGGTGCTGGGCACGGTGCAATTGCCACGCGGAAAGGTGGCGCAGATCACGCTGGGCGCCGTCCGCCGGGGCGGCGGCGGCGCCGGACCGGCATCGCCGGCGGTTCCCAGGGCTTCCGTCGCGCCCGCCGCGGGCGGCTCGGCCTCCACGAATGCGATTGCGGGCATGAGCGAGCTGGCCGGGCATTCGAATCTCATTCAACAGGTGCAGAGGCAATTCATGGCGGGCGCCGGGCCGGAAGCCAACCAGAAGTTCGATGAGCTGCTCAATGGGCTCATGAGCGGGAAGCTGTCGATGGACGATCTTCGCGCGCAGGCCCAGTCAGCCGCCGACCAACTGCGCGAGCTCAAACGCCAAGGCGGACAGGAGGCCGGCTTGGCTACCGATACTTACCTGACGATCCTGGACCAGTTCCTCAAGGAGACCGCGCCTTCGGGCTCGGGCACGAGCACGAACGTACCGCCGGAGCAGCCTTAATCGGGATATTTCCCAGCGCGGCAGAGCGGCAACCGAGGATGGAGGCTTGAGTAGAGTCGCCCATAGCCAATCCTGCTAAAAGCCGGCGTTCCGGCCTAAGAGGAAGGCGTGGCGGCGGCCTGCACGCGATACATGCAGCAGGGCTTGGGGGTATTCGACATATCCGTAAACTGGCCCGCGCCAGTCGAGTCGAGCGTCACTGAGCCGATCGGGGTCCACGTCTTAAGGTCTGTCGAAGACAGGATTGTGCAAGCCTGATACGCCTGGCCGGAGATGCTCAGCGTCGCGAATGCCGGCGCCCCTTGTCCCTGCCCGCTTCCCAGGGTCGGGAGTTGGATGTTGAGAACAGGCGGGGCGGGCAGGATGCTGATCGTGCCAAGCATCGTGTTTGCATCCTGGCCCACCACGATGAGCTGGTGGGGTCCGGCGGCCAGTTGGAAGACCTTTGGCTGGAACTGGTCCAGGGCGGGGTCACCTGTGCCGTTCCCTCTCCAGGCCACCGTGCGGCTGCTGAGGCTCGGGGTGACCGGGATGTCCCAGATCATCAGCGGGTCGGTCGGCTCGGAGTCGATATTGATGTAGAATGAATTCTGCCCCAGGTCGGGCGCGACGACCAGCGCCGTGACGAGGTAGCCTCCCGTGTTCGTGACGCTGAAATTGTAAACGGCGCGTCCGCCCGTCGTCAGCCCCGTGGTGACGGGTTGCGTCAGGCTGCCGGCGACGTCAACGAAGGGCGCCGTGAAGGTGCCCGAGTCCGCGGCAAAGCTCGAAGCCGTGGAGCTTGGGAAGGGAACAGTGAAGCTCAACTCGCCCGAGAAGGGGCTTTCATTGCTGCTGGCGTCATAAGCGGTGAGTGCGAAAAAGTAGGTCGCGCCCCAGATGAGGTTCGACAGGGTCACGCTGGTGGCGCTCCCCACGTCAATGACGTTGGTGTAGGCGCGGCAGGAGCCGCCTTCGTAAACCCGGTAGCCGACCACGGCCGGATCCGAGCTGGGGTCCCAAGCCAGCGTGACGGTGCTTTGGGCGAACGCCGCTGGCGCGAGCGCCAGCGCGAAGAGCGCCCAGCCAAGTTGAACGAGCAATGACCCCACCCTGCAGCCAGAGCGGCCTTGGCGGATGTGGGTTTCGAGTATTGGGATTCCTTTTGGATTCCGGGTTTCGGGTTTCGGATTTCTACTGGCGAGGGCGTTGGCGAGGTTGGGGTGCGCCCCATTGGACCGGACGTTTAGGATCGAGCTTGACTGAGCATGCAATTGCATGACCGCCATGCTAGAAGGCGCGGCGGATGGCGCGACTGGGAGATTCCGAAGGTCACCCGGGAAATTCCCGGGCTGGTTCGGGGCTTCAGCCTTCCTGCGAGATCAAGCCGTTGCGCAGAGCGAAGCGAACCAGGCCCGGGATGTCGAAGATGTTCAGGCGCTGCATGACCTGCATGCGGTGGTATTCGACGGTCTTGGGGCTGAGCTTGAGCACGATGGCGATGCCCTTGGTGGTTTCGCCCTCGGCGATGAGCTGGAGAATCTCGCGCTGGCGAAGGCTCAACTGCTCGACGGGACTGCGGGCGGTCGCCATCTTCTGGAGTGGAAGCTGTTTGCGGAGGCGCTGGGCAATCTGCTGACTGAGATACACTTCGCCCGCCGCCACTCGTTGTATGGCGGTCTGCAGCTCGGCGATGAGCGCATTCTTGAGCACGTAACCGCTGGCCCCCAGCTTGAGCGCCCGCCAGTAGTACTCTTCGTTCTCGTGGCGCGAGAGAATGATCACCCGCACTTGCGGAACGGCTTTGATGATGCGCTCGGTGGCTTCGAGCCCGTTGAGCACGGGCATGGAGATGTCGAGGAGGACGACGTCGGGACGCTTGGATTTCACCAGCTCTATGGCCTGCTGGCCGTCACTCGCCTCGCCTACGACCTCGGCGTCGGGGATTTGCTTGAGGCTCTCGCGCACACCGGCCCGGACCAGGGGATGGTCATCGGCCAGTACGATGCGTATGGGTTTGGGTGTGGTCTTTGGCATGTTAATCCTGCGGGGCGCGCCATTTGAGCGGGAACCACGCATGGACCTCGGTGCCCTCGCCGGGGGCCGACTTGAGCTGGAGGCAACCCTCCACGAGGGTCGCCCGCTCTTCCATGCTGAGCAGGCCGAGGCTGGCGCCTTGAACCGCCTGCTGACGCAGGGCTTCGACATCGAATCCTACGCCGTCATCGCGCACCACGAGGTGCAGGCGCCCATCGGCCTGGTGCAGTGTGACCGCCACGCGCCGTGCGGAGGCATGCCGGACGACATTGGTCAGAGCCTCCTGGGCCACGCGGAAACAGGCGGTCTCAATTACCGGCTCCAGCCGGTCGGGCAGCGGCTCCGCGTCGAAGGCGGCCTGAAGGCCGGTCAGCCCTGCCTGCTGGCGGGTGTACCATCGCAGGGCCGGCTCCAGGCCCAGATCGTCCAGCAGCGAGGGACGCAGGCTGAGCGAGAGATCGCGGACCTGTCCCAGCACGCGCCCGACGGCCTGCAGGCTCTCGTTGAGGTGTTCGCGCAGGCGGGCGGCATTCGGGGAGTTCATCACCGCCTGGAGGTTCATTTCGGCGACCGTGAGGGTCTGGCCCACTTCGTCATGCAGTTCGCGAGCGATGTGCCGTCGTTCGGTTTCCTGGCTTTCCACGAGCCGGCGGGACATAAGCTGCAGTTTGTCATGGCTTTCCTGCAGCCGCTCTTCGGCGCGTTTGCGCTCGCTGATGTCCTGGAGGCAACTCACGGCGCCGATCAGGCCGCCGTCGCCATCGCGCATGGGGACGACGCTGGCCAGCACCGGCACCCGGGTCCCGTCGGGGCGGCCGACCGCCAGCTCCCGGTTCTGCACCTGCCGCCCGGTGCGCAGCGCCTCGGCCATAGGCGATTCAGCGTGGGGCATCGGCGTGCCATCCGGGTGAAATAGAAGGTAGGAGCCGCAATAGCTCTGACCCGCGTGAGGGTCGGGCGGCTCGCAGCCCCAGAGTTCGACCGCCGCGCGATTGTAGAGCTGGACGGCTCCGAATTGGTCGCAGACGCATACCGCCGCTGGAAAGAGCGGCAACTGGCGCATGACGGCGTCGCGGGTCTCGAGCGTTTCCTCGGCGAGCTGGCGCTGCTGCTCCCGGACTTGCAACGCCTCCGCCATTTGGTCGAAGGCTTGCGAGAGCCGGCCCAGTTCGTTTTGGCCGTGGGGGAGCCCGGTGCGCGTGCTCAGGTCGCCCGCGCCCAGGCGGGCGCTGGCACGCACCAGGGCACGCATGGGCCGGAGGATAAGGACGTCGCTGCCCGCCCAGCCGAGCGCCAGTGCCAGGCCGACCGCGATGCCGAGCCATATTAGATTCCGCTCAAGCTGGTGATTGGCGCTCACGAAGAGCGCCTCCTCGGGAATGCTCAGGACGGTCACGACATCCGCACCCAGGAGCTGGCTGTGGCGGACGGCGAAAGCGTGCCAAACGGACAGGCCCTTGGCGTTGCGCGTCGTGACAGTGTCTTGAGGTCCGTCCTGCATGGCGTGACGGAGCGCCTCGTTCAGCCGGGGCCGGGTCTGGGCGCCCTTGGGTGGCGGGTAGCCCGCAATGACGGTGCCGGTTTCGTCCAACTCGGTCACACTGGCAGCCGGCGGCAACTGCTGCTTGAGGTCGGATTGCGAAGCGGCGCACCAGTCGGGGTCCAAAGCCGCGAATACGACTGCTTGAACTTCATGACGCCGATCCATGGCAGGGTAACCGATGTCCACCACCGGCCGGGCCGATTCGCCATCCGGACGGAACTGCCCCATGGCAATGCCGCGCGTTTGGAGCGCCCGGCGGAAAATCCTCGCGTCGGGCCGGCTGCCGGCTTCCTCGAGGGGCCGAATGCTGGCCAGGACTTCGCCATTGGTGCCCAGCACGCCGATATTCACGTAGCCGCCGTGGTTGGCGAATACTTCGTTCAGGATTCGGTGGCAGCCGCTCTCATTGCGGGACCGGACCGGCGCCGCCTCAGACAAGGCCAGCAGCACCTGCCGGGTCTGGTCCAGCACGCGCGCCTCCTGTGCGTTAGCTAGCTCTTGGATGCGGTGCAGGCGCTGGTTCCAGGCGGCCCGCTCGCGTCGGCGCGCTGCGGAGGCCGTATGCAGCGTCAACGCGACCAGCGGAATGCAGGCCACCACCACCAGCGCCAGCAGGCGAAATCGCAACCCGGAGAGCATCCCTATAGTGCGAGCTAGAGGTTTCTGCACTCTCGCATACTAGCACAGGATGCATTCAGCCCGAGAGCAAAATGTTTCGCCCGGACACCCGCATGTAATGGAAAAGATACTGCTGGGCGTAGCCCGCGTATGGGCCAAAATGACCGGCGGCGAATTCGTGCAAGCCCTTGAGGCTGATTCGCCGCCTCGGAAAGTATAGTTCCCGCAGGGCCTTGGCCACCCACACATCCACCGGGAAGGCCTCCAGGCGTCCGTAGGCAAACAGCAGCACGCAATCGGCGATCTTCCGCCCCACTCCCGGCAGGTCCATCAGGCCAGCCCTCGCGGAGTCGAGGGGGAGTGTGGAGAGCCGGCCCAGGTCGAAGGCGCCGCTCGATATGAGGCGAGCCGTCTGCAGCAGGAATGGTGCGCGGAAGCCCATCTTGCAGGCGCGCAAGTCGGCCTCCGACAGCCGCGCCAGGCGCGCGGCGGCCGGGAAGGCGTGCATCGGCTTCTGCGCCGGCGGCGCCGGCAGGGGGCTGCCGTAGCGCTCGCATAGGAGCGAGATGATCTCCTGGATTTGGCAGATTTGCTTGGTGGAGGATAGAATGAACGACGCGAGGCATTCCCAAGGGTCCTGGCGCAGCAGGCGCAGGCCCCGGCAGGCGCGGATGGCGGCGCGCAGCGGTTCGTCCGCGGGGAACGTCTTGAGGACCGATGTCAGATCTACGTCCAGTTGCAGGTAGTGCGTGAGCCATGCCCAATCGCCCGCCGGCTCCGCCGTTTCGGCAGTGATGCCGGAGGGATGAGCTTCCAGTCGAACCCAGCGCTGCCCGATGACGCCCACCCAATTGTCGCTGTGTGGCTGCCAGCGGAAGGCCTGGCCGCTGGTGAAGGTGCCCGCCAGGTCGTAGTCGCGGACTTTGAAGACAGCCCTAATAGACGATGAGCGAGCGCACGGGATAGGCCTTAAGCTTCTCCCGGCCATGCAGGAAGCCCAGTTCGATGAGAAAGGAGATCTCCAGAATCTGCGCGCCCAGGCCTCGGACCAGGGCCGCGGCGGCGGCCGCGGTTCCGCCGGTCGCCAGCAGGTCATCAATCAGCAACACGCGGCTGCCGGGCTTGAGCGCATCCACGTGCACGGCAATGGTGGCGGTGCCGTATTCGAGCGCGTATTCCTGCTCGTGGGTTTGAAAGGGCAGCTTGCCTTTCTTGCGAATGGGGACAAAGCCGGCCTCCAGCTTGACGGCGGCCGCGGCAGCGAAGATAAACCCCCGGGCGTCTATCCCGACCACGGCATCCACCATTCCCGGCTTGAAGCGCTCGACCAGCAGTTCGATGCTGCCGCAAAAGAGCCGAGGGTCGGCTAATACGGGGGTGATGTCCTTGAACTGAATGCCGGCTTTAGGGAAGTCCGGGACGTTGCGAACGGCGCGTTCTATGTCTGCGGGCGTCGGGCGGGGTTCGGGCATGGGCGTGCTCAGGTCCGGGTCGTCTCCATCTTCTCGATCATCTTGCGCAGCTTCTTCAAGGCGATGTTCTGGATCTGCCGCACGCGCTCCCGGGTGACTCCGAACTTGACCCCGACCTCCTCCAGCGTCTTTTGCGGGCCGCCATCGAGGCCGAACCGGGCCCTCAGGATAGTGGCCTCGCGGTTGTCTAGGGTCTTGACCATCTCCTGCAACATGCGGGTGACGGTCTTCTCCTCCAGCTTCTCGTAGGGGGTGTCCGCGCTTTCGTCTTCCACCACCTCGGCGAAGTTGTTGGAGTCTTCATCGCCGATGGGCGCGTCCAGGGAAGCGGGCCGAATGGCGGCCATGCGCATCTGGGCGACCCGGGCCGAGGTGATGCCCAGCTCCTCGCCCAGTTCCTCGTCCGTGGGTTCGCGTCCCAGCTCCTCTTGCAGCCGCATGGCGGTGCGCCGCATCTTGGAAATTTTATCCACCAGGTGCACGGGCAGCCGGATGGTCTTGGACTGATTGGCCAGCGCGCGCTTGATGGATTGCTTGATCCACCAGGAGCCGTAGGTGGACAGCTTGCCTCCCTTGGCCGGATCAAAGCGCTCGACGGCTTTCATGAGGCCGATGTTGCCTTCGCTGATCAGGTCAAGCAGCGGCAGCCCGATGCCCTCATAGTCTCGGGCGATCTTCACCACGAGGCGCAGGTTGGCCTTGATCATCTGCTCCCGGGCTTTCTTGTCCCCCTTCTTGATTCGCGCGGCCAGTTCGATCTCTTCCTGCGGCGTGAGGAGCTTAACCTGCCCAATCTCACGCAGATACAGCTTGATCGCGGTATCGCCGTCATAGCTGGACCGCTCGCGTTCCCGAGGGGCGGGCGCCTCGCTGGCTTCGGCCTCTGCCTCCGCAGGCGCTGGTTCTGGTTCCTCAGGCTTGAGGGCCTCCTCCTTGGCCAGGTCCTCGGGCTTGGGCTCCTCCTCGTCCTCCGGCAACGGCTGGGCGACCTGCGCGCGCTTCAGGGGCGCCTTCGCCGGGCGCGTTCGCAACGCAGCGTGGCGCTTCGTCCGCTTTACGTTGCTACGTCGTTTCGCGTGAACCACCATAATACGCTCTCATTATCCGGGTTCCTCTCGCAAGTTGGCAAATCAAATCTCCAGCATCTTCTCGAACCGTGTTAGGTTGCGCGGGCGCTGGCCGGTCACCAGCGCCACATCCTCCAGCCGCACCCCGCCGAGCCCGGGATAATACAACCCGGGTTCGATCGTTACAACGTGGCCGGCTTTCAATATTTCGTTCGAGCTTGGCCCCAGGCGTGGCGCCTCGTGAATCTCCAGCCCCAGCCCATGGCCCGTGCCGTGGAAGAACCCACGCATACGGCCGCCCGCTTTCCCCGTTTCGTAGCCTTCCCGCCGGAACAAGTCTTCCACGGCCCGATGGACTTCGGCGGTCGGCACACCCGGGCGAATGCGCTTCAAGGCCAGTTCCTGCGCCTGGAGGACGGTCGCGTAGAGCTTGCGGACGGCCTCGCTCGGATGGCCGCGCACGACGGTGCGCGTGATGTCACCGAAGTAGCCGGTCCGCTGGGAGCGGGGGAAGATGTCCAGGATGATGGGCTTATGCGCAGGCAGGGGGCCCGACCCCGGCTCATGGGGATCGCAGCCCTGGTCGCCCCCCGCCACGATCGTGTGGCAGGCCAGCCCATTGGCCTGAATGATCGCGGTGTCTATGACGGCGCGGAGCTTCTCCGAAGTCAGCGGCACATCACGATACAGGAGTCGGCCTTTGCGGCTGACCTTGGCCGCCCGGAGGACCTGGATGCCCTCGGCCAGCCCCACTTCCGCCATCATCAACGCGGCGCTGATCTTCTTCACTTCCACGTCGGATTTCTGCTCGCGTTCCGGGAAAAAGCTGCCGCGTTTGGGGCGGACACGGATGCCCCGGCGCTGCAGATCGGCGGCCAGGCCGCACGGGAAGCTCGGGGGCACAACCACTCGCCGCACGCGCTTCTCCCGCAGGATCAGGGCGACCACGTCGGCAAGGCCCGGCCGTTTCACGCCCGCGTCATGCAACCGGCGTTCGTAGCGGCTGAGCGGCAGGACCGTGCAACGCCGCGCCTCCCGGCGAGCACGCCCGATCTCCAAATCGCTCAGCACGGCGGAGTTCCGGCCGCGAATGCGCATGTAGATGAACGGGTCCGGCACGAACATCCCCACCGCGTAGAGCATGTCCGCGTCCCGCTCGCTCGCGGCGACGATCAGCAGATTTTCGCCCCGTTTCATCTCAGACGCCAAATAGGCGGTCCCCCGCGTCGCCCAGACCAGGCAGGATGAATCCTCTGCCGTTCAGCTTCTGGTCAACGGCGGCGGTGAAGATCGGCAAGTCCGGGTAATGCGAATGAACATGCCGGATGCCCTCGGGCGCCGCCACGAGGTTGACCAGCCTCACCCGCCGGGCGCCGTGCTCGGAGAGCAAATCCATGGCCGCGACGGCGCTTCCGCCGGTCGCCAGCATCGGGTCAATCAGCACGACCTCGACCTCGCGCAGGTCCGGCGGCAGGCTTTTGTGATAGAAGGTGGCCCGCAGGGTGGTCTCCTCGCGCCTCAACCCGATGAAGCCCACGCGCGCATGGGGAATCAGTTGCAGGATCGAATCCAGCATTCCCAGGCCGGCGCGCAACACCGGCACCAGCACCACCTCGCGACGCAGCCGAAAGCCCCGCGCCCGCGCCAGCGGGGTTTGCACCCCCATCGGCGCCACCGCGAAGGACCGTGTCGCCTCGTAGAGCATCAACGCCGCCACCTCGCTGAGCACGCGCCGAAATTCCTGCGGACCGGTCTGGTAGTCCCTCAGCCGCGTCAGGTTATGCTGCACCAGCGGGTGCGCAATAAGTGTGACCCCTTTCACCGTTAGTGTAGAAAAGTCGGAGAGAGGAAATAGAGCTGCCCGGCGCTGAGCTTGGGCATGTCCACGCCCAAATCCAGCCTCACCGCCTTGCTGTCGGTTTGTCCAAACATGCGAAACAGGTCGGAGAAGTCGAGCCGCTGCTGGTACTCGATCAGGTTGGCGTTGCGAAGCCCGGCAATGGTCTTGGTCCGCTTCACCGCATCGTCGAAAGCGCCCAGTTCGTCCACGAAGCCCAGCTTGAAGGCCTCCGTGCCGGAAAGAATGCGGCCGTCCGCATAGTCGGTCCAGTCCTGGGCCAGAGGGCGTCCCTTGTCCTTGTTCCGCTCATGGGCCAACTTCCGGCCATCGGCAACCACCGACTTGAACTTGTCGTACGTCTCATCCACCAGCGCCTGCACCATATCGCGCTCCTCCGGGGTGATGCTGTCCGGCTCCCTTGAGCCGCTCAGCATGTCCTTGTATTTGCCGCTCTTGAATGTCTCCGGCCGCAGCCCCACCTTGTCCATCAGGCCGCGGTAGTTGTAGGTGCTGAGGATCACGCCGATGCTGCCGGTGATGGTGAGCTCATGGGCGACAATCCAGCGGCAGGGCGCCGACACATAGTAGCCCCCCGAGGCGGCCAGGCTCCCCATCGAGCACACCACCGGCTTGGCGCGTCCCTTCGTCTGGAAATCGGATACCGCGCGCGAGATGGAGTCCGAGGCCATGACCTCCCCGCCCGGGGAGTCCACCTTCAGGATTACCGCCCGCACCCGTTCGTCCTCCTGGGCCCGCTTCAACTGCGCCTTGACGACGTCCACCATGCTGAAGCCGCCTTGATCCAGGGCGCCGCTGGTGATAATGCCTTTAATATTCACCACGGCGATCTTGGTGTTCGGGGCGTCATTGTCTTCAGTCGTGACCTCCTCCAGGCGCGGCCCCGCCGTGCGCCCGCGCGTGACGTTGACCGGGCTAAAGCTTCCGAGGAAGTGGCTGAAATTGAAGAGCACGCTGATGCCCAGCAGCAGCAGCAAAACAATCGCGAGCACCATCCAGCCGTACCGGCGCTTTGGCGGCGGCGGAGTCGGAGCGGAAATCACCGGTGGAGGGGACAGGGGCGGAGGTGGAGGCGGCCCGGCAGGCGGTGCGGGCGGAGGTGCCGGCTGACCGGCATAGGGCGTGGCTGGCGCAGGTGGTGTGCTCTCATCCATATCGCGCGCAAGTTAACGCAAACACCCGGCTGGAGCAAGCCAATCAGACATAGCAAATCCGTGATCACAGGACGGACTAACCCCGGCGGGAGCGCGAACATTGCGCGAGAATTCTTGAATGGACTTTCGCGCCAACGGTCGTATAATTGAATCGCTTGAGGCGCCGGACGCCAAATGCACTGGACAGTGGGCCGACCAAGGACAGCCCGAGGGGAAGTCTGCGCGCCTGGCTGAACCGGAACTTCGAATCACATCACACTATGACCAAGTCGTTGGAAGTTATTAGTGAAACCGTTCGTAATCCCAAACATCCGTTTCGCAAGGTTGATAACCAGCCCAAGAAGCCCCTGAAGCACCGCTACGAGCGCCGGAAGATCAGGGAGTACCTGCATCTTGGGGACTGGGCCACCGGCGAGGCTGGCTGAGAAAGCCCGAATTCCAGATTAAATAGAGACGGCCACGCTGAGCGCGTGGCCGTTTCGTTTGGAGCAGCCGACGTCAGGGTATCCAGACGCCCTTAATTAGAGCCGCCTGACGGGCGTGTTGCCCAACAGATAATAACGACTTAGCATGTGAATACAGTGAATAAGGTAGTTTCCAACCTCTCATCTATGATGGGAACCGCCACCCAGCCAGCGCCAGCCAGGACTGAGCCGTGACGAGTCCCTGGCGGGCGCGGCCGCGGCCCTCCTTACCACTGCGTCGGACGAGTGGGCTCGGAGGGCCGGGCGCGTCCTGCTTGCCGGCGGCTGCGGGCGGACTTGCGCAGCACCAGCACCGCAGCCAGTACCAGCAGCAGGAAAGCGTAATACCAGGCCAGGCTTGCTCCGGTCGTCATCGTGGTCACGGTTCCCGCCCACGACGCGGACGCCGTCTCGGTGTGCTCCTCGGCGCTGGATGACTTCGGCTCGGGCACCGAGTTGGTGTGGGGTGCTTCGGACCTGGGAGCGACCGACCATTGTTCAGTGTTCGAGCCAATGGTGACGATCCAGATTGGCCTGCCTGCCGGGGTTGTGCAGAACAGGACTGTGGGAGCTGCCCGACGGCTGGGTTTAGCCCAGGGCTGGGTCGCCGAGGACTCCGAACCGAGGCCCGACTGGCTCCTGCCCGGCGGCGGCAGGTTGGGCAGCGCCAGCGCGGCGGCTCCCGGCGACTGTCCGGACAATGCCATCAGCCCCGCGTCGTTCTTTCCTTCGACGTGCGCATCCGAGTACAGCAGGTTGCCTTTGAAGCGGTGCAGCGCTTCCGTCCAGTGTAACGCCTCGTTGGGGCCGAGTTGCAGGCTGGCCGTTGCGCCTGCCAGCTCGTTTGTCAGATTCCTGTCACCCGCGAGGATGGAGCTGGGGCGGGCGAAATCCGCGTTAATCCCGATGAAATAGCTGAGATTGGAATTGCTAAGTTCCGCGAAGCTGGGCGCGGGCACGCGCGTGTCCGTCGGGCAGGTCACCAGCCGGGGCACAACAAGCTCATTGGAGACCGCCTGGAAGTGACGGTAGGAGAAGTAGAAATCGGCACCGAGGTACTCCCCGCCGCGGGCCACTTCGAGCGTGCCCCCGGCGCTGGCGGGGACGGCCATGGGAAACAGGCCGCCGTGGTCGTTGGCAAAGCTGGTGAACCCGACGCCGGTCTCGTGAAGCTGGTTCACGCATTGCATACGGCGCGCCCGGGCTTTGGCCTGCCCCGCGGCGGGCAGCAGCATCGCGGCGAGCAGCGCGATGATCCCGATGACGCAGAGCAGCTCGACCAGGGTCATCGCACGGGCACTGGCTTTTGACGCCTTGACGCTCATGGCTGGCAATGGTGAGTCATTGGTGCGCCGTTGTTTGCTCTACCTTAGCCCACCGGCGACTCGCGCCAACTGTGCGTCTGGGGGCACACCTGGAGCGCCGGGAGCAGGGCGCGGTATGGGGCCGTTTCCGGGCTAAATCCGAAGTCCGAAACGAATACAAAGGCTCAAAGGAGCAATGACCAAAACCTGCGGCCAGCGTGCGTTTTGAGCATTCGGGATTGGAGCATTGGGATTTGTTTCGGATTTCGTGCTTCGGATTTCGGATTTCCACCACCCCCGCCTTCTCTTTCCGGCTGGACAAATCCCGCCTCAGCTTTCAGAGTTTGCGCTGTGAATCACTCGGTTCAGCAGACAATACGCCGGAACTTCGGCCTGAAGCTCACTCACTCTATGCAGAACAAGCATTCGTGGTTAACGGTTCTCTCGATCAGCCTCGGCATTGCCGTGCTCGCCGGCTGCGCCGCCAAGTCGGCCGACGCGCCGATCAAGCAGGTCATTCGCAAGCCTTGGGGCAAGGCCCCGGACGGCACGCCGGTGGACCTCTACATCCTGCGCAACACCATGGGATCGCGGGGCCAGACGGCCTCCTGGGGCAAGGCCCCCGTGGATGGCAGCTCGTTCGGCCCAAGCCGTCCGTGCATCGAGGCCGCCATCACCACCTATGGCGGCATTGTAGTCTGGATCAAGACCCCCGACCGCAACGGCAAGATGGGCGACGTCGTGCTCGGCTATGACAACCTGGCAGGCTACCTGAAGGAATCGCCTTACTTCGGCGCCATGGTTGGCAGGTATGGCAATCGCATCGCCAAGGGCAAGTTCACGCTGGACGGTGTGCAATACACCCTGGCGACCAATAACGGCCCGAACGCTCTGCACGGCGGGCTCAAGGGCTTCGACAAGCGCGTCTGGGAGGCCACCATCCTGGACTCGCCCGGCGGCCCGGCCTTGCGGCTGCACTATGTGAGCAAGGACGGCGAGGAAGGCTACCCGGGCAACCTGGATGTCACCGCCGTTTATACGCTGACCGACGACAACGCCCTAATGCTCCAATACACCGCCCGGACGGACAAGGACACGGTCCTCAACCTGACCCAGCATTCGTATTTCAACCTGGCCGGCAAGGGCACCATTTTGGATCACCAGGTCATGATCCCGGCGGACCGGTTCACGCCCGTGGACAGCACGCTGATTCCCACCGGCGAACTGAAGCCCGTCGAGGGAACCCCCTTTGACTTCCGCAAGCCGACGCCCATCGGCGCCCGCATTGGGCAGGACGACGAGCAACTCAAGTTCGGCGGTGGCTACGACCACAACTGGGTCATCAACAAGGAAATGGGCGAGCTGACCATCATGGCACGCGTGTATGAGCCAACCACCGGCCGGGTGCTGGAAGTGCTGTCCACCGAGCCGGGCCTGCAGTTCTACACGGGCAACTTCCTGGACGGCAAGATCACCGGCAAGGGCGGCTGGAATTACAAGTTCCGCAACGCGTTCTGCATGGAGCCGCAGCATTTCCCCGACTCGCCGAACCAGCCCAATTTCCCTTCGGTGGTGCTCAAGCCGGGGCAGGAGTATCACAACACCATTGTGTTCCGGTTCTCGGTGCAGCCGTAGCCGGCAGCGGAAGCCGATGCAGCGCCGTGCCAATCCGCATGCAGCGGGGGAGGGTGATTTGTCAGGATGAAGGCGCTGGTCCTCAAGCAATACGGGCGGTTTGCGTTTGAAGATGTGCCCGCGCCCGAGCCGGGGCCGGACGAGGTGCTCGTCGCGGTCCACGCGTGCGGCATTTGCGGCAGCGACGTGCACGGCATGGACGGCAGCACCGGGCGGCGCCGGCCACCGATCATCATGGGCCACGAAGCGGCCGGGACGATCTCGCGCATGGGCCGCGACGTGACCGCCTGGGCCGCCGGAGACCGGGTCACCTTCGACTCCACCATCTACTGCGGCGAATGCGAGTTTTGCCGTCGCGGCCTGATCAACCTGTGCGACCGCCGACGCGTACTGGGCGTTTCCTGCGAGGACTACCGGCGGGACGGAGCGTTCGCTGAATTCGTGGCCGTGCCACAGCACATCTTGTATCGGCTGCCGGAGCGGCTGACGTTCGAGCAGGCGGCGCTGGTCGAGCCCTTTGCCATCGCGCTGCACGCGATCCGACGCTCTTCCAATGAACCGGGATCCGGACAAGGCGCCCCCCTCACCCCTTCCCTCTCCCCATCCGATGGGGAGAGGGTGCCGAAGGCGGGTGAGGGGTTGGTTCGTGCTCCCTATGCAGGACCACCGTTCGTAGGGACTCCCCCGCTGTTAAACGACACAGTCGTAGTCATCGGCGCGGGCATGATCGGCCTGGCGCTGGTGCAGGCGCTGCGGCAGACCGGTTGTGGCAAGCTCATCGCCGTGGACACGGCACAGGACCGGCTGAGCCTCGCGGCAAAGCTCGGGGCAACGCACACGCTGAACCCGGGGACCGAGGACGCCGCGCAGGCAATCCAGGACCTGACGCATGGTATGGGGGCGGACCTGGCCTTTGAGGCCGTAGGCGTATCTGCGACTGTTGACCTCGCCGTCCGCAGCGTGCGGAAAGGCGCCGCCGTGACGCTGATCGGCAACGTCGCGCCGAAAGTTGAGTTCCCCTTGCAAGTGGCGGTGACGCGAGAGTTGACCCTCCACGGCTCCTGCGCCTCGCAAGGCGAATACCCGGCCTG
This sequence comes from Candidatus Acidiferrum sp., assembly GCA_035541055.1. Lineage (GTDB taxonomy): Bacteria > Verrucomicrobiota > Verrucomicrobiia > Limisphaerales > UBA8199 > JAPLUA01. The sequence goes on along the minus strand of DATKNZ010000117.1, from coordinate 1,067 downwards.
CCTCGAGATGCTGGCGCGCGGCGACCTAGACGCCCAGCCGCTGATTAGCGCAACGGCCCCGTTGGCCGAGGGTGCGCAGTGGTTCGAGCGGCTCTACCGCAAGGAGCCCGGGCTGCTGAAGGTTGTCCTCAAGCCGGCACTGCCATGAGGGAGTATTCAGATAGTAGCGTAAGCCTTCGGCTTGCGGCCGTCGGAACAACCCTCTGGGTTGTTCACTCGCCAGGCCTGCATGCCCACCAGCGCAACCCAGAGGGTTGCCGTGACGCTCGCAAGCCGGAGGCTGACGCTACTACCTGAATATTTACTGTCATGAAGCCAGAAGCATTCGATCTCACCGGCAAGGTTGCCATTGTCACGGGCACTAGCCGCGGGTTGGGCCAATATCTTGGGCGCGCGCTGGCGCGGGCAGGCGCCGACCTGGTGATCACCAGCCGCGAGCCTTCCAGGCTGGCGACGTTCAAGGCAGAGATCGAGGACCTCGGACGGCGGGCCTTGCCGCTGGCGCTGGACGTGCGGGGGCCGGACAGCATTCAGGCCATGGCGGAGGCGGCGGTCGCGCACTACGGCAGGATAGACATCCTCGTAAACAATGCCGGCTGCAACGTGCGCAAGCCGGCGCTCGAAGTGACCTGGGACGATTGGAACCTCGTGCTCGACACCAACCTTCGCGGCACGTTTTTCGTGTCGCAGGCGGTGGCCCGGCACATGATTCCACGGAAATACGGGCGCATAATCAACATCGGTTCCGTGACTTGCGTGGCGGGCTATGCCGGGCTTGGCCCTTACGGCGCGAGCCGCGGCGGGGTTAAGCAACTCACCATGAGCCTCGCCGACGACTGGGGCATCCACGGCATCACGGTGAACTGCCTGGCGCCGGGCTGGTTCAAGACGGAGCAAAACGCAGTCATGTACGAAGACCAGGAGTGGCTCAATTACCTGTGCGACCGCATTCCGCTGAAGCGTCCCGGCCAGCCGCGGGACCTGGACGGGGCCGTCGTGTTCCTGGCGTCCGACGCCAGCGCTTACGTCACGGGCCAGACGCTGCTGGTGGACGGTGGTATTTCAAC
>DATKNZ010000116.1:0-3441 GCA_035541055.1 Candidatus Acidiferrum sp. | reverse complement strand
GCCTCGGTGATCCAAATGGGACGGCCGGCTGCAGCCTCGCGTGCTGGTTTCCAGAGGTCCGCGTAGGCGTGCGACCAATCGTAAGTGTGGATGTTGTAAGTATCGAAGTACGGCCAAGTCTCGTTGGCGAGCACGCCTTCGGTGTGCGGAATGGTCGGAACCGCGGCGGTGGCATTCCAACCCACTAGGACATCCGGATCCACTGACTTGAATCCGAGCCACGCTGCTTTCTGCCACGAGCACATCTGGTCTACGGTATGCCCGCCGAACGTGGCCACATTCGCTTCATTCCATGGTTCCCAGGCAGCAACACGTCCCTTGAACCGTTGTGCCAAGCGTTGTCCAAGGTCGTAAACGCGGCGCAGGTCGGGTGCAAACTGGCCGCCGCTGCTTCCTCCGTCCCGCGCCCAAGGCGGCGTGTCGTGGAAGACCTGGAGCACAGCAAGCCCGGCCGACCGGTGCGCATCGGCTGAGGTGTCGTAGGTCGTTGGTGGCACCGCCAACTCGCCCGGCTGGGGTTGAATGTCCTGCCACCGCAGACGATCGCGAACCCAACCGACCCCCGCCAGAGCGGCGAGACTCGCCAATTGCTGCTGTTGAGCTGCATTCTCGCGCGCGAACCAAGCAGCGGCCGAGTCCACGGCGATCGGTGAGTCTGCCGGCACAGGAGTTCGCACCCGCCCCAGCACTGCCAGGGAAGTCCAGGTCTGATCGGATCCGTTGGTGGAACTGAACTCGAGCCGATACCAGCCGATGCTCAGAGGCCCAAGATCGAGAACCGCGCGAGCATCTGTCGCTCTGGCGGGCAGGACGCCGGTGCGCACGACTTGGCGGTCATCGGACCGGCGCCAACGCGTGGACACCAATCGCACCTTTTCCGGCAGAGGAATGCTGACCTCTTCTCCTTCGAGAAACACATTCCCGGGATGATCCGGCAAGGGCGCGGGTACGCCCGGACCGATGCTGACGCGAGGTCTTGCGTCAGGCCCGGAGGGTTGACTTCCGATGAGCGCCGCCGCGCTGCCGACCGACGTCAAGGCTGTCAACAGCAGGCAAAGAGCAGAGGTGCTGATGGCCCATCCTCGGGGACGTCTTCGGCCAAGTCTACGGGCCGATCTTTTCATAATGGATCACTATCGCACTGGGGCGATCGTTCAACACGACAGGCAGACCGATCTCCATCAGCTGTCGGCCCTTGATAACGTCCGCCTCCGGTGAGTCCAGGTTCCGCACCCGGTAGCGGGCTTCGGGGTCCAGGCCGTAGAGTCGCAGGTCAGCCGACTTATAGATGCTCTCGCCCCGCCTGAAGACCTGCACCAGGCCCGTGCCGCGCTCTGGCCGATCGAACTGCCAGCCCATCCACGAGGTGTTCTCGAGGCTGTACGGCGTTAGCGGATAGTAGTCCCCGAGATAGCACCCAAATCCTCGCCTAAGCCCCTTGAGATGAAAAAATCCGGGGGGTAGCTGCCGGTGCGGGTCCCCGGTTTTGGCGAGGCCTCAAAATCCTCGGCCTAACCGCACCAAATCATCACAACTTGCTGATGCAGAAACACTTCTCCCGTTCCGCATTCTATAGTGCGGATGCTCAACTACAAACTGGAGGCCCCCTAACCACCCCGCCTTCCCAGGGCCTTGGCCGAAGTCGCCTGCGTCGGCAACTCGAATACTCGCCACACCTTCTGCATCCGTTTGAGCGCCGCCGCGTCATGGCATAAGCGCAGTCCCATGACACAGTTGTTACGGTTCATTCGACCCGCCACATGAATCAGCAACAGGCGAAACCTCTTCATTCGCGCCGTCCGTTCCTCGGCCTCCAAACATAACCCCTTGATGGCGCTGACCATGTTATACGTCAGCAGCGCTATCTTGAACCACGCCGAGTTGACCCCGAAGCGCTGACTGGGCACATGCCCCCCACCCAATTCATTCTTCACCTCGTCATGGGTGTGTTCTACCGTCCCGGCCTTTTCCCGATGCCAATCTAATAAGCGCCCCCCCTCCAGCTTCTGATTGGTGACCACCGCGTGAAAATGCCGGTCACTGCCGTCCTTAAACAACACCCCTTGGGGCTTGAGCAACCGCAGCCCCACATACCGCAGCCCCTGGCTGTCTTTGCGCTCGTAATTGTCTCCCGGCACAAAGTCCACCTCGGCCCACTGTCGCAATGTGCCGTCGGGCTCTTGGCCAAAGGTCTTCCACTCACCATCGCTCACCCGGCGCAAGGCTTTGCCCAGGGGCTCGCTCATGAAGGCACTGACCGCAAAACCAATCCGCCCGCCCGGTTCCTTTTCCCGCTCCGGATCCTTGAGCCAATCGAGTAGCTCGTTCTCGTGACAGGCTGAATCGCCCCGGAAATACCGCTGCTGGACCGTTTCGGGCAACGCCCCAAAGGCCAGCTTGGCACACGTCAATGGTGCCTGTCTGGCCGGCACATTGCCGTCCCGAAATTCATCGGCCAGCACCAAATCGGCCTCGGCCCACACCGCCACCATCGGCTGATAACCCCGGCCATCCTCGTAATGGTGATAAGCCGCTGCCTTGTGACTCTCGATAATCGTCGCATCCTGATCCACGGTGGCTGTCCGCTGCCCTTGGCCCTGCTGCTCATATAACCGGGCGATCCGCCGCACTAAACCGCCTTGCACCTCCTGCAAGCTGCTGACCGGCGCGCTGGAGGGAAAGACGAAGCTCTTCTGCACCGGCCGCTCCGGCCGCAGCTTCTCCAGTTGTGGGTCATGAAAGCGCTCCAGAAAGTCCCGCACGGCCGTCACGCGGGGCAGAGCATAGCCCAAGCCCCGCTCCAAACAGTGGTCTCCCTGGAGCAGGTGCATATCCTCCGGGCACTCCCCGCCCACGGCCTGGAGCAGGGAGATGGATTCGATGAGCTGGGCTTCGGAAAAGCCGCGCTGGCGTTTGCGCAGGCTGAGGTTAGCGGCAATGAGTTGGGGCAGGCCCAGGGCCCGGGAAGCGCGGGAAATGCTTAACAACCCGGCATGCGGGCTGGTGGCTTCGTGCAGCGGCCGCTCGTCCAAGACGAAGGGCGTCTTGTGCAGTAAGGGCAAGCGGGCCGACACGGAAGTGACGTATAGAACATCTATAGCTCAGGGTCAACAGAAAACCTGCAGGCAGCCGCATTTTTTTGGGGAAATCCAGCTGCTAGACGAGGATCAAGGGAGCTGAGAGCCATGCGGCGGAACTCGCCTCGAGACCGGTGTTCCTGCCCGGCCCGGCCTGGCCCTTGCCGGGCTCCCCCCTTGCTGCCGACTGGCAGTGCGCGATATTGGAGCCAAAAGCAGCGGGGTTCGGCCCCGGAATATGAATAGGTTTAGAGTAGTTTCGGATCTCGTGTGCCCGTGGTGCTACATCGGTAAGCGGCGACTGGAAGCGGCGTTGCGTGAGTTGGCCCCCGGCACGGATGTCGCGGTTTCCTGGCACCCCTTT
>DATKNZ010000115.1:0-2684 GCA_035541055.1 Candidatus Acidiferrum sp. | reverse complement strand
ATGGTGTCGCGGGCGGGCGCGCCGGCCTGGGCGGCGTCACGGAAGCTGCGCATGGGGCGGATGTCGGGGAAGGGGGTTTCGGCGCGGGCGCGCTCGAAGCTGCGGCGCACCCAGAGGGTGGGCTGGGCGTCGCGCGGCACGAGGAGCACGGCGTCCTGCATGGTGCCGGTGAAATAGTATTGGTTGATGCGGCCGAGGATGGCGGCGAGCTGCCAGTCCGGCTGCTCGGCATCCATGCGCGCGCGGAAGCGCTGCAGGCGGCGGTTCAATTCGGAGAGCGGCGTCAGCATTGTCCTGCAGGTGCTATGTGCCTGGCAGGGCGGTGTCAAGACATTCTGTAGTAGAGCGAGCCTCCGGCTTGCTTAGTCCCGCCAACCTTCCAGGTTGGCGCGGGGCACGGTTGCATGCGGCAAGCGGGACGCTTGCCGGGACGGGCGCAAGCCGGAGGCTTACGCTACTAGTCGGCGCACGGCTCCAGGGTGGCCTGCGCTTCTTTGACAGCACGCCGGTGTTGCCCGTGCAGTGACGCAGCGGTAACAGTGTAGGGCATGCCGGATCAGACAGGGGTCCCTCCCACGCCACCTGCGGCAACCCAGAGGGTTGCCGGGACGGGCGCAAGCCGGAGGCTTACGCTACTACGCCCGAAGCCTCCGAATCGGGCATACGCGCTGGACGCATTGCGCGGCCTCGCCATCCTGGGAATGGTGCTTTCCGGACAGTTGCCTTTCGGGGCCAATTCCCTGCCGGCGTGGATGTATCACGCGCAAGTGCCCCCGCCAGAGCACAAATGGATTGGCACCTTGCCGGGGATCACGTGGGTGGACCTGGTGTTCCCGTTCTTCCTGTTCGCGCTCGGGGCGGCGATTCCACTGGCGCTGGGTCGCCGGCTGGAGCAGGGCGGCCCGAAGTGGAAGGCGGGCTTGTTTATCATCGAGCGCGGCTTGCTGCTCGGGTTCTTCGCCCTGTACGTGCAGGCAATTCGGCCCTTCGTGATCAGCGAGCATCCGAGTGCCACGACCTGGCTGGTCGGCTTGCTGGGGTTCGCGCTCCTGTCCCCGGTGTTGACGCGGCTGCCGGGTTCCTGGCCAGCAGGATGGCGGTGGGGCATCCGTATCGGAGGCTGGGCCGGGGCCGCGGCGCTGCTCGCGCTGCTCCGTTACCCGGATGGCTCGGGGTTCTCTCTCGAACGCAGCGATATCATCATCATTGTGCTCGCGAACATGGCGGTGTTCGGGTCTTTCGTGTGGTGGCTGACGCGAGGGAAGCTGTTGCTGCGGCTTGGCGTGCTCGGCGTGCTCATCGCCATCCGCCTTTCAAATATGCCGCACCCCATCGGAGGCTGGGTGAGCGACATTTGGGCCTGGTCGCCTGTGCCTTGGATTTACCGGCTCTATTACCTCCAATATCTATTCATCGTCGTGCCCGGCACGATCGCCGGCGACTTGCTGTTGCAGTGGCTGGCGGGCGGCGCGGGAAACGTGGCGAGCAACTCCTGTGACAAGCCGGCTTGGTCACCGCTCCGCTACACGGCGATAGCCGGCCTCATGCTGGGCATGACGGTGGTGCTCGTGGCAGGTCTGAAGGCCCGCTGGCTGGTGCCGACGTCACTGGCCGCCTTTGCCCTGTGCGGCTTCGGCTGGTGGCTCTTGTCGAAACCGGTCACGGCCACTGAGCGGCTCTTTCGGGCGCTGTTTAACTGGGCGATCTACTGGCTCGTGCTGGGGCTGTTCTTCGAGCCCTACGAGGGCGGCATCAAGAAGGACCGGGCCACCATGAGCTATTACTTTGTCACGGGCGGCTGCGCGATCTGTGTGCTCATTGCGCTCTCGATCCTGGTGGACGTGTTCCGCCGCAGGCGCGGGGTGCAGCTCCTGGTCGAGAACGGCCAGAACCCAATGATCGCTTACGCCGGCATCAACAACCTGGTGCTGCCCGTGCTCGCGTTAATCGGCGCGAACAAGGTGCTGGCGGTCCTGGACGCGACGCCCTGGCTGGGGTTCGTGCGCGGGGCCATCATTACGCTGCTGCTGGCGCTGTCGGTGAGTGCCTTCACGAAGCTGAAAGTCTTCTGGCGAACGTGAGGCCCGGTAGGGACGCCTCGCCGAGGCGTCCGCCGCCGCCAGAACACGGACGCCTCGGCGAGGCGTCCCTACCCAGCCCCAAAGCACAAACCCGCCGCCAGGCTGGCCCGGCGGCGGGTGGAATCTGCAGAGCCGGGTAGAGCTACTTGCTTTGAACGCGGTAGAACCGCTCGGCTGCGAGGCTCGAAGTGTCCGTAAATGAGGCTGTCGGCCCCACACCGGGCACGGGCGCGCCAATCGGTGTCCAGGCGCCGCTGGTCAGCGCGCTTCTATACACCACCTGGTAGTTATGGCCGCTGAAGCAGTTATTCCAGGTGAGAGTCACTCCCGTGCCGGGCTGGTAGGTGGCGCTCGTAATCTGGACGGGCGGAGCCGGCGGCACGCCGTAGCTGACTGCCACCAGGCCGTTATTGACGTTCAGGGAGTAGCCTCTGCCGCCTTTAAGGGTGGTCACGGCATTCCCTTGCGAGTTGGCGTTGTTCGAGGCGAAGAACGCCTGGTCGAACAGGTCGGGGGAGTTGGTATTGCCGCTGAGCAGGTAGAGCTGGAGGTCGGTGGGCGAGTCGTTGTAGCAGACACCGCCGAGGATGTTCGCCCCAACGT
>DATKNZ010000114.1:0-17311 GCA_035541055.1 Candidatus Acidiferrum sp. | reverse complement strand
GACCGGTTGCAAGAGCCGGCGGCCTGGAAGCCGAGCTTGTTCCAACGGCCTGCCGTGCTCGCGGTCACGCTGCTCGGCCCGGTCCTGATCGGGATATTGATTATGGTCATTCTGTTGCTCCATCAGCACTCGGGCCCGTAGCTTAGTCTCGGGTCCAAAGTCTAAAGTCTTGAGTTCTTACCACCGTGTGAGGGCACGCGGCCCACAACTACGTGCAGCCCCCGTGCCCTCACGCGGCGGCCCGGACTTGAGACTTTGGAGCCGAGACTCCAGACTGCTCCGCCTGTCGAGATTCATCTGGGCTGATCAAATCTCGACAGCGGGCCTCTGCGCCTGTGGCCCACGGCACGGAGCGTTTCCTCTTGTAAACAGGAGGTTTGGCGCCCTGTTTACCGGCGTGGCATAGTCACTGCTCTATGGTGGTCTTATGACTACCATGTCTTCCGCAAATACGACAACGAGCAGTGGAAATAAAGCTTCCACAAGTAAAGCAACCCTCGGGTTAACCGGGCTCACAGTAAACGCCATGGCGCTAATCGCGCCCGGCGCCTTCCTGTGGCTGACGTTCCAAATGCAATCGCTGTATGGCGCACCTATGGCGGGATGTGCCATGTGGTTTGGCATCCTCGGAGCGCTCCTGCTCTGCTTCGCAACGGCCATCAGCTACGCCGAGCTGTCCAAGCTCTTTCCAGGCGCCGGGTCATCCTATCTCTATGCCGAGCAGGCCTTCCTCTCCAAGACCAAGGCCTACAAGTTCGCGCGCGTAGCGAAGTTCTTCACCGGCTGGGCAAGCCACCTGTATTACTGGGTCTACCCCGGGTGCATGGTGGGCGTCACGGCGATCCTGGCCGGCTACCTGGCCAGCCAATTCTGGCCGAACACCTTCAGCGGCACCTACAACAGCCCACTGCTGATGTTCCTGTTCTGCATCGTATTCGCGCTAGGCGTGGGCTACATCGCCTTCCGCGGTGTGAACGGCTCGACCGGCGTGAACGTCGCCATCAATATCATTCAGATCAGCGCCCTGATCGTGTTCTCAATCATGGCGATTGCCTACCGGATCAACCACGTGCAGGGGGCCCAGGCCATCCACTTGTCCAACGGCACTGCCATCAACTACAACGTGGACCAGGTCAATGTGACGGACGACAAGGGCAAGCCCGTGCAGGACACCTGGGCGGATAACTCGCCCAAGACCGACGATAAGGGCCAGCCCGTTTACAAGCAGCAGGATCGTCAGGTCGCGAAGGATGACCTGGATAAGACCAAGAATACCGACGTGGCGGTGCTGGGGGCCTTGACAGCGATGGGATTGGCCGAAGGCGACCCGTATCCGGCCTGGCAGAAGGACGAGGCGGGCAAGCTCAAGCTCGACAAGGACGGCCACGCCATAGCCGATCCCTTCACGATCAGCTACAAGGCGGAGGAGTCCGTCACCGGCAAGCCGGGCGACGCCAAGGACCCGCAAACATTCAACTTCCATCCGACCGCCGGCTCGGTCATCGCCCCGCACGGGTTCAGCTTCATGTTCATCCAGGCCTGCATCGCGATCCTGATCCTGGTGGGATTCGAGTCGGTGACCGCGATGGGCGAAGAAGCCAAGAATGCGAAGCGCGACATCCCGCGCGCAGTGCTGCTCTCGTTGGTGATCCAGGGCGCCCTTTGTTACCTGTTCGAGTATTTCGCCGCCAACTACTTTCTGAACAGCGGCTACACGATACCGAACGCGGGGGCCTCGGGCGCTCCGCTTGGAGACATGATGGTCATCGTGGGCACGTGGCTGTTCGGGAGCGCCAGTGCTGGGCGCGCGTTCATGCTCGTGCAGGCGGGCACCGTGTTCCTGGCACTGGTGGGCACTACTTTGTCCTGCATCAACACGGGCGCGCGCGTCACCTATGCCATGGGCCGGGATGAGGAGATGCCGTCGCACTTCGGCCTGGTGCATGGGCGGACGCTTTCCCCGCACCGTGCCATCTGGACCTTGGTAGGCATCTCGATTGTCATCGGGATTATCTCGGTCACCGTCTATCTGGGCGAGCAATCCACGCCGCTGGCGGCCCTGGACAAGCATAACTTCTGGTACAGCTTCGGGATCTTTTCGCCCGCGGCCTACACGAAGCTGCCCAACACGCTGGTGATCATCACCCTGATCAGCAACTTCGGCACGTTCATGCTCTACATGATGACTTGCCTGATCGCGATGGTGGCCTTCCGGGAGCACCACAGCTTCAACGGCTTCAAGCACCTGTTCGTGCCGGTCTTCGGGCTCGTGGCAAACCTGGTATGCATGTTGTTCTACCTCATTGGCCCGTTCATGGTCAGCGGTATGAGTTGGAAGGAACCGTATATCGCTTTGGCTGTCGCAGCGGGGTGGGGACTCTATGGCCTCTTTTACTTCAGGAAGCGTAGCGCCACAGTAGGCAGGCCTATGTTCCTGAAGGAAAAGCCGGCCTATTGAGAGATTAGAAAGGAGGAGGCGTACAAATCGACCCGGCCCTCGGTGGAGAGGGCCGGGTTCTTTCGCATCCAAAGGGCAGCAGTGACGAATGCGGGTTTGGCGGCGAGGCCGGTTGGCACGGGGCGCATCTCAGCGGCATCGCGGCCTCCACTAATGGAAATCCGAAGCCCGAAATCCGAAATCCGAAACAAATCCCAGTGCTCTAATCTCAAATGCTCAAAACTCCCGCTGGCCGCACGTTTTGGTCATTGCTCTTTCGAGCCTTTGTAATTGTTGCGGATTTCGGATTTCAGGCTTCGGATTTGGGTCCAGGTGCCGTCGTCGCCAGGCATCTCTGGCTTCCCTGCTGGATTGTTCGCTCCATCGTGGTTAGACTGAGGGTCGGGACATGAAAGTCAAATGCTTCCAGCTCTCCAGCGCCGGACCGGTGCGCGACCATAACGAGGATTTCCTGGCGTTCTGGGAGCCCGAGGATTTCGACCGTCTGCAGAAAATAGGGAGCCTTGCCATCGTCGCCGACGGGGTAGGCGGGGAGGGAAATGGCGACAAGGCCAGCCGCCTCGCGGCGGAGACCGCGTTGTCGGTCTTCAAGGAGGCCAAGCCCGAGGCTTCGCCAACCGACGTGGCGCGTGAGATGTTCGACACCTCGGCGAACAAGGTGTTCCAGGCCGCGCAGAACAATGGCCGCATGGCCACGACGCTGCTGGCCTCGGTGTTCCGCCGCGACAAGGTCACCATTGCGCATGTAGGCGATTCGCGGGCTTACCTGATCCGCGGCGGCAAGATCAAGCGGCTGACGACGGATCACTCCTACACGGCCTTGCAGGTGAAGCTGGGGCTTTTGCTGGAGCGCAACGCCATGACCAGCCCGCACCGCTCCACCCTGACCCGCAGCATCGGCTACGAACCGATGTGCCATTACGACATCACCACGCAGCCGCTGGATCAGGGTGACCTCATCCTGCAGTGCACCGACGGGCTTTACGGCTACCTGCTGGATGACGAAATCCTCGAGGCCGCCGTGAAATACCACCCCGGCGAAGCCTGCAAGCGTTTGATCGGTCTGGCCGAGAAGCGGCAGGTCAGCGACAACGTTTCGTTGCAGATCATCCAGGTGTGGGACGTGGACCGCACCAAGACGAATCAGCCCGGCGCCGCCAAGGCCCGCACCAGCCCGGGCGCCGACTTGGGGGTCGGGTCCGTATTGGATGACCGATTCGAGATCACCGACGTCATTGCCAAGAGCGGCATGGCCTCCCTGTTCAAGGCCAACGACCGCAAGACCGGCTCGGCCGTGGCCATCAAGGTGCCGTTTTTGCAGATTGAGAGCGATCCGGCGGGCTTCGACCGCTTCAAGCGCGAGGAAGAGATCGGGCTGCTGCTCGACCATCCCCACATTCTGAAGTTCATCCGGGTGGAGAATAAAAGCCGGCCCTACCTGGTGATGGAATACCTGGAAGGGCAGACGCTGAGCGAGCTGCTGAAGAATGTCCGGCCCTTGCCGGAGCCGGATGCGGTCAAGATCGCCAGCCGCATCGCCGAGGCACTGGACTACATGCACCAGAAGGGCGTGGTGCACCGCGACCTCAAGCCGCAGAATATCATGCTGTGCAACGACGGCTCCATCCGCATCATGGATTTCGGCATTGCGCGGTCCCAGGGCGCGCGGCGGCTCACCTTCGTGGGTTTCACGCCCGCCATGGGCACGCCGGATTACATGGCGCCCGAGCAGGTGCGCGGCAGCCGCGGAGACCAGCGCACCGACATCTACAGCCTCGGCGCCATCCTCTATGAGATGGCGACCGGCGAGACGCCCTTCGGCGGCGACAGCGCCTACGTGATCATGAACGCACGGGTGACCGGCGACCCGGCCGCCCCGCGCAAGGTCAACCCCAAGCTCACCCCGGTGCTCGAGGAGATCATTCTGCACGCGATGGAGCGTGACCCGAAGCGGCGGTTTCAGTCCGCCGCCGAAATGAAGCGTGAGCTGGACGACTACGAGGTTGTGGAGCTGACGGGGCGGTGCACGCGGTTGCAGGCGCCGCAGATCTGGAAGTCGCGCTTCCGGCTGCTGCCGCTGATCCTGGGCTTTGTGCTGCTGCAGGTTGTGCTATTCCTGCTGCTGCTCCTTTACTTCCATCGCCGCTGACAGGCCAGGTAGGGACGCCTCGCCGAGGCGTCCGGCTTCGCTCCCGCCGCAGCCCGGACGCCTCGGCGAGGCGTCCCTACCAAGGCGCTCGATGCTGTGGCTCAGCCGTAGGCTTCGCCGCCGCGTGTTTCGGTTGCCGCTGCTTCTGGGCGGCGGACGGGGCGCCCGTGCTCTGGCGCACGAGGCCAACGCCGGCCGCGGATGAGCACGGCCTTCCTTTCGCGCCCAACAACCATCAGGTTCGGGGGATTGTGTGTCGAGAACTCGACTGACGGATACACCGTCGGCTGTCGGGCTAAGCCAATGCCTCGGTTCATAGAGGTATCCTGACACCGACCTGCCTTAATTGGTGGCAAAAAGGGGCCCTCGCCTACCCACCATTACGTGCAAATGCGAATAAAGGGCTTTACGGCGGTCTATTTTGGCGTAGCGTTATGACACGCCGCCTGGTGCGGCGCGACCGCGAATGGAATTGAAGAGACGCGAAGCGATCAGTTGCCTGCGAGCCGGTGTGAGCGGCGAGGCAACGGACCTTCCGCCCGAGAGGGGTTTACTTCGTTTGGCATGCCAGGACAGGCGGCCTTTCCCTGCCCCGGCGTCATCGCGGCCCAATCCGCAACGCATGGCCTCTCCATAGGCTGCAACAGGAGACTACTCCCATGGACCTGCATCATCCCATCATCCACGAGTTTCCGGAGCATCGCGACACTATCCGGCGACTCAAGGGTTCTGACGATCACTTCCGCAACATCTTCGACGAATACCATCGTCTGGATGACGAGATCTACCGCATCGAGGAGGAGATTGATTTCGCCACCGATCAGGAAATCGAAGAGCTCAAGATGCGACGCGCCAAGCTCAAGGACTACATCTACCACCTGATCCGCAACGCGTCGGTTGCCGCGTGCCCGGCCTGCGACGGCACGGGCGTCGCGCGCTAGTTTCCCGCCACAGGGTTTGCCACCGGCTGCCGCACCGGCAGCAGGCCAGAGGGGTCTATTCCGCCATCACCTTCACGCCGCGCCCTTGCGCCGCACGCTTGCGCTCGGTCGCATCCAATATCTTCTTCCGCAGGCGCAGGTTCTTGGGGGTGGCTTCGACATACTCATCCGGGCCGATGTATTCCAGCGCGCGCTCGAGCGAGAGCTTGAGCGGCGGGTTGAGCTGAATGCCTTTGCCATCCCCCTGTGAGCGCATGTTGGTCAGCTTCTTGGCCTTGCAGGGGTTGACGGGGATGTCGTTGTCCCGGGCGTTTTCGCCGACGATCATGCCGGCGTAGATGCGGTCACCCGGCTCGACCATCAGGCGGCCGCGCTCCTGGATCATATTGAGCGCGTAGGCCATCGCTTCGCCGTTTTCCATGCTGACCAGCGAGCCGTTCTTGCGGGCGGCAATCTCACCGCGGTCAGGCCCGTATTCATGGAACAGGTGGCTCATGACGCCCAGGCCGCGGGTCTGGTTGACCAGGTCGGTTTCGAAGCCGATCAAGCCGCGCATAGGGATGAGCGCCTCGATGCTTACCTGGTCGGCGTGGTGGTTCATGTTGGTGATCTCGGCTTTGCGGCTGGCGAGGTTTTCGAGCACCACGCCCATCGCTTCCTTGGGGATTTCCAGGAAGAGTTTCTCGATCGGCTCGAGCCGGTGGCCTTTGGCGTCCGTGCGATAGATGACTTCCGGGCGCGACACCAGCACCTCGTGGCCCTCGCGGCGCATCTGCTCGACCAGGATGGCGATCTGCATCTCGCCCCGGCCGCTAACGAGGAAGATGTTCGGCGCGTCGGTCTGCTCGATGCGCAGGGCGACGTTGGTGCGGACCTCCTTCACGAGGCGCTCCCAGATGTGCCGGGCCGTGACAAGCTGGCCGTCGGTGCCGGCGAGCGGACCGTCATTCACCGCGAACTGCATCTGGATGGTCGGCGGGTCAATCGGCACGAACGGCAGCGGCGGGCGGTCTTCGGAGTCGGTGATGGTCTCGCCGATGAAGACATCCTCGAAGCCGGTGAGACCGACCACGTCGCCCGCATGGGCTTCGGGCACCTCGATGCGTTTCAGGCCCTCGAAGTGGAAAATCGCGGTGATCTTCGCCGTGCTCTTGTGGCCGTCGCCGTGGATGCAGACATAGGCCTCGCCCGCCTTCACCTTGCCCGAGTAAATCTTGCCGAACGCGATACGGCCCAAGTAGTCGGAGTAGTCGAGGTTGGCCACGAGCAGCTTGAAACCCTCGCCGGCGTGAGCGCGCGGGGGCGGGATGTGCTTGATGATGGCGTCGAAGAGGGGCTCCATCGTTTTGCTGGCGCGCTTGAGATCGGTCTTGGCATAGCCGTCCTTGGCGCTGGCGTAGATCACCGGGAAATCCATCTGCTCGTCCGTGGCATGCAGCGATATGAACAGGTCCCAAACCGCGTCGAGCACCTTGTGCGGGTCGGCGTTCTCGCGGTCAATCTTGTTGATGACCACGATGGGCTTGGCGCCGGCTTCGAGCGCCTTGCGCAGGACGAACCGGGTCTGGGCTTGCGGACCGTCGGCGGCGTCCACCACCAGCAACACGCCGTCGATCATGTTCATGATGCGCTCCACCTCGCCGCCGAAGTCGGCGTGGCCGGGGGTGTCCACGATGTTGATGTGGTAATCCTTGTATTTGAAGGCGGCGTTCTTCGCCTTGATAGTGATGCCCTTCTCGCGCTCCAGGTCCATGGAGTCCATGATGCGCTCCTCGGCGGCGATGGCCTGGTTGGCGCGGAACGTGCCCGATTGCTTGAGCAGGCAATCCACCAGCGTGGTCTTGCCGTGGTCAACGTGGGCGATAATGGCAATGTTGCGAATGTGCTGCATAAACGATCTCTGCCAGACCGGAGGGCGGTAGCCGCTATTGTCCGGTCCCGCGATGCGGCCCCGTGCCAGAGGGGCGGCGGCCACAACCTCCGATTTGGAATCAGGGCAAGGAAGGTGCCAGAAAACCGGCTGCCGTCAAGCCGGGGGCTGAGGTCCGCGCCTCCTGTGCGCCTCTAAGTCAGCCAAGTCGCTAATACGCAACAGCTTGCGTTGTGCAATCGGTCTTCAAGCCCCGGTTGAACCTGCTAAGTCGCTGGGAATGCGGCACTTACCGATTGTGCCCCGCCTGAGGCCCCGGAGGGTGCCCGGTGTGTCTCCCATGTGGTCCGGACCACATGGGAGACACACCGGGCACTCACGGGTAACTCGCCGGGGAGAGATAGGGGATGCGCCCGGGCTGGAGGAGGGGCGGGGAGCCCCCACGACCCGTTTTGGCGCATCGGAGGCATGGGCCCAGGCGTAGCGGCGCCTCGGCAGAGCGCCCCCAGCTTTCTGCGACCCAAACAGCGGCGCTCTGTCGAGACGCCGCTACGAGGCTTCATGCCCCCTGCTCTGCACGGAGGCCGTTTTGTGTTAGATTTCAACATGCCAACGGAAACCAGGGTTGCACCGCATTCGGATTGGGCTATTCAGTTCTCAGTCTTCACGCCCAACCGGCTGGGGCGCCTGCATGATCTTATCGGCGTGCTCAGCGAGAACGACATTCATGTGCTGGCGCTCACGGTGCTGGATAGCACGGACAGCGCGATTATCCGGCTGGTGGTGGACGATCCGGACCGGGCGCGCGAGTTGCTCGTGCGGCACGACTTCCCGTTCAACGAAAGCCGGCTGGTAGTCGCCGAGGTGATCCCCTCCGAGCTGCCCCGGCTGATGGCGGCCCTGCTGCAAGCCGAGCTGAACATCAATTACCTTTACTCCTTCATACCGCACCCCCAGGGCAATTCGATGCTGGCCCTGAACATGGAGGACAACGACCTGGCGGAGCAGGTGTTGCGGCGGCATCAGTTCCGCACGCTCAAGCAGGCCGATATTTCGCGATAAGCCGACGACTGGGGTACTTACCCCATTCGCCGCCGCGGCTCCCCGGGTGATAGTACGGATGCTTTATTCCAACTCACGCATTGTCTATGAGCCAGATATACAACCAGGTCATGGGCGCCAACCAGCGCTACGCCGCTGGCTTTGGGGATAAAGCGAGGCTGGCGATGCCTCCCGCCAAACACTTCGCCATTCTCACCTGCATGGACGCCCGGCTGGACCCGGCCCAGTATGCCGGGCTGGCCGAAGGGGACGCCCACGTGATCCGCAATGCCGGCGGGCGGGCCACCGATGACGCTATCCGCTCGCTGGTGATTTCCTACAAGCTGCTGGGCACACGGGAGTGGTTCGTCATCCACCACACCGACTGCGGCATGCAGACCTTCACCGATGAGGTCATGCGGCGCTTGCTCGCCAGCAGCTTGCAGACGGCGATTTTCGACGGCAAGGAGTGGAAGGACCCGGGCAAGGGGCAGGGGTCCACCGAGGGCGAGTTCGTTGACTGGCTGACCATCAGGGACCAGCACGAGAGCGTGGTGGCCGACGTGCGCCGGCTGCGCAACCACCCGCTGGTGCCGGCGGAGATTCCCATCTACGGCCTGATCTTCGACGTGCGCACCGGCAAGCTGCTGGAGGTGCCGGAAGCCGTGGCATTCGGCGCGCCCATGCAGCAGGCCTGGTCCCGCGCGGCGTAGCCGGAGTATTTCACTCGGGTAGGGACGCTTCGCCGAGGCGTCCGTTCTCCAGCAGCGGCAGACGCCTCGGCAAGGCTTCCCTGCCTAGGAAGAACCCAGCAACTGCGTCCGGTACTCCGTGGGCGACTGGCCCAGGATCTTCTTGAAGACGCGGTTGAAGTGGGTGAGGGACTGGAAGCCGACTTCGAAGGCGATCTCGCTGACGCGCAGGTTGGGGTTAAGGAGGAGGTTCTTGGACTTCTCGATGCGCACGCGCGAGAGGTAGTCGGTAAAGTTGATGCCCGTGACCTTCTTGAACATCTTGCAGAAGTAGAAAGTGCTGGTGTTGACGGCTTTGGCGACATGGCCCAGGCGCAGGTTCTCGGTCTGGTGCTCCTGGATGTATTCCTTGGCGCGGGCGATGACGGGAGGCTCGGCGTTGTCCTGTTGCAGGAGCACCTGGTTGCTCAGGATCGAGAGGTGCTGGGCAAAGATGGCCAGCAGCTTGACCACCGCCTCGTGCCGCCTGGTCGGGACGATGGTTGTGGCGAAGTAGGCCTCCTTGAGCTTGGCCGGGTCCATGTTGACGCCCCATTCCTTGACCAGCTTGAGCACGCGGCGGAACTGGGCCTCGGTAGGCCGTTTGCGAAAGACCTGCCCGGTCTGCAGGAAGCCGATGAGCCGGTCCCCCAGCCGCACCGGCACGGCCGTATCACACAAACCGACAGGGCAGCCGACGGTATGCGGTTCCAGGGCGGCCACATCGGCCAGCTTCTCCTGCACTTGCAGGCACGCAGCGCAGGCCCGGCTGGCTTCGGAGATCATCGCGCAGAAGGGGCTTTCGTGCCGATGCCCGTGGTGCGGAAGCTGCCAGGATTCCACGGGGCGCAAGGCGACCGGCAGTCCCGTGGCCTCGGTAAAGGCGCGCTCGTATTCGTGGAAGATCCTGGAGTTGGTCAGCGCCTCGACGAGGCTGCGATCGGCTGCGGCTCCGCCGGCGGCGCGCGCACGGGCAGACGTCGCTTCCGTGGCGGCTCGGCCGGATTGGGGTCGGCGTCCACGCGGGGCGGTTTTTGCTCGAGAAGATGGGGAACTGGCGCCGGCTCCCTGCCCGCCGGCCGGGCTCTGCTGAGCAATACTTGTCTGCATTGCGCCAATTTATGAGAAACCGAGTTGAGTGTCAATCGCACGGTGGTGGCCCGTCTGGGTGCATTGGGCGTGTGCGACAGCGGCCGGGGCATCCGCACAGGAGCGCAGGCCGTGACCGTAACAATTCACTACCACCGCGAATGGACGCGAATAGACGCTAATGAAACCAGGCACCGCACGACCGCGACCCCTGCGGTCAATCTGTCACTCAAAGCCGAGCGCTGGCCAGCGGCCACAAGACTCCCCGTAGCACGCCGTATTGGCGTTCATTCGTGTTCATTCGCGGTTGGCTTTTACCTGGGTGTGGCACCGCCCCGCTCTTCCGGACCGGCGGCGGCGCCATACAGGCCCGCCGCCGCCACGACGACGCTGGTCAGAGAAACGACCGCGAGCGCCGGCCAGAGGCGGGTGACGGCGGCGCCGGTGGCGAAGAGGAGGTTCCACAGCAGCCAGACCACCAGAGGGTGGAAGTCTGGCCCCGGCTGCCTCATCGGCTTCTTGTTGATCAGGGCCGGCGTGACAAAGGCCAGGATCAGCAACGCGGTGACGCCCCAGGCGACAAACGTGACGACCGGCGCCGTGTACCATTCCAGCCGGAGCCGCGTGGGCGTCCACTTCCAAAGGTGCTTCACCTGCGTGGCAAAGGGCTCCAGTCCGAGGTCGAGCGTCGCCACCAGCAGGGCTGCCAGGCCGATCAGCCAGAGACCGTAGTTGGGGTTGTAGCGCCAGGGCCGCAGCGCCAGGCGCGCCGCGCCCCGCGAGGCAAGCAGAGCCGCCAGCCATACCAGCGGCATGGCCCAGGGCAGGCCCGGGCAGAGCTGCTGGCCGGCGGCAGGTGTGTAGGCGAAGGGACCAAAGGGCACGCCGGTAAGCGCCCCCAGCGCCATGACCCCGCCCGAGACAAGGCCGATAACCACGGCGCTGAGCAGCACGTTCTGGCCGGGCAGGTGCGTGGTCAGCGAGGCCAGCAGCGTCGCTGCGGAAAGCAGGACCAGCAGTCCCTCAGGCCAGCCGGCCTCGCCGAAGGGGGGACGAGGCAACCACAGCCTGAGCCAGACCAGGAGCCATTGCACCAGGAAGATCCCGAAGAGCACCCGATGGACTTTGGGTGCCCAGCCGGCAAGCGGGGCCGGCTCCAGCCGAATGTCTCTGAAGGAAATCCGATTCACCGGGCTGCTGTGATGCTTGAGCGCGCCCCTGAGGGCGGGCCACAACATCTGGATAATCAAAGCAGCCCATGCGGCGCAAGCCGAAGACTGACGTTTTGGGGAGGGGGCTGAGTCCTTGAGCGCTGCCGGACTCAGCCGCCCTCCGACTGGCCTGCGGTTGCAGGAATTACCAGCCCCAGTACGGGTGATGGATTTCTTCGGGCGCCGGATCAATGGCGCCGAACAGGCCATGGCTTTCACCATCCGGTCCAGCCGAGAAATAGAGCGTGCTGGGACGACCCGCCTTTCCGCCGTTGCCAAAGGCCAGACCCCAAAGTCCGTCCATAACCATCGGCCTTTCCCGCGTGTTGGCGTCCTCCAGCAGACCCTTGAAGTCGCCGTTGGCCTCAAAGGCCATGATCGTGCCGCTGCCGAAGTTTCCGACGAGCAGTTGGTCCGCATGCCGGCCAAAGGTGCTCGGCGCGATGGCCAGTCCCCAGGGCGAGTTGATCTCGGGCAGGAAACCCCAGGCAGCCGAACCAGTCGCGAAGCGGCGGAACTTGCCCGTGCTTGGGTTAAAAACATCAATCAGGCCGTGGCCTCGGCCAGCGACGTCGTCGTGCTTGGCAGCATCCTGCTTTGCGAAGGTGACGTAGACGATCCCCTCGAGCGATTGGACGTTGAAGGGGGCGTAACCCGCCGGCGCGCGGTTGTCGGCGAACTGGCCCAGGAGGTTCAGGTCACCGTCGTATTCGTCCACCGTGCCATTCCGGAAGTTGGCGGCCAGGAGCACCGGTCCGCTGCCGTTGGTTGCCAACGTCATGCCCTTGTACACGTTATTGCTGATACCGGGTACCAGCACCTCTGCCGTCATCCCCAGGGCCGGGCGCCAGCCGGAGATCGTGCCGTCCTCGCTCACGAACAGGAACACGTTCGTGTGGAACCGGGTGGTGGTGTTGAAGGCCTGGCCGGTCGGAGTGCCGTCACCAGGGATGGTGACCTGCAGGCCCGCCTTGACTACGCTCACCACGCCATTCGTGTCGTAGGTGACCGAATACACGGTGGCCAGGCCGCTGCCATTGTCGCTAACCCAGAATGGGCTGCTGCTGCTGAAGGAAATGCCCCAGGCGTTCACCAGGTTGGTGTCCGTCAGGAGGGCCATGCCCGGCTCGTCGGATACCAGGTTCGTCCTGGTGTAGTCATCGGTCGCCGGGAGGCCCGGCTTGGGTGCCGGAGGGCCTGGCTTGGCCCACACCGTCGTGCCGGCTAACGTGATCATTGCCGCTGTCAACAGGCTCCGGCGCGAAATCGCCGGCTTCCCTGACGTCCCCATTCCAAAGATGCTGCGTTTCATGATTCAATCTCCAATCTTGCTTCACTCAGTTAACGTTTCTGCGAGTGCCGCCGCCAGCCAGCGAGAACCGCCAGCACCCGAACCGCTGCCGGCAGCCGGATGCACTCTCTTATGGAATAAGAGGCACGAGGAGGGATTTGGTTCCCGGGACAGGTATTGGAAGATCGACGCTAGCGCGGCATCCCCAAAGCACGTTTAGCAGGGGCGCGCCCTCAACCGCCGTTCAGAGCCTTGAGAATCGCGAGGCGTTTGGGAGTGGGGCAGGGCTCTGCCGCCTTCACACGGATAGAAGGCTGAAGTCTGAGATAGCCCGCTAGCGATGGCCGCCACCGCCGTGGCCGCCGAAACCGCCCCCATGGCCGCCGCCGAAGCCGCCGACGTGACCGCCGAACGACCCGCTGTGTCCGACGAACGCAACGGACCGGCTAACCCCACCGAAGGAGCGAGCCCCGCCGAAACCAGCCGTGGTCGCGTGGACCCCTGAGTAACCGAAATAGCCACGGTTGCCGTAATAGCCGCGGTTGCCATAATACCCGCGGTTGCCGTAATACCCGCGGTTCCCGTAATAACCGTAAGGTGTTGCCCAATTCCCCCTATAGCCACCTCCCCAGTACCCGCGGTATCCACAGTAGCCTGGATAACCCCATCCTCGGTAGCCGCAATAGCCGGGATAGCCCCAGCCGTAGCGCCCGTATCCGCAATACCCGTATCCGCACCCGCCCCACCACGGGTAACAGCCCCAATAGGCCGACGGCCAGCACCCATAACCATACCCACAATAGCCGCCATAGTAGGGATATCCGTAACCGTAGCCAGGGTAGTAGTAGGAATAAGTGGGATAGCCGTAGCCGTAACCGTAGCCGTAATCGGTTGGCGCGCTGTAGTCGTAGGCCGGCGCAGGCGCGTAGGGCGTGGATGTCGAAGGATACGGAGCCTGCATCTGCGGAGCCGTGAGCGCCGCCACGTTGCGACCCCTGAGTTCGCCCCCGCGCTGGATCATGGCCGTAATGAGGTCGGACGGCACGCCACGGTCCTTGAGCGCAATAATCTCGCCGGCGTTCAGGTTATAGGCCGTCTGGGAGCCCCTGATGTAGGCCTGGATGACGGCCGGATCAACCTTGGCGTCCACCATCTTGAGGACGTCCCCCACCCCGGCAGAGTAAGGTATCGGCGTCCCTGCCGGCTGAGGGGCGGCATCCGGCTGAAGGGACGCGCTGCCGGACACGACCGCGTTGATTGCCTCACTTTGGCCGGGCGCGGCCAGCAGCAGCACCGCTCCAACCGCACAAAGCCCGCTCACTAAACCAGCCCTCCTCGCCCAAAACGATCCTGACGTTCTCATAACAACTGCTCTATTAGACGCTACACACCACGGTACGCTTCACGCCTATTGTGTCAATAACCACCTGGCTGAAAAAGTGTCGGCGGGGGCAGCCTGGCAGTACCGCCGGAGCACGGCCGTCCTCGGGCGCAGCAGCATCAGTGCTGGCAGCGCGCCCTGGTGCTCTTGCCTTGGTGCGCCCGAAGACGGGTGCCCTCCGTGCTCAGACCTGCTTTGCGCCGGCGTACTCGATACCCACCATGCAGACGTCGTCCGCGAAGCCGGGACCGCCGGAAAACGCGCCAATCTCCGCCAGCAGAGCGTCGAAGAGCCGCGGCGCAGGCAATCGGAGTTGGCGCTGCACCCCCGCCACGAGCATGGCCTGCGAATAGAGCTCGCCTCCGCGATTCTGCACTTCATACAAGCCATCCGTGAAGAGCATCACCATGTCCCCCGGGGCGAGGGTTGCCTCGGTCGTCAGGTAGGCTGCCGTGTCGAACAGCCCGAGCACCGGCTGGCTCTTGCCGGTCGCGTTGGCCAGCGGCTGCACCGCGCCAGCCGCGCGACGGAGGTGCAGCGGCTTGGGATGCCCGGCGTTGGCGTAGCGCATCCGGCCCGTCCGCCAGTCCGCCACCAGGTAAAACGCCGTAGTCAGCATGGGCGTGCCGGTGTGCTTGAGAATGGCGCAAAGGTCGGAGTTGAGCTTGTTCAGGAACTGGCCCGGGTCCTGGGCGGCCGGCCTTAGTTCTTCCACCAGTGCGCGGATCATGGCCGTGACCAGCGCCGAGCGCACCCCGTGCCCCGCCACGTCACAGATAAACACCCCCGCCTCATCGTCCGACAGGGCCGAGACGGAGAAGAAATCGCCTCCCACAGTGCCCGCCGGCAGATAACGATGAGTGAATTGGAACGCGCTATCGGCGGCTGAGGCCGAGCCCGGAAACGGCGGGTATTGCTGGGGCAGCATCGTCACCTGGATCTCCCGCGCCATCTTGAGGTCATCCTCCATCTGCGCGTTCCGGGCGCGGAGTTCCTTGCGGCTCTGTGCCAATTGCGTGTTGGCGCGGCGGATTTTCTCGTCCGCCAGGCGCTGCTGGGTGATGTCCCAGAATATCCCCTGCAAGCCGATAATGCCGCCGTCGGCCCCGCGCAGCGGCGTCTTGACCACCTGCACGTATATCTTGTCCTGCCCCGGCGGGCGGTGCTCCTCGACGGTCTGGTAGGGCTTGCCCGTCTCGAGCACCAGCCGGTCGTCGCGCTGGTACTTCTCCGCCAGCTCACGCGGGAAGAAGTCGAAGTCGGTCTTGCCGACGATGTCCTCGAGCTGGCGGCCCAGGATGCGGCAGAACTGCTGGTTGGCGAACGTAAAGCGCTCCTGCAGGTCCTTGCGGAAGATGTTCTGCGGCAGCGTCTCCACCAGCGAATGGTAAAGCGCCTCCGAGTTGCGCAGGTTGTCCTCCGCCTGCCGCCGCTGTGTGATGTCCTCGACGGTGCCCTCGTAGTAGAGCAGGCGCCCGTTGGGGCCGCGAATCGCCCGGCAGTTCTCCGAAATCCAGATGACCGAACCGTCCTTGCGGTAGATCGGGGACTCGAACCCCGTCAGGGTGTCATTCTCCTGCATCAGCCGGATGAACTCCTCGCGCCGGCCTTCTTCCACATACAGGCGGCGGCCAATGTCCGTCAGGCCGTGGATCAGTTCGTCCGGCGAGGCATACCCATAGATGCGGGCCAGCGCGGCGTTGGCCATGAGGTAACGGCCCCCGGGGGTGGTCTGGAAAATGCCTTCCACCAGGTGATCGAACACGCCGTGATACTTCTCCTCGGCGGCCATCACCGCAGTCTCCATGCGCTGGCGTTCGATGGCATAACGGATCGAGCGCTCAAGCCATGCCGGCGTAAGCTGGTTCTTGGCCAAATATTCCTGCGCCCCCGCATGAACGGCCTCCAGCGCCACGATCTCGTCGTCCGCCTCCCCCACCGCGATGATCGGCACCTGCGGCTCCTCGGCCCTAAGCAGCGAGATGTTCGCCGGCCCGCCGCCGTCCGGCACATACACATCCAGGAGCACCAGATCCACCAGCGCCCGCTTCAGAGCCCAGACGCCGGTCGCCAGGTCAGGGACGACCTGCACCTCGGCAGACAACTCGCGCGCCTGCCCGAGCATTTCGCCCACGTAGCGGGCGAATGCGGGGTCGTGCTCGATCAGCAATACCTTTAGAGACTCCTGCAGCATATTTCTCCGTGGCACCACGCCCCTGCGCCTGGGCGGGCACCCATAGAAAACGGTATGCCGCCCGAAGACCGTGGCGTCAAGCCCGGGAGAGCCGCTCGATGGACGCCTTTAGCCGTTATCTGTGCAGAAGACGTTTAACGCAAAGAAGCGAAGTCGCAAGGGTTTCGGACGGGACCTCCGGAGCGCACCCATCCTCCGGACGCAGCGAGCGTCCAATATTCGCAGCGCGCCCGGCTACTTTAGCGTTGCTGCGCCCGAGGACGGGCGCGCTCCAGGCAGGTTACTTGGGCGCCGTCGTGCGGGCATGCAGCCAGGCGCTGTCGTGGATTGAGGTCGTGCCCGTGGCGACGCTGGGGTGGGTCTGCTCAATCGGCGCCTTGGTATTCGCATCCTGCCACTTGTGAATCTCTGCATGGCCGTCGGCGAAACCGAATCCGCAGGCGCCGTTATGGTATGAGGCCGGGATGTCCTCCCACGCGCTATAGGTCGGCCACGCGCTCTTGGGCTCGGTCATGTCTACTACGAGATAGGCGTCGTTGATGCTGTCCGGGTGTTCGTCAACGATGACCCACGTCAGGGAGGGGCCCGGCAACGTGAAGTCGCTTTCCTTCGAATAGCGCATGTACGTATTGCCGTAGGAGTAGGTGGTGGTCAGCGTCGTGTCCACGGACCCGTCGTCAAAGTTACCCCAGCCCACGAAGGCATTCATCGAGCAACTCCGCACCCGCTGCTGGCCGTTCATGGCGGGGATGCGGTCGGCGGGACACTTAAACACCTTGTAGTTCTGCGCCAAGTAGGGACCCAGCAGCGCCTTGATAAGGTAGTTCGTGTTGAAGTTGGGTGCCACAGATTCCCCCAGGGAGCCTGAGCCCACGCCCACGTTCCAATCGAGAATGCCCGTGCACCAGGTATTCCAGGAATAGGCGTACTTGCCCAGGTTGGCCGGCAGCTTCCC
>DATKNZ010000113.1:0-10614 GCA_035541055.1 Candidatus Acidiferrum sp. | reverse complement strand
CGTTGGCACGACCACCGCGGGGCCTTACGTCACCACGGTGGCCGGGAATCTGAGCGTGGCGGGCCTGGCGGCGTCCACCGGCAACTGCATCCAGTTCGGCGGGCTGGGCAAGAGCGCCCGGTTCTCGTTCGCCCCCACCGCTGCGGTGACAGTCGGCACGCTCTACTACTCCTTCCTCCTCAAGGTCACCGACCCCACCGGCATGAGTTCCAGCGGCATCTTCTTCGCCGGCTTCAACAACACCCCCGGCACACAGACTAACCAGCCGTCGGTCATCGGCACCCGCGTCTATATCCGCACTGCCGCCGGCGGCTTCAATCTCGGCCTCTCCAAGAACTCCTCGACCTCGAGCGACTGGGTCTGGGACTCCCGCGTCTTCACCAATAACCAGATCATCTTTATCGTGGGCAGCTACACGTTCAGCACCAACACTTCCAGCGATGACTCGGTCAGCCTGTGGCTGAACCCCAGTTCGGCCTCCTTCGGCGCTGCCAGCCCGCCCACGGCTTCCCTGACCACCACCAACGGCTCGGATATCAGCTCGAGCAAGATCGCCAGCTTCGTATTCTTCCAGCGCGACTCCGCCGAGCCGGCGGCCATGCTGGCCGACGAACTCCGGATCGGCCCCACCTGGGCCAGCGTAACCCCCCGCCCATCCGCCGTCCTCAGCACGCTCAGCCACCTAACCCCCTTGACCAACGCGACTTACCAATTCACCTACACCAACACCAGCGGCCAGCCGGTAGGCGTTTACGCCTCTTCTAATCTCACCTCGTGGACGGAAGTTGGTGTCCCCCAACAGGTTGCGCCTGGCGTGTTTCAATTCACCGACACCGCTGCCGCCGGCTTCCCCCGCCGCTTCTACCAACTCCGTGCCCCGTGAGCGCATACCAACCCCGCCGGGCCCAATCGCATGGCTTTCCCCCCCGTCACCCCTCCGTATCCCCTCCCTATCCCCTCCGTAGTACCTCTGATAGGCTATCAGAGGTACTCCGGAGGGGTTCCGGAGAGGTATCGGGGAGGCCACGCAGGAGATCAGGGATCAGGACGGCGGCAGCCAATTTGGAAGCTTTTCGCCTGCCAGGAGCCGGCTTAGGCCTGGACGTGGCAGGCATACAGTTGACTGGCATTCGTGGCGGATGTAACAGATTGTCCTACCATGACTAATCCTACCCCGGAGCGGGGCGCGCGCTCACAGGATGGCGCCGGCCTGCCCACCTTGAAAGGGACCCAGCCTTTGGGGTTGCCCGGCGGCCGGCTCTCCGGTCACCCGGGCGGGAATGGCGCTGAGACGGGCAGCCAGGCCGTCACCGTGCGCGAGGAGGAAGTCGTCTTCCCTACGTACCTGCCCGCGGCGCCGGACAAGCACCCGATGTTCCTGGAACGGCGCGTATACCAGGGCAGCAGCGGGCGCGTCTATCCCCTGCCCTTCACCGACCGCATTGCCGACCGGCCCGTGGACCGCGAATGGAAGGCGGTCTGGATCGAGAATGCTTACCTACGAGTGCTGGTGCTGCCGGAACTCGGTGGCCGCATTCATGCCATCCGAGACAAGACCAACGGCTACGACGTCATCTACAACCAGCATGTCATCAAGCCCGCGCTCGTGGGGTTGGCGGGGCCGTGGATCTCGGGCGGAATCGAGTTCAATTGGCCGCAGCACCATCGCCCGGCGACGTTCCTGCCGGTGGACTACTCGGTCGAGGAGAGTGCCGACGGTTCAAAGACCATCTGGTGCAGCGACCACGACCCGATGGCGCGGATGAAGGGGATGCACGGGGTGTGCCTCCACCCGGGCGAGGCGGTGGTCGAGCTCAAGGTGCGTGCCTACAACCGCACGGCGTTCGTCCAAACCTTTCTGTGGTGGGCCAACGTGGCGACGCGCGTGTACGAGGGCTATCAGAGCTTTTTCCCGCCCGACGTGTATTGCGTGGCGGACCACGCGCGCCGTTCGATGAGCCTGTACCCGCTGGCGCAGGGCATCTACTACGGGGTGAACTACGGCGAGCGGGGACGTAAAGGCGTGCCCGAGAGCGAGCGGCCGAGCCAGTTCGTGCCGCCGCATTGCGGCCCCGGGCGCGACGGCAGTGCCCGGGGCAAGATCCCGGACTACGCCCCGAATGATCTTTCCTTTTATGCCAACATTCCGACGCCGTGCAGCTACATGTGCATCGGCAGCCGTGAGGACTTCTTCGGCGGTTACGATTACCTGGCCGAAGCCGGCATCGTCCACATAGCCAACCACCACATTTCGCCCGGCAAGAAGCAGTGGACTTGGGGGAATCACGCTTTCGGGTATGCCTGGGACCGCAATCTGACGGACAAGGACGCCCGCGGTGAATACGGGCCGTACATCGAGATCATGGCCGGGGTCTATACCGACAACCAGCCCGACTTCAGCTTCCTGCAGCCCGGTGAAACGAAGGCGTGGAGCCAGTTCTGGTATCCCATCCAGAAGATCGGTGCGGCGCGGCAAGCCAATCGCGAGGCGGCGGTGTCTATCGGCCAATCCGCCGAGATGCGCGGCGCGGCAAAGGCCCACATCGGCGTCTGCGTCACGCGGCCCTTGAGGAACGCGCGGGTCACGCTTTCAAAGGGCAGCCGCACGCTGCTGGATCAGCCGTGCGACCTGGCGCCTGGCCGGCCCTTCGAGGGGGAGGTCGTCTTGCCTCCGGGCGGCAAGCCAAACGGCCTGGTGCTTCGGGTCACCGATAAGGATGGGCGCGAGATCATCTCCTGCGCCCCAAAGCCCCGCGTGCGCGGCATGGTGCCGCCGCCGGCGAGCGAGCCGCCGCCGCCGGCTGATATCGCCAGCGCGGACGAGCTATACATCACGGGGCTGCACCTCGAGCAGTATCGCCATGCGACGCGTTCGCCTGTGCCCTATTGGGAGGAGGCGCTGCGGCGCGATCCGGGAGACGCGCGTTGCAATAATGCGCTGGGACTGTGGCGGCTTAGACGAGGGGAGTTCCCGCAGGCGGAACCGCACTTCCGCGCGGCCATTGAGCGCCTGGCCCGCCGCAACGCCAACCCGTATGACGGCGAACCCTTCTACAATCTCGGCTTGTGCCTGCGCTATCGCGCCGATCAATCCAACCCGGCCTCGCCGGAGCTGTTGGAGGCCTCCTACGCATCCTTTTACAAGGCCACGTGGAACGAGGCTTGGCGCTCCGCGGCCTGCCACGCCTTGGCCGAGCTGGACTGCCGTAGAAAGGCCTGGGATGCCGCCCTGGAGCACCTAGACGGCTCTCTGCGCCTCAATAGTGAGAACACCCGCGCCCTGGATCTGAAGACGCTGGTCCTCCGGCAGTTGGGCCGCGCCAGGGATGCCGACGCGTTGCTACGTGAGACGCTTTCACTGGACCCCCTCGACTGGTGGGCCAGGCATATCCTGGGCCAGCCCGGGAAGGCTGATCTCCAGGTGTGCCTCGACCTCGCTCACGATTACGCGCGCGCCGGGTTTTACGCCGAGGCGGTTGGGCTGCTTGAAGGCGCTGAGGCAAGGCACCGTGATCTGCCGGACCAAAGCTGGGGGGCCGCGCCGCTGCGGCACTATACCCTCGCCTGGCTGCACCAGCGAACCGGTGATTCCCGCGCCGCGCAAGCCAGCCTGAAGCGCGCCGCCTCGGAGGCGCCCGACTACTGCTTCCCGGCGCGGCTGGAGGAGATAACCATTCTGGAGGCCGCAATGCGTGCCAACGCACGCGATCCTCGCGCGCCCTATTACCTGGGCAACCTGCTATACGACCGGCGCCGGCACGAAGACGCCATTCGTCTGTGGGAGACCAGTGTACGGCTCGACCCGGTGTTCTCGGTCGTGTGGCGCAATCTCGGCATCGGCTACTTCAACGTCCGGCGGCACCCTGCCAAGGCTGCCGCCGCATACGACAAAGCCTTCCGAGCCGATCCGTCTTCTGCCCGGGTGCTATTCGAACGCGACCAGCTCTGGAAGCGGCTCGGTAGGAGCCCGGCCAAGCGGCTGCGCGAACTGGAGAAGCATCCGGACCTGGTGCGCCAGCGCGACGACCTGACCGTGGAGCTGTGCGCGTTGTATAACCAGACGGGGCGGCACGCGCAGGCTCTGGCGCTGGTCAGTTCCCGGAAATTCCAGCCGTGGGAAGGCGGTGAAGGCGGCGCGCTCGGGCAACACGTGAGGTCCCACCTCGCCCTGGGCCGGCAGGCGCTCGCGCGGGGCGACGCGGCCGGCGCGCGTGACCATTTTGCCGCTGCGCTCGAAGCGCCGGAAAACCTGGGCGAGGCCAAGCACCTGCTGGCGAATCAGAGCGATATCCATTACTGGCTCGGGGCGGCCCTGGACGCGCTGGGGGAAAAGGCCCAGGCGCGGCAACATTGGCGCGCGGCGGCGACCTTCAAGGGTGACTTCCAGGAGATGAGCGTGCGCGCCTTCAGCGAGATGACTTATTACTCGGCCCTTGCCTGGGAGCAGCTTGGGCAAAAGGCCAGCGCGCGCCGGCTGTTGCACCAGCTCGACGCTTACGGGCGAAAGCTGCTGCAGACGGAGGCCAAAGTCGAATACTTCGCCACCTCGTTGCCCACCATGCTGCTGTTCGAGGACGACCTGCAGTTGCGGCAGGAGACGACGGCGCGGTTCCTGCAGGCCCAGGCCTGCCTCGGCCTGGGCAAGCGCGCGCGGGCTGCGGAGCTGCTCCGGACGGTGCTGCGGCGTGACCCCAATCATGCGCTGGCGGCCGACTTGCTGGAGGATGGGCGCGACAGCCGCCTGAAAGGCGGCAATAATCCAGCCCAGGGCAACGCCCTGGGAACCCAACCCCAGCGCGCTCCTGAGCCCTGAAGGGGCGAGATACCACGCACCGATGGGAGGATTGCTGCCGACGTATGGTGGACACCGGAGGCTGGGGACAGCAGCGGTGATTATGTCGCCCCTTCAGGGCTTGCGCCACTCGGCGCACGTTTTCCCAGGGCGTTGCCCTGGGCTGGATTATCGGCGCCCTTCAGGCGCCCCCGAGGGTGCCCACATGGCTGCCTGGAAACCTGCCGCAGGCCAGTACCCCGCCACCGCCCGAGGGTGGCCGGGGTTCGACTCAGCGTATGCGGCGCTGGATGCATGCACGGAGACCGTTTGTAACCGTTCTGACCCTGAGGGCGTCTGCTACGGTGAATTAGCACACATAGCTAAAAGACCTGTATGAGAACGAAGCTCTTCCGCTCTATCCTGGTGCTCACAGCCCTCTGCACGAGTCTCGCGATCGGCCAGCGCGTTTTCGCCGGGCCGGCGGCGAGCCGGGACCTGCTGGTCCAGGCCTACACCGCCCTGGAACAGGCCGACCACGACTACAAAGGGCACCGCGTGGAAGCCATGAAGCACGTCGAAGCCGCAGCGAAGCTCCTCGGGGTGAGCGTCCGCGGCGAGGGCAAGGGCCACGAGAAGCAGGGGATGTCGGACGAGCAGCTTCGCTCGGCACAGTCCCTCCTGCAGGAAGCTCGCGGCGGTTTGAAAGGCAAACCGCTGAAGCAGGTGAACAAGGCGCTCCAACAGATCTCTGTCGCGCTGAGCATCAAGTAGGCGCTGCGGCCGGCGTCACATTGGCAGGGAGGCCTCGCCGAGGCATCCGTGTTTTGGCGGCGGCGGACGCCTCGGCGAGGCGTCCCAACCCCGCCGCCTTTAGGTGTTTGGAGACTTTGGATTTGTCTCGGATTTCGGGGCTCGGGTTTCGGATTTGGGCGGCTGGCGCCCGGTGGCTCTGTCGAGCTACGCGCTGCGCACCTCCTCCATCCTGAATTAAGTTGCCCGGCCCCGCCTCCTTTTCTAGCTTTAATCGGATTCGAGCGGCATGAAAATCTACATAGATGGGAAGTACTACAACGAAGCCGACGCAAAGATCTCGGTCTTCGATCACGGGTTGCTGTACGGGGATGGCATCTTCGAGGGCATCCGCGCCTACAACGGCCGCGTCTTCAAGCTGAAGGAGCACATTGACCGGCTGTTCGCTTCCGCCAGGTCGCTCCTCCTGAACATCCCGCTGTCGCACGCGGAGGTGATGAAGGCGGTAGTCGGGGCTTGCCGGCAGAATAAGCTGCGCGACGGCTACATCCGCCTGGTCGTCACCCGCGGGCCGGGCACGCTCGGGCTCAACCCGAACCGCTGCAAGCGCCCCTGCATGATCATCATCGCCGATAAGATCCGGCTCTACCCGGCGGAGTTCTACGAGCGTGGGATGGAGATTGTGACCGTGCCGACCGTGCGCAACCTGCACAGCGCGCTGAACCCGGCGATCAAGACGCTGAACTACCTCAACAACATCATGGCCAAGATCGAGGCCAACAACGCCGGGTGCGAGGAGGCCATCATGCTCAACCCGGAGGGCTTCGTGGCGGAATGCACGGGGGACAACCTCTTCATCGTCGGCGAAGGCAGGCTGCTGACCCCGCCGCTTTGGGCCGGGGCGCTGTACGGGATCACCCGCAAGGTGGTCATGGAGCTGGCGGCGGCCGAGGGCATCGAGGTGCGCGAGACCAACCTGACGCGGCACGAGCTATTCAACGCCGAGGAGTGCTTCCTGACGGGCACCGCCGCCGAGATCGTGCCCCTGGTGAAGATAGACGGACGGATCATCGGCAATGGCAAGCCGGGCCCGGTCACTCTCCGGCTGGAGGAGAGGTACCGCGCCTTGACTAAAACCTCGGGCGAGCCGATATACGATTAGAGACTATATGATGTGCTGCGTCTGCAAGGAAAAGGAAGCCACGGTCCACTACACCCAGATCGCCGGAGATAAGATTCAGAAGGTTGATCTGTGCGAGGGCTGTGCGAAGTCCAAGGGGGTGAATGACCCGATGGGCTTCTCGCTGGCCGACCTGCTCCTCGGCTTGGGCGCTTCGCAGGAGATTGAGCAGGCAGCCGGCGGCTCGGAGCTCAAGTGCCCGCGGTGCGGCTTCACGCAGGCCGATTTTAAGAAGGCCGGGCGTCTGGGCTGCGCGGAGTGCTATCACACCTTCTCGGAGGCCCTGGGCGGGTTGCTCAAGACGATGCACAAGGGCACGCGGCACGTGGGCAAGGTGCCGGAGGCCCTCAGGCAGAGCCGGGACCTGTCCGACCGCGTGAAGGACTTGCAGGACAAACTGAACAAGGCCATTGCGGCAGAAGACTTCGAGGAAGCAGCCATCCTGCGGGATGAGATCAAGCAGGCCAGCGCCCGGCTGAGCAAAGCGGGCGTGGCCTGAGACGCGTATGGATCTGAGTTTGTTTCTTATCCCGCCTGCCGAAAGCGCCCGCCGCAAGGGGCCGCACGACCGCATCGTCATGTCGAGCCGCGTGCGCCTGGCCCGCAACATCAAGGACGCCGCTTTCCCGGGCTGGGCTAAGAAGCCCGAGCGCATCCGCGTGCTGGAGTTGATCCGGCCGACGGTCGAGTCGCTGCCCGAGATGAAGGATGCCTTCTCGGACACCATGGACAACCTGTCCACGCTGGACAAACAAATGCTGGTCGAGCGGCACCTGATCAGCCGCGAGCACGCCGCCAAGAGCGCCGGCAGCGGGCTGGTGCTCAACCATGACGAGACCATCTGCTTCATGATCAACGAGGAAGACCACCTGCGGATGCAGGCGCTGCGCCCCGGCCTCCAGTTGAAGCAGGCGTGGACGACGATTGACCAGGCTGACTCGGCGCTGGAGAAAAAGCTGGATTACGCCTTTAGCCCGGAGCTGGGGTATCTGACCGCCTGTCCGACGAACCTCGGCACGGGCATCCGCGTCAGCGCCATGCTGCACCTGCCCGGACTGGTGCTCGGCGAGCAGATCAACCCGATCATCCAATCGGTCAATAAGCTGGGCCTGGCCGTGCGCGGCCTTTACGGCGAGGGCACCGAGGCCCTGGGCAACGTCTTCCAGGTCTCGAACCAGATGACGCTCGGGGAGGCGGAGTCGGCCATCGTGGAGCGGCTCGAGAAGGTGCTGGCGCAGATCATCGAGCATGAGGAAAACGCCCGCGGCACGCTGCTGGAGAAGAAGTCCAAGACTGTCTATAACCACATCGGGCGCGCTTACGGCATCCTGGCCAACGCGCACAGCATCTCGTCCAAGGAAACGATGAACCTGCTCTCGCTGATGCGCCTGGGCGTAGACGTCGGGCTGTTCCCCGGCGTGGACCGTTCCCTGGTGGACGAGCTATTCATTTTAACCCAGCCGGCGCACCTGCAGAAGGCCCATTCGGAAAAGCTCTCTGCCGAGGAGCGCGACCTGCTGCGGGCGGACATGGTGCGGGAGCGGCTGAAGGATGTGCGCCGGCCTCTGGCCCAGGCGCCGGGGCCACCGCCGGGATTGGACAAACCGGCCAAATAACTGCATTTTGAGATATGAGCGATCAGGAAGCGATGAACAACTTCACCCCGCGGGCGCAGCAAGTGCTGGCGCTGGCGCGTAAAGAAGCCGACCGCTTCAACCATAATTTCGTCGGCACCGAACACCTTTTGCTCGGCCTTATTAAATTGGGCCAGGGCGTGGCTGTGAATGTCTTGCAAAAGCTCGGCCTCGACCTCGAGACGGTGCGGCTGGAAGTGGAAAAGCAGGTCGGCACGGGGCCCGACCAGAAGATGATGGGCAACATCCCCTACACGCCCCGCGTCAAGAAGGTGCTGGCCCTGGCGCAGAAGGAAGCCAAGGCGCTAAACCATACCTACGTCGGCACCGAGCACATCCTGCTCGGCCTGCTCCGCGAAGGCGATGGCGTGGCCGCCCGCGTGCTCAAGAACCTGGATGTGGACATCGAGCAGACGCGCCAGGAGGTCCTTAAGGAGCTCGACCCGAACTTCACCGCCAGCGACGAGGGTGGTCCCGGTGAGGCGCCCGAAAAGCCCGCGCCGGAGAAGAAGGGTGAGATCAAAACGCCCGCGCTGAAGGCCTTTGGACGCGACCTGACGGATATCGCCCGCAAAGGGGAGATGGATCCCGTCATCGGGCGCAAGAACGAAATCGAGCGCGTCATCCAGATTCTGTGCCGCCGGACCAAG
Source organism: Candidatus Acidiferrum sp. (assembly GCA_035541055.1). GTDB lineage: Bacteria > Verrucomicrobiota > Verrucomicrobiia > Limisphaerales > UBA8199 > JAPLUA01. The sequence goes on along the minus strand of DATKNZ010000113.1, from coordinate 1,626 downwards.
AACAACCCGGTGCTGCTGGGCGAAGCCGGCGTCGGCAAGACGGCCATTGTCGAGGGCCTGGCGCAGGAAATCGCGGCGGGCAACGTGCCCGAACTGCTGCGCGACCGGCGTGTCATTACGCTGGACCTCGCGCTGATGGTGGCCGGCACGAAGTACCGCGGCCAATTCGAGGAGCGCATCAAGGCGGTCATGGACGAAATCCGACGCTCCAAGAACATCATTCTTTTTATAGACGAGCTGCACACGATCGTGGGCGCTGGGTCAGCCGAGGGCACCATGGATGCCTCGAATATCATCAAGCCGGCCCTGAGCCGGGGCGAGCTGCAATGCATCGGCGCCACCACGCTCAACGAGTACCGCAAGTACATCGAGAAGGACGCCGCGCTCGAACGCCGCTTCCAGGCCGTGAAGGTCGAGGCGCCTTCCGTCGAGGAAGCGATCCTCATCCTTAAGGGGCTGCGCCCCAAGTACGAGGAGCATCACAAAGCCGAGTTCACGGACAAGGCCATCGAGACTTCGGTGAAGCTCTCTGACCGCTACATCACGGACCGGTATCTGCCGGATAAGGCCATTGACGTGATGGACGAGGCCGGCTCGCGCGCGCGCATCGGCACGATGACGCGCCCGCCGCAGGTCAAGGGCCTGGAGGCCGAGATCGAGGAGATCAAGTCCAAGAAGGAGCGCTCGATCAAGAACCAGGATTTCGAGGGCGCCGCGGCCATGCGCGACAAAGAGAAGCAGGCCAAGGAACGGCTTGAAACCGTCCTCAAGGAATGGCGCACCACGCGCGAGGAGAAGCGCGTTAAGGTGGACGAGGAGGACATCCTCCACGTCGTTTCCAAGTGGACCGGCATCCCGCTGCAACGCATGGAGCAGGGCGAGATGCAGCGTTTGCTCCAGGTCGAGACCGAGATGGACAAGGTGGTCATCGGCCAACGGGAGGCCGTCTCCGCCCTGTGCAAGGCGCTGCGGCGCTCGCGGGCGGACCTCAAGGACCCGCGCCGCCCGATCGGCACGTTTGCCTTGCTCGGACCCACCGGCGTCGGCAAGACGCTGCTGGCCAAGACGCTGGCGGAACAACTGTTCGGCGACCCCAAGGCGCTCATCCAACTGGACATGAGCGAGTACATGGAGAAGTTCAACGTCTCCCGCCTGATCGGTTCACCGCCCGGCTATGTCGGCTACGAGGAAGGCGGGCAGCTCACGGAACAAGTCCGGCGCAAGCCATACTCGGTGGTGCTGTTCGACGAAATCGAGAAGGCGCACCCCGACGTCTGGAACATGCTTCTCCAGATCCTTGAGGAGGGCAAACTCACGGACAACGTCGGGCGCGTGGTCAACTTCCGCAACACCATCATCCTGATGACCTCCAACGTGGGGTCCGACACCATCAAGAAGCAGTCCACGCTCGGCTTCTCACCGATCACCGACGAGACCAGCTACGAGAAGATGCGCGAAAAGATCATGGACGAGGCCAAGAAGACCTTCCGGCCAGAGTTCCTGAACCGGCTGGACGACCTCATCGTGTTCCGCTCGCTGACCAAGCCGGACCTGATCCAGATTCTCGAACTGGAAATCAGCAAGGTGATGGAGCGGTTGCGCAACAAGAACATCAAACTGACCTTG
>DATKNZ010000112.1:0-12606 GCA_035541055.1 Candidatus Acidiferrum sp. | reverse complement strand
TAGGAGAAGGATTCGAACCTTCGTAGGCGTAAGCCAGCAGATTTACAGTCTGCCCTCGTTGACCGCTTGAGTATCCTACCGACCCATGGGCGAACCGGTGCTGCATTGTAGCGGCGGCGGCGCTTGGCGCAACTCGATTTCCGCGCCCGCGGGGTATTCCGGGGCGATTTCGTCCCAGCCTTGGATCATTTTTGAGGCTGCGGGCGCACCCAAATCCTCGCCTAAGCCGACGCATTCAGAGGGTTGGGGAGCGCACGCGCCCTCGCGTGCAGTGGCCGGCGCCCTCGCCGGCCAGCGTCTGATTTTGCTATAGGTTTCGTATTGGACTGAGAGGAAGCAGTCGGCGAGGGCGCCGACTGCGACACGCGCGGGCGCGTGTGCTCCCCGGGGAGTTGTACTTCGGGGCTTACTCGAGGATTTGGGGCGCAGTGGTGTCCTTGACGCGCATGCTTCACTTACGGTAAAATCGCCTCAGTTGAGGCCACATGATGATTGGGCTTCCAAGAAGACTTCCGCGCCGGGGGCGGGTCCGAGACCGGCGGCTGACCTCTATGCGGTTGAGGCGTGTTCTGGCCTTCACATTGATCGAACTACTGGTCGTCATCGCGATCATTGCCATTCTTGCCAGCTTGCTGTTGCCGGCCCTGGCGCGAGCCAAGGAAAAGGCCAAAGCCATCGCTTGCAGCAACAACGTGCGGCAGTTGATTGTGGCGGCTATCTGCTACGAGGATGACCAGAAGGTGCTTCCCATCGGATGGCCCGGCACCTATGGGTTGCCGGCGGCCGGCAATATCTGGTACGTGACGCTTCAGCCCTACCTGGGCAGGAAGACCACCAACTTGCAGACCAATAAAGTATTCATCTGCCCCTCCTCTAAGGGCGGCGGCTACTTCGGTTACCTCACCTACGCCCAAAACGACTACATCAACGCCGAGACGCCGGTGCTGATGAGCGCGCGCAATATCCCGCACCCGAGTTGGACGATCCTGTACGCCGAGACGGACGGCTGGGATGCGTGCGCCTATGCCGACACGGACCCTTACGGTGGCAACGTCTGCTATCGCCATTCCGGCGGCAATGAAAACAGCGTCTTTTCGAGCAACCCGGTGGAGGGCGGCGTCACAGGCGGGAAGCCCGTTATGGGCCGCGCCAACTTTTGCTTCCTCGACGGCCATGTCGAGCTGCGCCACACGGGGCCAACCAACATCTTTGATCCCAATTGTCCTATCGCCCCGCCGAAATAGGCTGGCTCGTTTCCTGTTCCCATGATGACTGTTTTGCTTCTGGCGGCACTTGGCGTGTCGGCCCTGGGTGTGGCGGTGAATCGCCGTTGGCGGCTGGCCGGGCAGGCCATGATGATCCTGGGCGGGCTCGGACTGGTCGGCGTGCTGGCCCTGCAGTTCCGGCAAAGCGTCTTCACACCGCAACCCAGGCCGCCCAGTCGCTGCGCCATCGCCGTCAGCACGTGCCTGGCCGATTGCATGATGCGCGACTTGTCGTCCCGCAGCGGAACAGTGGTCCTGCTTTTCCCGGAGCGTCGGGTCATGGACGCGGATACGGAGCAAAGCTACGAGCAAGGGTTCACCCTGCCGCTGCGCCACGGGCGCGGCGACCTGCACCTCAAAGCTATTCACCTTGAAGCCGCCAAGGACAAGGGCGGGCATAGCGTGGCGGGATTCAGACAAGCCTTGGCGCAGGCGCCGGATGCCCTGGCGATCATCTGCTACGCCGGCGTGCCGGCCGAGTTCGAAACCCTGTTTGCCGGGCAGGCCAACCCGGCGCCGTTCTACGCCTTTGATCCTGAGGGAGGCATGAACTGGGTTATCGCCCTTAAACAGGGCCACCTTCGAGCTGTGGTTCTGCCCCGGCCCGGAGTCAACGCTCGCGACATTGAAGGAGCGACCGGCACGCCGCAGGACATCTTTGACCGGTTCTATCTGCTGGCAACGCCGAGCAACGCGGACGAAGTGGCGGCGCAGTTCCGAAAGAGCAGCCGTTGAGTTGAGCCAGGCGGGGCCGGACCGCAAGCCGCGCCCGGCTCGCATTCCCGGGGGCAGTGCGCAAATGCGTCCCCGCCTTCCCGCGTGTGCGAATAGGAGTTGAACAACCCGTAAAACGACCTAGGCTCGCTTTCGTCGTATATGCTTTACCGTCAGGCCGGCAAGACCGGCGAATTGGTTTCCATCCTGGGCTTCGGCTGCATGCGTTTGCCCATTCGCGAAGGCAAGGCCCACCTCATTGACGAAGAGAAAGCGATGGCGATGATCAGCCACGCCGTGAAGAGCGGCGTGAACTATTTCGACACGGCCTACATCTACCATTCCGAGGTGCCGTTCCACGCGGGCCTGAGCGAGGTGTTCGTCGGCTGGGCGCTGAACCAGCTTGCGCAGAAGGTCTTCATCGCCACCAAGCTGCCAAGCTGGTTCATCCAAAGCCGGGCCGATATGAACCGTTTCCTTGACGAGCAGCTCGGGCGGCTGCAGACCCGCCATATAGATTTCTACCTGGTGCACGGCCTGACGGCGGACCTCTGGAGCAAGCTGAAGGGGCTCGGCGCGACCGGCTTCCTCGACGCCGCGAAAGCCGATGGCCGAATCAAGCACGCGGGCTTCTCGTTCCACGACGACGCGCAGCACTTCAAGCCCATTGTGGATGCCTACGATTGGGACTTCTGCCAAATCCAATACAACTTCATGGACCAGGATTTCCAGGCAGGCCAGGCCGGTCTGGAGTATGCCGCCCGCAAGGGCCTGGGCGTGGTCATCATGGAGCCGCTCCGCGGGGGCGGCTTGACCAATCGAGTGCCGGAAGAAGTGCAGTCTGTTTGGGACCAAAGCCCGGTCAAACGAACGCCAGCCGAGTGGGCTTTGCGCTTCGTCTGGAACCGGCCCGAGGTGAGCGTGTTGCTGAGCGGGATGAGTAATATGGCGCAGCTCGAGGAGAACCTGCGGATAGCCGAGGCCGGCTCGCCCGGCTCCCTCTCCGCGCCGGAGCAGGCTGTCATCCAGAAAGCCAGGGCCATCTACGAAGCGAGAACGCGGGTGAAGTGCACGAGCTGCGGCTACTGCATGCCGTGCCCCGAGGGCGTGAATATCCCGGCCAATTTCCAGCAGCTCAACAACCTTGCCATTTACCGCGACCGCCCGGCTGCCGAGTTCTTCTATTTCCACATCCTCACCGAGCAGCAGCGGGCCAGCCACTGCCAGGAATGCGGCCAGTGCCTCGAGCGCTGCCCGCAACACATCCCCATTCCCGACACGCTGAAGGAAGTGGCGCGCGAACTCGAGCCGGCCTGAGCGCCTCCCGGCCCGGGGCGCCCTCTCGCGTGCGCCTCCCGCGTCAGTAGATTTCCGGACACCACAATGGGGTTTTCCCCGACTAACGCGACGCGCGACTCTTGCGTATCTTGGGCAGCAACCGAACGCATAGCCATGAAAACAGCAAGCCCGGACGCCCGAGTCCACGCGACGCAACGCAAATCAATTCCAACTGCTCGCGGCGACACCTCCCAAGATTACGTCCTGAAGCTCTCCGCCCTTTACCATGATGACCAAACGCGAGAGTGGGCGCAGGACGTTTACCGGCTGGCGCGCCAACTGGTCGGCAAGCAATCCGTCCGCGCCACCTGGTGGAACATCGGCGACCTGAACGAACCGGCCGTGCTGGCCGGAGCGGTTTCCAAGGCGATGCATAGCGACGTCATTGTGGTGTCCATGCGCGCCGATTCGGGGCTGCCCCTGGCGTTCTACTACTGGGCCGATGCGTGGCTGCCACACCGCGTGCACGCGCCAGGCGCCCTGGTTGGCCTGATCGGTGTGGCCGATCACGCCCACACCAAATCAGACCGCACCCGGGAATACCTCCGCATTCTCTCCCGCCGCGGCGGACTGGAGTTCCTCTGTGATGAGCGTCCACTGACCAGGCCGTCCGTCGCCGGCCCGACATGGCACGAGGCGGTCGGGAGCGCGGTCCTGCGCACGATGGCTTGTGGCGGGGCCAGGCTGAGTCGGTTCCATCGTACCGGGCGGCTGGCGGCTTAGGCCCGGGCTGAACTGCCCGCGGGCCGAGCCGGCGCTCCGCTCAGTTCGTCAAGTCTTTTAATAACCGGCTTCCTGATTCGAGCGTTCCTGAGTGGCCTTGCTCCTCCTCCGAGTTTGCGGTTGCCGCCCGTCTGCCGGGGCCTAGTATTTAGAAAGCCGCAAAGCAGCCGTCCTAAGACCGAACGGTCCTGGTTGAAAAGCGCGTTAACGAGTTTGCCGCAGGTGACCGAAGACTGCCCGCCTTCCCGGCGGCGCTGGATAACCCGGGGGCTCACCACGTTGCTCGCCGGCATGGTCCTCCTCGGAGCTGCATCGGGGCGGGCGGTTGTCCTCTGGAGTGATCTGGGAGCGACGCTCGCCCACGACACCGGGCAGGGAAGCGACATCCTCGGCGGAGCGGTGCAGCGGGACCACCGCGCCAAGGACACCCTCTATTTCAAGTTCCACGTGGACCCGCTCTCCGACGTGGGCACGGAGGAATACCTGGCGGCGTTTCAGCTTTACGAAGGAGACAAGCCGCGCCTGGCCGTGGGCAACTCGCTCAAAGCCTGGGCCTACAGCGCCTTCAACGCCGGCCAGACCGGCCCATCCAACAATGTGGCCGGCGACTTTGACCTCAACTCCTCGCGCCCCGAATCTCCCAGCGCCGGCGTGTTCTTCTCTTATGAGCTGCCGCACCGGGGCTACGACCGGACCATCGTTTTCAAGGTGGAATACGTGCCCGGCGCGGATGACAAGGTAACCGTCTGGCTCAACCCCGACCTCGCGCCCGGGGCCAACGAAGCGAGCCAGCCGGCGACCCTCACGACGCACTTCACGGCCAACGCGTCCTTCAACCAGATCCGCCTGCGCCACGAAGGTGGCGGCGGCGGATGGACCTTCAGCGACATGGCCATTGCGACGGCGTTCGAGGACTTCGTCATGGGCGCCAACGCAAGCTCGCGGGAGGACAGCGCCGGCTTCGGCGCCGGCGCGCAGCAACTGACCTTCCGCTCGTGGCAACGCGAGCAGGGCCTGCCGCAAAACTCGGTGCGCGCCCTGGCGCAGACTCGGGACGGCTACCTCTGGATCGGGAGCGAGGACGGTGTGGCGCGGTTCGATGGCGTCCGCTTCGTCTCTTTCGGCCTGCGTGAAGGACTGCGCAGCAGCTCGGTGCGCGTGCTGTTGGAAGACCGCCGCGGGGCGCTCTGGATTGGAACCGTGGGCGGCGGCCTGACCTGCTGGCAAGGGGGACAGTTTACGACTTACACCACCACGGAGGGCCTGCCCGGCAACTCGATCACCGCCCTCGGCGAGGATCGGGACGGACACTTGTGGGTGGGTACAGACGCCGGCCTGGCGGTGTGGCAAGGTGAGCGCTTCGGCCCGCCCGCCGCCGGTGATTTCAAGGGCCACCACATCGCGGTGCTCTCGCAGGACCGGCATGGCGCGATGTGGGTCGGCGTGGGCGGCGTGGGAGTGTTCCGGCTGGCCGACGGCAAATTCCTGCCGCTGGCTGAGGCATCGGTCGAGAGCCTGTTAAAGGACCCGCATTGCCTCCTGGAGGACAAGGCCGGGCGCTTATGGCTGGGCGTGGGCGATGACGTGGTGCTGTGCCGCGAGGGCAACCAGTGGCACCGGTATCGTATCCCTCGGCACCAAGCCCGGCCTTACATCAGTGCGCTGGCCGAGGAGCCGGACGGCACGGTCTGGGCGGGCTCGGTGAGCGAGGGCCTGTTCCGATTTCGAGAGGGCAAGCTGACGGCCATTAACGCCAGCAGCGGGTTGAGCGACAACTCGATCGAGTCGCTCCTGGTGGACCGCGAGGGCAACCTGTGGGCCGGCACGGGCGGGGGGCTCAACCGCGTGCGCCGCAGCACCCTCTCGGTGTTCGGACAAAGCGAGGGTCTGGGCTACGGGCCCGTGCAGGGCCTGGCGGAAATTGCGCCGGGAGTCGTCTGGGCCGCCAAGCCGGCCGATGGCCTCTATCGGTGGGAGGGCCGCGCCTTCAGCCGGTTGACGCCGGTGAACTTCACCCCTGACCAGGCCGAGACGATCAGCTTGCTCATGGGCCGGGATGGCAGTTGTTGGGTGGGCGGCGACCGGGGCCTTTGGCGCTTCAAAGACCCGCGAGCCGCTGCCGGTGAAACCGAAATCCCCAGCCTGTCGGGGTTGAATGTGCTGTGCCTGGCTACCGCTCGCGATGGCGCGGCCTGGGCCGGAACGCGTGAAGGCGAGGTGTGGCGCCAGTTGAAGGGCACCTGGGTGTGCGACACCAATTACAACCAGCCCTGCGCCGTCACCGCCATCGTCCAGGACAACGACGGCGCCGTTTGGATCGGCACCGAAGGCGCCGGCCTCTGCCGCTACCGGGAGGCCGGGCGCACCCGCTTCTCCAAAGGCGGGCGGCTGCTGAGCGACTGGGTCCGCACGCTGTACCTGGACCGGGAGGACGTCTTATGGGTCGGCACGGCGGGCGGCGGGCTGAGCCGGTTGAAGCGGGACGAACTCTTCACCTTCACCACGCGCGAGGGACTGCCCGACAACACGATCTCACAGATCCTGGAAGACGACACCGGTCGGCTCTGGCTGGGCAGCAACCGCGGCATCGCCTGTGTCAGCAAGCGCGAACTGGACGACCTGGCCGCCGGCAAGGCGGCGGCCGTCTATCCGCAGGTCTATGGCCGCGGCGACGGCATGCCCTCCGAGGAGTGCACCGGCGGCTTCTTCCCGGCCGGCCTTATGACCCAGGCGGGCCGGCTTTGCTTCTCCACACTCAAAGGCATCGTCGTGGCCGATCCTCATGCCCGGCTTGCCGATGCCCTGGCCCCGCCCGTCGCGCTGGAGGAAACCTACGTGGACGGAACGGCGCTCGAATTAACGCGGACCCCGGCGGCGCCCTCAGCCGAGAATTCCGTGCCCGCCGAAACGGCCACCACGAACCAGGTCGTGCTGAGGCCCGGCCGGCACCGCCTCGAGTTCCTTTACACCGGCATGAGCTTCAGCGCCCCGGAGCGGGTGCGCTTCCGCTACCGCCTCGAAGGACTGGACCCGGACTGGGTCGAGGCGGGCACGCGACGCACGGCCTTCTACAACTACGTCCCCCCAGGCAACTACCGCTTTCGCGTGATCGCCTGCGACAGCGGCGGCGCCTGGAATGAGGCCGGCGCGAGCCTCGACCTGGTCGTCTTGCCGCACTTCTGGCAGGCGCGGTGGTTTATCGTTCTCACGGGAGCGTGCATACTGGGGACAGTCGGCGGCGCGGCGCGCGTGCTGGAGCGCCGCAAAGCCCAGCGCCGCCTCCGGCAAATGGAACAGGAGCGCGCCCTCGAACGCGAGCGGGCCCGCATCGCCCAGGATCTGCATGACGACCTGGGCTCATCGCTCACCCGGATCTCCCTGCTGAGCGACCTCGCTAAAGCCGATAAGGACAACCCCAGCCTCGTTGAAGCCCACGCTCAGAAGATATCGCATTCCGCCGGCCAGACCGTGCGCGCGCTCGAGGAAATCGTTTGGGCCCTGCGCCCGGGCAGCGACTCCTTGCAGAGCCTGGTCGAGTACATCACGCACTTCGCCACCGAACTCTTCGAGGGCGACATCACCCACTGCCGCCTGGACCTGCCGCCGGACCTGCCCAACCAGGCGCTCCCCCCCGAAATGCGCCACAATATCTTCCTGGTTGCCAAGGAAGCCCTCACCAATGCGCTCAAACACGCCGGCGCTCGCGAGGTCCGGCTCCACGTCCGCGCTTCCAAAGGGACGCTCGAAGTCCGCGTTGAGGATGACGGCCACGGATTCGAGCCGCAGGCCCTCAAGACGAATGGCCGCCGCCAGGGCCTGGGTAACATGACCCGCCGCGCCGAAGCCATGGGTGGTAGCCTGACCATCCAAAGCAAACCGGGCAAAGGCACGACCGTGCGGTTACTGGTGCGCCTGCCCGAGGACGCCTGAAGCGAGGCAGCCGTAAGTCCCTCTCTTTGCCTGACTTCCCATGCCCGGGAGCACTCCACCCCGTCTCGAACCGATCCTTGCCTTCGCCATCCCCGAATTTGCAAGTCACTCTGCTCCAAATGCTTCCGCGCCACCATCCTGCCGCCCCCGCGCCGGAACACCTCCCTGGTCTATCCGTAGCCTCGCCGGATACACACCGTTACCTCACCGTAGTACCTCTGATAGCCTATCAGAGGTACTACGGTGAGGTAACGGTGTGTATCCGGCGAGGCTACGGACGAACTCCCTCGGCGCAGGGGCAAAGCCCACCCTGAATATGCAATTCGCCCCGGGGGAGCACACACGCCTACGCGTGTTCCGACCGGCGCCCCCGGGGGTCGGTATCAGCCCGGCAGCCGTGACTGCACAGGAGGCTTGTCGAGCCCGGCCCGTTTTCCGCGAGGGCGCGGAAAACGGCACTCGGGGCGCGGGCGGTCCCCGCGCCCGAGGGGAGCCCTTCGGCTACGCCATTGCTGCTATTTGGCCGGAGCTGTTTCCTCGGAGGGAGTGCGCTCCTGCGGCGGCGGCGCGTTGGTATCGAGCATCACGTGGCCGGTTTCTTTGCCATACTCGTCACGAATCGTTGCCGGTCCGGTTGGCATTGGCCGGAGCATGATGTTGTTGATGACCTGGGTGGCGCCGGCGGCCCGGGCCGCAAGGTCGGCGGCTTGCTGGCGTTGCTGCGGCGTTTGCACAAAGCCGCTCAGTTGAACGCTGCCATCATACACATTCACGGTGACATCGTTGTATTTGTAAGTGGGGTCGCGGTCCAACTGCCTCTTCACTGAGCCGGCAACCTCACGGTCGCTAAGCTTCTGGCCCATGTTCCGTGTGCTGTCGGAAGCACAGCCCGCCAGCACAAGCATCCCGGTCAATAGCCCCGCCGCACCAAGCTGCGTGGCCGTTTTAAGCGTGGTTTTCATACGTGTTCATCACCTTTCGTTAGTTAACTGCTGCGCTTCTAAGGTCCTGCACAGGGCATTTCGCGCCATAGAGACCTGGCCCGCTTCCCTGTCAGGCCCATACCCCAGGCGGCCTATTGGGGGCGTTTAGACGTGCCTTGGGTGTGGCGGGAGTTACCGCAGTTGAGCCTGGGCCAGGGATCGGGACAGCGGGGTCGAAGGGCCTGCCGGGCCGGCGAAGGCCCCCTGGCTCAGGTCGTAATAGCTGCCGCTGGCGGAAGTCTGCAGCTTGAGGGCGCGCACCATGTATTCGGCGCCGGGCTCGGGAGAGCGGTCGAGGTAGCTCGTGCCGGTGACCGGCGAAGACGTCAGGCGGCGAAAGGAGCCTCCCACGGCCCGGTACACGTGGTAACCGAGAACGGAATCACTGGATGCCGTCCAGCCCAGGGTGACGCCGTCGGGGGTGGGGACCAGGGCCAGGTGGGCTGGGGGAGCAACCGCATAAAGGCGCAGGGTCGGATCGCCCATCAGCGCGATATGGATCTGGCCGGCGCCGGTGTTGACTTGGGTCTGATACAAGCCGTCGGGGCCGTTGTTCTGGGTCAGGCGCACTCCGTATCCGATGGGCTCGCCCAGGCCCATGTGCTGCAGGAACCAGTGTGGCCGGCCGGACCAGCCGCAAGCCAGCCCGCAGCTCGGCGAGGCCAGCACCGCGCGCAGCAGGTCGTCCTCGGCATCCCAGTCCCCGAGCCAACTGCCGTAAAGCAGGACGAACGCCGCCTGGATGTCGCCCTGGACCAGCTCAACGGTCGTGCCGGTGTGATGGCCGGCAATGGTGCCGAAGCCGGCGATGCTCTCGTAGGTGCCCGGCCCGCAGCCGTAAGCCCACAGGCATGGGGTGCGGCTCAGGGTGGAAATCCATGTGCCCGGCTCGGGCACGCGGGTGATGTTCTCGGCCCCGAGGCAGGCCGACAAATTGCGCCACCCGCTGGCAGCAAAAGCCTCCCCTTGAAAGGGGCCGAAGTAGTCGCCCACTACTCCGCGGCGTGGCAAGTCGAGCTGCCCGGTGCGGAACTGGTGGTCCTTGTGCAGGTAGTTGCGCAGCAGCTCGGGTTCGCTGGGGAACGTGGCCGGTCCGCCCGGGGTCAGCCGGCCCGGCATGTGCGCCAGGTCCACCCGCCCGACCATCAGCTTGAGCGGCGCCGGGAAGGTGCTTTGGTCGAACTTCCCGTCGCCCGGCACGTTCCGGTTCCGGGCGTCGCTGGCCTGGGTATCCTTGACCGTCTTGTCCGTCCATACCCCCTCCATGTCGCCATAGTAGCCGTCGCAAGGCCACGCGCCCGCATGCTCCGGCCCGTGGCCGTCGGGCACAAGGTCGCCGGAATAGGGCACGGGCACGTGGCCAAAGAGAAAGACGCAGTTCACCCGGGCGGGGTCAGCCTGGTATTGGCTTTGGATCAGGCGCTTCACCTCGACCACGGAATCGGTGCGGGCCACGTCGAGCCGGATGACGTTCCAGCCGTCGCCCGTCAGGTCCTGCCGCAGCAGGTCCAGCTCCTTTGCCAGCTCTGGCGCATAGGTTTTATCCACCACCAACAACAGCGTGCCCCGGTTCTCGATCATGGGCACCTCAATCCCGGAATAGAGGTAGCCGTAGCTGGCGTAGAGCGGCGTGGTCCTGACCACCTGATATTCGTAGGGGATGCCGAGCGCGACCTGCTTATCCAGGTAGTTCGTGGCGGTGCCGGGCAGAAGCACTCCGAGGCCCCAACTGGTGTCAGCGGGCCTCTTGCGATACACGCCGTAACTCGTGGCGGGCGTGAGGCCATCCGCCGGCCAGTGCAATTCGATTTGGGGCGGAGACACACGGACTTTGGCGCTGACCTGGACGGAGTACTCCCGTGTGCTTGCGGCGGAACAGCGCGCTGCCGGCAAGGCCAGCAACAGCACGCCCGCCGCAGCGCGAAGAAGCTTCCGCATGATGCTGCGAGCCTGCCCGGGGCGCGCGAACGGCGAAGTCAGCGGCCGTCTTGTTCTCGCGTCGGTGTTTGACTGACAGGCGCGGCGGCATCCAGCTTGCTACGGCCCCTGGAGCGCGGACATTCCCCATAAGATCCCCCTCGCAGCAGAGCAACTACGAGCGGCCAGTTAACGCTTAGGCGCGGGGACGGCGTTTCTTTGCTGCGGCAAGCCGGGCGAGGCGCTTTTTCCAATCCGGCAGATTCAGTCCGTAGGCCTCGGCGCGTTCGGCCAAAACGGGCTGGATAATGCGCTTCTGCACGTCAATGGCCTTGCCGAAAAGCTCACGCCAGACCGTCTGGGTGTTCTGGAGAATATCGCCCCCCGGCCTTTCCCCCGGCAGGGGGGGCCGGTAGAGGTCCACAGCGCTTTGCAGAGCGCGGAGCAGATCGCGCTCTTTGGGGAAGCCGGTTTTGGCGTGGACCATTTTGAACGCGCGCAGGTCTTTAGGCGCGAGGCGTGGCAGCTTGGAGACCAACAGATCAACCGGGTGCGGCAGCCCACGCTCGTCCAGAACAACCAGTTTGGCTGGCGCTTCTTCGGGCCGCGGATGGCGCGGGTGCCGCAACCGCTCTGCATTCCGCAAGCGAAGCCGGCGCCCCCAACAGCGCCAGGATACGCATCGCCCACGTGCCTGCCCTCGAAGCCGGCGGGCCGGGCGGCTGTGCCTTCGGCGTGCGCCTGCTCATGGCGTCTGCGCAGGGCCGGCTACGCTGGTCGGCGCGCTGCGGCTGCCTGCGGGGCGAAGCGCACGACCATGTTTTCCAGGGCCTCGAGCCAGAGCGGGTGCTCGTTCAGGCACGGAATCAGCGCGAATTCGGTGCCCCCTGCGCTCAGAAACGACTCCCTTCCGCGGAGCCCAATCTCCTCGATTGTCTCCAGGCAATCGGCGACGAAGGATGGGCAGATCACCAGCAGCTTGCGGACACCCGTCTGCGCCAGGCGCGGCAGCTCATAGTCCGTGTAAGGCGTCAGCCACGGCGTGCGCCCCAGCCGTGACTGGAAGGCGACCGAGTACTTGCCCTCGGGCACGCCTGCCGTTCGGACGAACTCAGCCGTCGTCTTGAAGCACTGCGCGCGATAACATGTGGCATGGGCCGGGCTTGGCGTCTTGCAGCAGTCGGGCGCCGCCAGGCAGTGGGCTCCGGTCGGGTCGGACTTGCGGACCTGCCGCTCGGGGATGCCGTGAAAGCTGAACAATAAATGGTCGTAGGGCCGCCCCAGGTGTTCCTGCGCGCTGGCGACCAGCGCGGCGATGTAGTCGGCGTCGGCGTAAAACGGCGGCTGCACCTGCACGCGCATCTGTGGCGCCAGCGCGCGCGCTACTTCCTTCACGCGCTCGACCGCTGTCTCGTAGCTCGACATGGCGTAGTGCGGGAACAGCGGAATAAGCAGCACCTCGTCCACGCCTTTGTCCGCCAGCCTGCTCACCGCCTGCGGAATGGACGGATGCTGGTACCTCATCGCCAGTTCCACGGGGACGGCGACGCGCGGTTGGAGCCTGGCCTGCACGTTCTGGCTCGTGACCACGAGTGGCGAGCCGGCGGGGGACCAAATCTTCTGGTAAGCTTCCGCAGAGTGCTTCGGGCGCCGGGGCAGAATAGCGAAGTGGACCACGCAGAAGCGCGTCAGCCAATTCACGTCCAGCACCCGCCCGTCCATTAGGAACTCGCGCA
>DATKNZ010000111.1:0-45458 GCA_035541055.1 Candidatus Acidiferrum sp. | reverse complement strand
TATCGAACCAGGCTGCAAATTGCGATTGTAGCCCTGGGACGCTTGGTCTTTAATGGCCTAACCATGCGCTACGCTCGCGTAAGACCCTCCTTCATCAGCTTCCTCGCCCTGATTTCTGTCCTGATTCTGGACACTTTCGGAGCGGCGCCGCTATCGCCTGCCGTCCGGGCCACCTTTTACCCTGAAAAACTGGCCGAGATGGACGACGCCATCAACCAGGCTATCGCGGATAAGAAATGCCCCGGCGGCGTGCTGTGGGTCGAGCACCACGGCGTGGCCTACCACAAGGCTTACGGGAACCGTGCCCTGGTCCCCCGCGTGGAGCCCATGACTGAGAACACGATCTTTGACGCCGCCTCCCTCACCAAAGTCGTGGCCTGCACCCCGGCGATGATGCTGCTGGTCGAACGCGGGCAGGTGAAGCTTGATGACCCGGTGCAAAAGTATATCCCGGAGTTTACGGGCGACGGCAAGGAGGCGATCACCGTGCGCCAGTTGATGCTGCACATCTCCGGTCTGCCCGGCGACGTGGAGACCAAGACCGATTGGCACGGCCAGCAGGCGGCCATTCAAAAGGCGTGTGAGATAAAGCTGGCCAGCCCGCCCGGGACCCGCTTCCGCTACAGCGACATCAACTTCTTCCTGCTCGGGGAAATTGTGCAGCGCGTCACCCACCAACCGCTAGAGGTGTTTTTGCAGCGGGAGGTGTATGGGCCCTTGAAGATGCGCGACACGGGCTACCTGCCACCGCGCTCCAAGCTCAGCCGCATTGCACCTACCGAGGTCGTCAATGGCAAGCCCTATCGCGGCGTGGTTCACGACCCGACCGCGCGCCACATGGGCGGCGTGGCCGGCCATGCCGGGCTGTTCTTCACGGCGTCCGACCTCGCCCGCTACGCGCGCATGTTGCTCAATGGCGGCACGCTGGACGGCGTACGCATATTCAAGCCGGAGACGGTCCGCCTCATGACCACTGTCCAGTCGCCGGACTCGATCCCCGCGCGGCGTGGGCTGGGCTGGGACATCGACTCGGGCTACAGCGGGCCACGGGGCAAGATTTTCCCCGTCGGCTCCTACGGCCATACCGGTTGGACCGGGACCTCGCTTTGGATTGACCCCGCGTCGCAGACCTTTGTCATATTCCTCTCCAACCGGAACCACCCGACCGAGGACGGCAACGTCGGCCCGTTGCGGGCGCGGCTTGGAACGCTGGCCGCCGAAGCCATCCGGCCCGCGCCACCTCCTGAGGCGAAGGCTGCCCTCCCCGAGCGCTGCCTGGTGCAGTCGCCCAAAGGGGCGGAACAGAGAGCATGCCCGGCGCCCGAGCCGAGCGGCGCAGCCAAGTGCCGGGCCTGCCACTCCCGACCCCCAGCACTGGACGGCATCGATGTGCTCGAGCGCGAACACTTTGCGCCGCTGAACGGCTTGCGCGTCGGCCTGATCACCAACCACACCGGCCACGACCGGGCGCGCAACCCGACCATTGACCTGCTCATGAACGCTCCCGGCGTGCACCTCAAGGCGCTGTTCAGCCCCGAGCACGGCATCCGCGGAGTCATGGATGAACACGTGGGCGACAGCGTGGACGAAAAAACGGGGCTGCCGATCCACAGCCTCTACGGCAAACAAACCAAACCCACGCCGGAGCAGTTGCAGGATTTGGACGCGCTGGTCTTTGACATCCAGGACATCGGCTGCCGGTTCTACACCTACACGGCCACGATGGGCCTGTGCATGGAGGCCGCCGCCGAGAACGGGAAGAAATATTTCGTGCTGGACCGGGTGAACCCAATCAACGGCGTCACCATTGACGGCCCCGTGCGGCTCGGCAAAGGCAGCTTCGTCGCCTACCACGAAGTTCCCTTGCGCTACGCGATGACCATTGGCGAGTTGGCGCGTATGCGGAACGCCGAGGGACACCTCAAGGCCGATCTGACAGTCATCCCCATCCAAAACTGGCGCCGGAGCGAGTGGTTTGATGAAACCGGGCTGCCCTGGACGAACCCGTCCCCCGCCATGCGCAATCTCAAGGAGGCCATTCTCTACCCGGGCATCGGCCTGCTGGAGAGCGCCGTATCGGTCGGCCGGGGAACCGATACGCCTTTCGAAGTGGTGGGCGCGCCCTATATCTCGGATACGCGGCTGGCGGACGAGTTGAACCGCGCCGGCCTGCGGGGCGTGCGCTTCGTGCCGATCCGCTTCACACCTACCTACAGCGTCCACAAAGGAAAGCTCTGCGGCGGCGTGTACATCCTGCTCACGGACCGAGATCGCTGCCGGGTGGTGGATGTGGGCCTGCAGATCGCCGAGACCCTCTACCGGCTGTATCCCAACGACTTCCAGCCCCAAAAGATGAGCCACTTGCTGTTGCATCCGCCGACGCTCGAGGCCATCAAGTCGAATAACCCGCTGGGCGCTATCCACGCCCTGTGGCGCAAGGACCTGCAGGAGTTCGAAAAGCGGCGGGCGAAGTACTTGATCTACTAAGCAGCCAGAAACCTGCTGAAGCGACGGCCTGGGACCCGATGGTGTTTAAGTGCGCCGGGCTAACGGCAAGCATTTACGACGCATCTGCTCAACCAGGCCGTCATTTCAGCAGGTCTCTGCTGACATTGAGCCTTATATCAGCATCCGGCGATGGGCGTCTGTCGGGCAGGACGCCAAGTTTTCTGTAGTGCTTAGCGCTACAAGCCGGGGGAGCGGTGGTCACCTGCGCTGCGGGCGGGGGTGGCACGTGCTCGGCGCCCGGAGCGCGGACGCGTGTTTCGTGTTGCGTATTGCATGTTCCGTGCCGACGCAGCGCGCAACACGCAACACGCTTCCGCTCGGGGCTAAACAGAGGCCGTGGCGGGCAGGGATTGAAGTATGCCCTCGCAGGCGGGTGCCACCAGCGACTGTCCCGCCAGCAGGTGGTCGCAGAGGTGGTCCAGCAGGCGGTCCAGCACGTGGATGTCGAGGAGGGACTGCAAGGTTTCATCCGAGGCGGGGAGGAGCCGTGGCTGGTTCAGAGCTTCGAGGTAGCCTTTGAGGAAGGCCGCGCTGACCCAGAGGCGCCAGTGGTTGGCCCAGGGCACGAGGCGCTCGCGGCTTTCCTGGGGCAGGCGGCCCAGGGCGATTTGGCGGGTGAGCGCCGTGTCCGCGGCGTAACGGAAGGAGCAAAGCATGCCGGCCATGTCCCGCAGCACCTGCCGTTTCATGCGGCGATGGCTGACGGCCTGGGCCGGATGCCCTTCGAAATCCACGATGACAAAATCCTTCCCGGTATGGAGCACCTCGCCCAGGCTGAAGTCGCCATGACAGCGGATGCGGCAGACATCGTAGCGCAGAGCCAGGAGCGAGTGGAGGCGCTGGAGCACGTCGGGTTCGCGTTGCAGAACGGGCGTTGCAAAGGTCCGGGCCGTTTCAGGCAGGGTGGGCAGGCAGTCGCGCAACTGGTGCAGCGCCTGGCGGGCGGTATTGCGCATGGCCTGGTAGGAGCTGCGGTGGTCGAAGCTGGTGAAGGGTTCGGGGGCGAAGTCGGGGCTGGTCGAGTCGCTGGCCAGCGCGCGGTGCAGCGCCGCCGTCCGGCTGCCCAGGATGCGCGCCGATTCGAGGTAGGTGCCCACCCCTTCGAGGACGGGCCCCGGGAATGCCTGCCGGGCCAACGGGATGAGGGACTGCCGGACCGGAGCGAGCGCGCCGCCATCGGTGGGCAGTGACAAGGCGCGCTCGTAGTACCTGTCCAGCGCTCCCAGCGTGTACTGCCAGCCGGTCTCCGCGTTGGGGATCCAGGCATGGACGGATGCCAGGCCCAGCCGCTCGCCGTCGGCGCGATGGTATTCGAGCGCGCCGGCCAGCGCCGGCGCGTAAGGGAATTCGTGCTCGGTCAGGAAACGGCCCACTTCCAGCTCCGGGTTGATGCCCCAATGCACCCGGCGGAAGAACTTCAGCACGAATTGCTCGTCGAACTGCACGGAAGTGTGGCGCTGTGCTGACTTGAGTCGCGCGCTCTTTAGAGCGGCGGTAGTTTCGGGCGGGAGCCCGCGGAGCAGCGGCCCCCGCCAGGAGACGACATTACCCTGGCGGCCCTTGAGCCGGCGCCGCCTGGCGATGACCTCCAGCAAGGCGGCGTCGAATTCCGGCAGCCCCAGCGCGTCATAGATCACGCCTTGCTGACCTGCCTGCGAGAGGCCGAGGGCGGCGATGACCCGCTGCGGCTCGTCCCTGCGGAGCCGCGCGGCCTCGCTCTCGGCGGCAAAAGCGAGCGGCGCGGCGTAGAGCTGGGGGTCGGCCGCTGCCAGTTCGAGCTGCCAGAGCGTGAGGAAGGCGCTGCCGGAGGAGGCAAGCGGCAGGGCCACGGCGTCTTGCAGAACGGCGGTTTTCAATGCCTTCACATCCAGCGCCGGGCGGTTGGCGGTGCGCAGGTAGGCGGTGAAAGCCCGTTCGAGCTTCTGGGTTTGGCGCCCCGCAAACACCTCGTCCCATTCCTGCTCAACCTCCAGGACCGTTCCCGCCACGGGCGCCGCCGGGGCAGTTGCAGACACGGAGGCGAGGGGCGCTTCGAGCGAGAACCAATAGAAGCCGTGCGGCCCGGGCGTCAAGAAGAAGGGTAGCTCGCCGATGGCGGGAAAGGGCGTGCGGCCAAAGAGTTCGAACGGAGTCCGGCCCTTGAACTGCGCAAGGTCCAGCTCGACGGGCTGGGGGAATCGCGAGAGGTTGGCCAAAACCAGGAGGACCTCCTGCTCGAAGCGCAAGATGTAGGCGAGCACTTTGCGGTTCCGCGGGGCCAGGAACTCGACGTGCCCTTCGCCCAGCGCCCGCCAGCTCTTGCGCAGCGCGAGCACCCGCCGCATCCACCACAGCAGCGAATGCGGGTTGCGGAGCTGCGCCTCGACGTTCACCGCCTCGTAGTGGTATTCCGGGTCGAGGGTGATAGGCAGATACAGCCGCTGCGGGTTGGCGCGGGAGAAGCCGGCATTGCGGTCGGCGCTCCACTGCATCGGGGTACGGACGCCATTGCGGTCGCCCAGGTAAATGTTGTCCCCCATGCCGATTTCGTCTCCGTAATAGAGCACGGGCGTCCCGGGCAGCGAGAGGAGCAGGCCGTTCAGCAGCTCGATGCGCTTGCGGTCATTGCCCAGCAGCGGGGCCAGCCGGCGCCGGATTCCCAGGTTCAGCCGCGCCTGCTGGATGTGGGCGTACATGCGATACATGTAGTCACGCTCCTCGTCGGTGACCATCTCGAGCGTGAGTTCGTCATGGTTGCGCAGGAACAAAGCCCATTGGCTGGTCTCGGGAATGGGCGGCGTCTGCTCGAGGATGTCCACGATGGGCGTGCGGTCCTCCATGCGCACGGCCATGAAGAGGCGCGGCATCAGGGGAAAATGGTAGGCCATGTGGCACTCATCGCCGCGGCCCCGGCCGAAGTAGGCGACCGCCTCCTCGGGCCATTGGTTGGCCTCGGCCAGCAACATACGATCCTCATACTTGCCGTCCACGTGCGCCCGCAGCTTCTTCAGGAACGCATGCGTTTGCGGCAGGTTCTCGCAACTGGTGCCGTCCTGCTCGTAGAGGTAGGGCACGGCGTCCAGCCGCAGGCCGTCCACGCCCAGGTCTAGCCAGAAATCCACCACGCGCGTGACGGCCTTATGCACCTCGGGGTTGTCATAGTTCAGGTCCGGCTGGTGCGAGAAGAAGCGATGCCAGTAATAGGCCCCCGCCACCTCATCCCACGCCCAGTTGGAGGTCTCGATGTCTTTGAAGATGATGCGCGCTTCCTTGTACTTGTCGGTGGTGCTGCTCCAGACGTAGAAGTTGCGCCAGGCGCTGTCCGGCGCAGCCCGCCGGGCGCGCTGAAACCACCGGTGCTGGTCAGAGGTGTGGTTGAGCACCAATTCGGTGATCACGCGCAGCCCGCGCCGGTGGGCCTCGCGCAGGAACAGCGTGAAGTCGCGCAACGTGCCGTACTGCGGATGGACGCTGCAGTAGTCGGCAATGTCATAGCCGTCGTCCTTGAGCGGTGAAGGATAAAAGGGCAGGAGCCACACCGCCGTTATCCCGAGGTTTTTGAGGTAGTCCAGCCTCTGCATCATGCCGTGGAAGTCACCGCAGCCGTCGGCATTCCCGTCTTGAAACGAGCGCACGTGCACCTCGTAAATGACCCCGCTCTTGTACCAAAACGGGTCGTGCAGGAGGCCTTCCCGGTTGCGGTTGCGCATAACAGTCTGGGGTCTCGGGTCTAAAGTCTTGAGTCGTGGTGCGTGGTGCGTGGTGCGTGGCGCTCCTCGTCCTCGCACGGGAGGCCGAGCGTCCTCGCGAGCCCTGGCTTTCCCCTTCTCCCAAGGATATTTGGGCTCGCGGGGACGCTCGCCCTCCCTTGAACCGATCGAGAACGAGCACGAGCACGAGGACGACTCAAGACTTTAGACTTTAGGCTCAAGACTTTCGTGGAACGACCGCCGCGCGGCCTCGGCGACCAACTCGGCCGCTTCCGGCAGCGGGATGCGGTCGGTGTTGACCACCAGGTGATATTGGAGGTCATCGCCTACGCGCCCGTGGAAGTGCGCCTTCACGTAACGCCCCCGGCCGCGATCACTGCGGGTGATCAACCGGGCTGCCTCCCTGGGCGGGAGGTTCTCGGCCTTCCGCACGCGCTCGATGCGCGTGGGCAGGGACGCGATCAGGCGGACATGGAAGACGTTCGGCAGGCGCGCCGTGATGAAGCTCGCTCCGCGGCCCACGAGGATGACTCGCCCCGCCTCGGCCAGTTGCAGCACCGTTTCCGCAATCTGCGGCACCAGGACCCAGGACGGCGGACGCAAGCCCACCAGTTCGTCCATCACGTCGCGGATGAACGAGCGGCGGTCCTCGGGCATGTACCTGGCGATGCTGCGGGGCAACTGGTGGTCCTCCAGCACCCGCTCCACCAGTTCGCGGTCGAAGACGGTCCAGGCCGGGGTCGCGGTACTCTCGTGCCGCTGCAGAATAAGCGCCAACTCCTCGGCCATTTCGTGAGCGCCGGCGCCGGTCTGATAGGAGAGGGTGATGGCCGGCCCAGGGTGGGGCCAATGGCCCTCTCTAGCCGATTGCTCCAGGTTCTGTCCCTGGCTGCGAAGGTAAGCTCGGCATAACCCCAGTCCGGCCTGTTCGTTGAGTGGGCTCATGACTCTGTCGCGTGTTGTGTGTTGCGGGTTGCGCTTTGGCAGTCTTGAGTCCCGGGTCTAAAATCTTGAGGCCTCGCCCTGTGCGAACTCGAGACTTTAGACCCGGGACTCAAGACTGCTTTGTTCATAGGTACGGCCCGTGCAGCGTGACCGCCTCGTAAAGCGAGTGCGGCACGGGAACGATGATCAGCAGCAGCACGAGAAACGTAAGCCAGCCGACCGCCAGGCGCGGCCCGCCGACTGGCGAAAGGTCGTTTTCGGCCGGCGCGTCGCGCGTGCCCGCAATGAAGAACACCACAAAGGCCCAGAACATCAGTCCCGGCCAGACGAACAGCGCCAGCAGGAACAGGCAGACCAGGGCGACAATGCTGATGGTGCGCGCGTGGCGCGAGCCGAACAGGGCGTGGGATATGTGCCCGCCATCCAGTTGGCCAATGGGCAGAAGGTTGAGCGCGGTGACGATCAGCCCCAGCCAGCCGGCGAACGCCAGCGGATGCAGCAGCAGATGGCTGCCCTCCGCGACCGAGGCGCCGAGCGACACCTTGGCCAGGAAGGCCAGCAGCACCGAGGACCCGAGGCTCACGCCGCTGTAAGCCAGGCCCGCCGTGGCGTCACCGGGCACCACCTGCGACCATCGCAGCCCCACCAACAACGCCGGGATGGCAAAGATCAGGCCGGCCAGGGGGCCCGCCACGGCGACGTCGAACAAGGCCCGCCGATCGGGGCTTAGCGACTTGATCCGGATGAAGGCGCCGAACGTGCCGAGCGCAAACGGCACAGGGATGAAGAAGGGCGGAGTGACGCGGATGCGGTGGGCCCGGGCGGTGAAATAGTGCCCCAATTCATGCGCGCCGAGGATCACCAGCAGCGCCAGGCTGTAGGGCAGGCCCACGGCGAAGCGGCCCGGCTCGCGCAGCAGATTCACTCCCGCATGGAGCGCGCCGGCCCAGGTCGTGGTCGCCACGGTAGCCAGGAACAGTAGCCCGTGCAGCGCCCAGTTGGGGCGCGCCTCAACCCCAGCCGGCTTCTCTCCCGGCAGCATCACCAGGCGCACGTCGTGCCGCTCGCCCTCCAGCAGCATCGGCGTGACGGCCTGGCCGGAGAAGGTTTCCCGGAGACGGCGGAACACCTCGTCAGCCCTGCCCCGAAGATGCCCGGTGAACTCAAGCACGTTCCCGAGGAACTGGTGCCCGGTTACCTCCAGCATGGGTTCCACCTTCGCCTGCAAGGCGGCCACTCCCTCCGGTGAGAAGCCGGGGGTAGCACCGCCCGGGCCAGGTGAGGAACCGGCCATCCGGGCCGCCGTGCGCCGGGCGCCGAGAAAATACGCCCCGATGAACACAGCCAGCAGAATCAGCCAGAACAGTAGTCCGTTCATCATGCGCACCTTCCTCCGCTACATCTTCTCCACGTTGCCGTGCCGAGGCGTGCCGTCCCCGGCTTTAGCGGCCGAGCTTCCGGCCAGTGGCGCCGGTGAGCCTTGGTGTCCATCAGGATGACCGTGCACGGGCTCCCCATCCTGCTGCAACAGGCGCTTGAAGCTGACCCCGTCCAGGGTCTCGTGCTCCAGCAACTCTCCGGCTATCAGGTCCAGTTGTCCCCGGTGCTCGCGCAGGATGCCCTTGGCCTCGGCGAAGGCCTCGTCGAGGAGTCGTTTGACCTCCTGGTCAATTTCCCGCGCTGTCTGCTCGCTGCAGTCACGCTGGATCAGGCCGTCCACCGGGCCCGTGCCGTAGGGGTTTTGGCGCTGCGCGCAGTGCGCCAGCCCCACGACCTCGCTCATGCCGAACATCGCCACCATTTGGCGGGCCAGGGTGGTCGCGTGGAGCAGGTCGTTCTCCGCGCCCGTGCTGGCCTCGCCAAAGACGATTTCCTCCGCCGCCCGCCCGCCGAGCTGGCCTCTGAGCTTGTCCAGCAAAGCCGAACGGTTGACCAGGTAGCGGTCTTCGGTAGGGAGTTGCATGGTGTAGCCCAGTGCCGCGTGCCCATGCGGAATAATAGTGATCTTGTGCACAGGATCGGCGTACTTGCTGTAGGCCGAGACGAGCGCGTGGCCGGTCTCGTGGTAGGCGACCTGGCGTTTCTCCTGTTCGCCCAAGCGCCGGCTCTTGCGCTCCGGGCCCGCCACGACCTTGTCCACCGCGTCTTCGAGGTCATTCTGGCCCACGTTGTGGCCGTGGTGTCGGGCCGCCAGGAGCGCCGCTTCGTTGATCAGGTTTGCGAGGTCCGCGCCCGAGAAGCCAGGCGTTTGCTGGGCGATGCGACGCAGGTCAACGTCGGTGGCCAGCGGCTTGTTGCGCACGTGCAGCTTGAGAATGGCGAGCCGGCCTTCCAGGTTCGGGGCGTCCACGACAATCTGGCGGTCGAACCGGCCCGGCCGAAGGAGCGCACGGTCCAACACCTCGGGCCGGTTGGTGGCGGCGAGGATGATGACGCCGAGGTTGGCTTCGAACCCGTCCATGCCGACCAGCAACTGGTTGAGCGTTTGCTCGCGCTCGTCATTGACCGGCCCCAGGTGCACGCCGCGTTGGCGGCCGACGGCGTCCAGTTCATCAATGAAGACAATGCAGGGCGCCTGCGCCTTGGCTTTCTCAAACAGGTCGCGCACGCGCGCGGCTCCGACGCCTACGAACATCTCCACAAAGTCGCTGCCGCTGATCAGGAAGAACGGCACGTGCGCTTCGCCCGCCACCGCGCGTGCCAGGAGGGTCTTGCCCGTGCCCGGCGGACCGATCAGCAGGAGGCCCTTCGGGATAACGGCCCCGAGTGACTTGAAGCGCTCGGGGTTTTTCAAGAAGGTGACGACCTCCTGTAGCTCGTATTTCGCTTCGTCACAGCCGGCAACGTCGTTGAAGGTCACCCGGGTATCCTTATCGGGGACTATCTTGGCCTTGCTGGCGCCAAAGCTCATGATGCCTTGGCCGATGTTGCCCAGGCGCCGGGAGAGGAAACGCCACAACAGTATCATGGCCGCAATCGGCACCACCCAGGCCCACAGGAACTGCGACATGAAGGTAGGGCGCACGCCGGTGAACTGCACGCCCCCCTTCTCCAGCTCGTTAACGAGGTCCGGATCTTCCACGCGCACGGTGCGAAAGAGGTAGCTCTGGGGGGCGTTGGTTGAGCTTGCGTTGCTGGCCGAGTTCGTCACGGGTTCTGCGGGCTGAGCCGGTTTGCCCTGCTCCGCGCCCGGCTCGCCGGTCTCCGCCTTCCCAGTCCGAGGCTGGGGAGCGGTGCCGGGTTTGGGCAGGACATGGCCTGTAATGTCCGTCTCCTGCAGCGTGAGGTCGGCGACCCTGTGCTCGGCCAGCAGCTTCTTGAACTGGCTGTAGGGAATAGTGCGCGTGGTCAATTGGCGGGAAGCTTCCTGCCAGAACCACAGCAGGGCCAGCATGACGATGAAATACCATACCAGAGGCCCCCATTGCTGGGGCGACCAGCCGCCAGCCGTGTTTTTCCAGTCGGGTGGCAAGCGCGGCGGCGGCTTGCGCCTGGAATCGTCAGGTGTGTTGGCCAGGTTCACTTGGTCTGCGAGGGTGAGGGGCGGTCCTCCCAATAGACGGGGCGCCCGTAATAATCGTAGAGCCTCTCCTCGTATTCGCGATTGACCGCCGCCCCGGGGAAGAACTCAGGGCAATTGAGAATCTTGTCCTTCGGCAGGGACACCGTTACTTCTCTGTCGGCATAACGGATTTCCGGCAGCCACTTGGGGGAGAGCAACACCTTCTTAGCCGGCAGCCACTTGCCTGTGTGGACGACCAGGTATCGAATGACCCAGGCCTTATCGTCGGCAATGAAGTCCTCGACGTGACCGAACGCGCCGTCGCTGGCGTGAATTCGGTAGCCGGTAACCTCTCGCTGGCTGCGGAGATGAGGATCGTGGTGCTCCGCCTCTCCATGTGGGGCCGGCACTGGCATCGGCGCAGGCGAGACGTATGGCGGCCAAACGCCTGGCGCAGGTTCAACCCAGTAGAAGGGCCAGCCGAAATGGTTGAACAAGGCGGTCTCCTGCTGGCGCGAGACTGGCTGCTCGGTGTCAATCTCAGGGCTGTTCTCGACCTGCTCGCGCGTCAACTCCACAGGGATGTTGAAGCCCGCCCACTGCGGCTTGCCCAGCGCGCCCGGGGTAATTAGCACTTTCCGCCCGGGCAACCAGCGACCCGTATCTACTACCAGGTACCGAATGATCCAGTTGTCGTCGTGGAAGTAGAAATCGTGCACCCTTCCGATCTCACCATCCCTGGCGAGAACAGCGTATCCGTGGATTGCTTTGAGGCTCCGTAACACAGTGATCCTTTCAAATAATCTCTCCGCCCTCCGGCGCAACGGCGCTGGGCAGTGCGTCAACTCGTCGCCTATGGGTCGGGCGGACCTTCTAGTCTGAAAGTACTATAAGCCTGCCATCCCGGCCTTGCGAATCGCCAGCCCTGCCTGACAGGTGGTGGCAAGCGGGGGTCAGGTGCGGGGTTCAGTCTTCGCGTGGTTGCCAGCGCTAGCCGATGACCTCAGAAGCAAAGGCCCGAATTCCGGACGGGCATTGCGAACGGGCAAGCGGGGGACCTCGCTGCAGACCTGTGCTCCGACATGGAAACCGGGGCTAACAGACCTCGCATACGGCATTCTGGCTGCCGTAAGGGTTCGGCTCGTGCCGGGCGCACGCGGGATCGTCCCGCCATTCGCCATCCACCAGGAAGCGGTACATGTGTCGGCCGGGCGGCAGCTCGATGCTCGTGCTCCAAGTGCCGTCCGCACGCTTCTGCATCGCGATGGGCTTCTCCTGCCAGCCCGTAAAATCCCCCACGAGTTGCACGCGCTTCGCTCCCGGAGCTGCCAGGGCAAAACTTCGCATCCTGCCGTTCGCTCCCGCCTGTGTCTTCGTTCGATTGATCTGTTTTGCCATACGTCTCCCTGAAACTGGTCCAGCAGGACGGCTCATACAGTTCACTGGCCGTGACCTCCGGGCGGAGGCAAGGTCAGCGGGATTTCATAACGTCGCGGGAACTCTTGCAGCGTTCTGCGGGAGTCCTCCCACGCATGGAAACTCCCTATCCCGGTGCCGCCCTGGGCGCTTGTTTTCGCCGTGTCTCTCCTGAGCAACTTAACCGACCTGGCCTTTTCGCTGGTGATGGTCCGCGCGCTCATCCTTTGCCATCGCTCTCTTCAATTGCTTTGCTGGGCAAATCCCATTTGACCGTACGCAGACTAGCACAGAAGACCCTGGCTGTGCTACCGGGCCTGCGGCTGAACCGGGATCAGCCATTTACTTAGGCGGGAGCTGGGATCCTCCCCGTGCTCCTGCTCGTTCTCCTTGTCGATTGGTTCGGCTACGAGGACGAAAACGAGGAGGAGGCCGAGGCAGAGGCTCAGATCATCTGCTGGCTGCCCGCCCACTGTATGGCGTACTTGATGAGGGCGGCGCCAGTCTTGAAGCCGAGCTTTTGGCGTAAATGGAGGCGGTGCGTATCAACAGTCTTGGTGCCCAGGTGGAGCCGTTGGCTGATTTCGCGGGTCGTCAAGCCCTGCCCGAGCAGCCGGAAGACCTCGAACTCACGGTCGCTCAGCTTGTCGAGGGTGCTGGTCTCACCTGGCTGGCGCTGACCGGAGAAGACTTCGAGGATCTTGCCGGACATGTTGTCGCTGAGATAAATCTTGCCCTCCAGGACCTGGCGGATGGCTTTGACCAGTTGTTCGCCGCCGGCGCTCTTCATGATGTAGCCCCGCGAGCCAGCCCGCAGCGCCCTTTGGGCGTACACGTCTTCCTCATGCATGGACACCACCAGCACGGCGATTTCCGGGTGCAGCGCCTTCATGTCCTTGATGAATTCGAGGCCCTCGCCGCCGGGCATTGTCAGGTCCACGAGGACGACGTCAGGCTTGTGCGTTTGGACGGCTTCGAGCGCGGCGCGAGCGCTCTCGGCCTCGCCGCAGACCACCAGATCGGGTTCCTGCTCGATGAGGCGAGCCATGCCATAGCGGGTCATGGGATGGTCATCGAGCAAGAGGATTTTGTGCCGCTGCTGGTCGGCCGGAGGTGGGGTGAGTGCCAGGGCATCCGAGGCCGAGCCGCGCTGTTTGGCGGGGCCGGAGCTGGCGGCGCTCGATCGAGGCGTCGCTACGAGTAGGGGGTTCATGGAATGGAATTGTTTGCCGGGTGGCGTAATCCTTTCGGTATGGAGCAAAGCACGCACGTGCCGCGGCCACTCTTGCGCTTTTCGACGCGGAGGGAGCCGCCGAGCGAGCTCGCCCGATAGTCCATAATGCGCAGGCCAAATCCGCTCTTGGCCGGGAGCTGCGAAGGCAGACCCACGCCGTTGTCCTCGATGTTGAGGAGGATTTTATCGGCGGTGGTCTCCAGCCCGATCCGAATGCGCCTGGCGAGGCCATGTTTGATGGCGTTGCTGATCGCTTCCTGTGCAATGCGATAGAGATAGATGCGCGTGACGCCGTCGTCGGAGATGCAGTTGCAGTCTCCCTGGAACCGGCAATCCACTTTGAACAGGCGCCGGGTGCGGCCGGCCAGGTTTTTGAGGGCATCGCCGAGCCCGCCCGCGGCCAATTCCATGGGAGACATGGTGTGCGAAAGCTCGCGGGTATAACCGATGGCCTGGCGCGTCAGCCGGGCGATTTCGCGGGCGCGGCCTGCCTCGGCGGGCAGCTTGGCGGCCAGCCGGCGCTCGAGCGCCTGGCTGAGAAACTCGATGCCGGTGAGCTGCTGGCAGAGGTCATCGTGGAGGTCCTGGCCGATGCGGCGCTGCACGCCCTCACCGATGCCGAGGATCTCCCTCTGCAACTCCACGCGCTTAGTCACGTCGCGCACAAACCAGCGCGAATGCACCATGCGACCGTTCTCCCACATCCCATTGGCATCAATCATGACGTGCACTACGGAGCCGTCCGGGCGATGCGGCCGCGGAGAGCGCCCGTCCTCGGGCGCAGCATTGCAGGAGCTCGCCGCGGGGTCCGAACAGCCGTTGCCGTGCGAGCCTCCGGCGCTGCTGCGCCCGAGGGCGGGCGCTCTCCGCAGCCGCAGCAGTTGATCACGAAGTGTTTCCTGGCGCGCGAGGCGGGCGACCATCGCCGGGATGATGTCCGGGTCGGCGCCGAACTCGGCAACCTGTCGGCCGAAGAGCTCCTCCGGGCGGTAGCCCAGCATGGCTGCCTGGGCGCGGTTGGCCCGGAGGATGCGCCCATCTGGTGTGACCCACAGGAGCCCCACGGGCGCCTCGCTGAAGAAGGCCGAGAGGGAATGCTCGCTCTGGCGCAGGGCATCCTCCATCCACTTTCGGCCGTTGATGTCAATACGCGAGCCGACGATCTCCAGCGCGCGCCGGCTCCCATCTCGCAGCAGGCGCGCATCGTCTCGCAGCCACCGGTAAGAGCCGTCCTTGTGCTGAAAACGGTATTCGAGGCTCTGCTGTCCTTCAGTCGCGAGCGTGGCCAACTTAGCCACGACGCCTGGCCGGTCTTCCGGGTGAATGTGGTCGTGCCAGAAATGAGGCGTTTCGAGGACTTCTGCTGCCTCGTAGCCAAAGGCCTTCGAGACATTCTCGCTCACGAAGGTAGTGGCGTAGTCGCCCGAGGGCCTGCAGCTATAAATGACCGCGGGGTTGGAGCCGAGGACAAAGTTCAAGCGGGCCTCCGCGCGGCGGAGCGCGTCCTCGGCGCGCTTGCGTTCCGTGATGTCAGTGAGCGTGATCCAGCATTGGCGACGCTGGGTCAGGGTGTCGGTCATAGCCACGCTCTCCAGGTGCGCTTCGAAGCTGGCGCCGCCAGGTTGGCGGACACGCAAATCGCAGGTCTGTTTGCCCTGGCTGGTCCAGATCCTCTGCCGGTGCAGCGAAAAAGCGCTCCGCGACTCTACGGGCAAGAACAGCGCGAACTTCTTACCAAGCAGTTCTGGCCGATCCAAACCCAGCAGTTGCGCGGCGGTTAGGTTGGCCTGCTGAATGACACCCGTGGAGTCGAGCGTCAGGTAGCCGACCGGTGCAAAATCATAGAGCAGGCTGTAGCGGTCGCGGGAGGTTTCCAGCTCGGCTTCCGCGGAGCGAAGTTCGGCGTTCTGAAGCTCGAGTTCGCCATGATGCACCTCCAGTTCGTGCAGCAACTGCGGAGTTTGATTCTCCAGGGAGGGCCGTGGCAGTGCGGGCGATTGGTCCAACAGTTCCTCAGCCCGCTGGCGCAGGACTGACGTGTGGTTGGCTCGAGGCGAGAACCGTTTCACAGGCTCGGTGCGGCCGGAGCGCGCCCCTCCTCGGACGCAACAACGCCCCAGCATCCGGCCGCGCAGCCCGCATTGGACGCCGCTACGGTTGAGGACAGGCGCGCTCCGGAGGGCAGGAGCTGACGCTCGGGTTCGCGGCAGGAAGGGTCCGGGACGTCGGGGCCCGACCCCTGCCGTTTGGCGCTGGCACTACTCATACTTACGGTTATCAGCCGCCGCGGACGTGGGCGGCTTTCAGCCCGGGAGCGCTCACCTGTATCCGGTGGAGACTACATCCCAGTTTGTGGCAACTTCCCCCCTCCGCCCCGAGTATGCAAGTGGTAATTGCCCGCGCGCCGACTGGGGCGGAACGAGTCTTGAGTCTAGACGCAAGACTTGAGACCCAAGACTTAGACTCACGAGTGGCTGGGCTCCGCCAGGAGCGGAGCCGTCTCTTCATGCCGGCGGGATGCGCTTGGTATCTCCACCGCACCTCCTTGGCGCCGCTCCCCTGCAGAGCCCAGCCTACGCCTTGTCCAGTTACGAGAACTGGCTAACCAGCATCGCGGCGCCCAGGCTGAGTAAGCCGACCAGGATCAGCGTTATCTGCGCCAGGCCCACGACCGCCAGGATCCCTAGCACCACCGCGCCGAGCCCGACCAGCAAATGGCCGCTATGCGTGATAGGGAGTGCGACTGAGGTTGCGCTTTGCCCTAGGCCCGCCCCGAAGCTGCGCGAACGCCAGTTCAGTTGCGCCTGGGCCGCGGTGCTCAGGACGAGCGTCGCCCCAAATACCAGCAGGGCCACTGCCAGCAGGGTCAGCGGAGCGACCTTGCCGAAAATAGCCAGGATGCCGAGAACGATCCCGGCCAGGCCGCCCAGGAAGTCGGCGGACATCGTCCCGCTTGTGCCCGTGGCCGACTCAACGCCGGCGCTGGCCATGGCAAACTGGCGGAAGCTGGAGCTCAGGGACCATCCTTCCGCAACGATGGACGCGCCGATTACAATTGTGGCGATGGCGGCCAGCAGGTTTGAGTCCACCCACGCCAGCCCGATGATCGCCAGGATCACCGTGGCGATAGCGCCTATAGCCTCGGCGACTGATCGGCCGCCGCCCTCGAACGGGAGCGCTCCCGCCCCGACTCTTTGTGTTTCTGTTCCATTCATTCTACATGTTCCTTTCGTATGAACTAATCGCTATACATTCCCTAATGCCGAAGCCGAAGGCAGGCTATGTCAGGAAAGCCTGAACGCGGCTCCGT
The DNA here is from genome assembly GCA_035541055.1 of Candidatus Acidiferrum sp. Taxonomy (GTDB): domain Bacteria; phylum Verrucomicrobiota; class Verrucomicrobiia; order Limisphaerales; family UBA8199; genus JAPLUA01. The sequence continues at coordinate 28,854 of DATKNZ010000111.1, read as the reverse complement.
CAGGTGCTGACCCGGGGGGCGGAATGGAGCAAAGGTTCCGCGCAGCCGCGCTTGGAAGGCGTGGTGCGTGTCGCGTGTTGCTTGGCGGACAGATTCACGAAACAGGCGACAGGCGACACGCACAACGCACCACCTTACGGGCGTTACTGGCGCCTGCGCAGGATGGCAACCGAATCCCGTGGCATCGCTACATAACCGCCCCCTGGCGCAACGGAGGGGTCGGACGCCAGCAGGACCGCATATGCGGCGTCGGCCAGCGGCACGCGTTGGGCGCGCTCGGACAACTGGCAGACCACGGCAATCGGCCCGCGCTCGACCACCAGCCAGCGCGCCGACTCGTCGAAGCACGTCTGCACGGCTTCGCGGCCCCCGTCGGCCAGCGCGGGCTCCCCCCGGCGCAGCGCAATCAGTTGGCGGTGCCAATCCAGAAGGCCGGCATGAGGTGCGCGCGACAGCTCACCCCAGTTCAGCTTCGAGCCTTGGAACGTCTCCGGCGCCTGCGGGTCAGGCACCTGCTCGGGCAGCCAGCCGAACGCGGCAAACTCCCGGCGCCGGCCCGCAGTGACGGCCTTCGCCAGCTCCGGCTCCGTGTGGTCGGTGAAGTATTGGAACGGTGTGCTCGCACCCCATTCCTCGCCCTGGAAAATCATGGGCACGAAGGGCGAGGTGAACACGAGCGCGGCGGCAGCCTTGAGCCGGCCCATGGTGACGAGCCGGCCCAGGCGCTCACCCTGCGCGCGGTTTCCGACCTGATCGTGGGTCTGGGCGTAGCCGAGAAACCGGAGGCCATCCAGGCCAACCGGCGGGCGCCCGTGCGAGCGCTGGCGCAGAGTTGAGAACCGGCCGTCATAGACGAAGGCGTTGCGGAGCGCCTTGGCCAGGTCGGCCAGGGAGCCAAAATCGGCGTAGTAACCGGTGCGTTCCCCAGTCAACACCGCGTGCAGCGCATGGTGGAAATCATCGTTCCACTGGGCGTCCAGGCCGAAGCCTCCGCGCTCCGGCGGCCAAAGGAGCCGGGGGTCATTGAGGTCGCTCTCAGGGATGAGCACACGCGGGCGGCCCAACTGGCGCGAGAGCTGCCTGACTTCATCGCCGAGCTGCTCGAGGAAAGGCCGGGCCGAGGAGTCGAAGATGGCGTGCACCGCATCGAGGCGGAGGCCGTCGAAATGGTAGTCCCGCAGCCACATGCAGGCATTGTCGCAGAAAAAACGGCGGACCTCGTCGCTGTGGGCCCCATCGAAGTTCAAAGCCCAGCCCCACGGAGTGTGATAGCGGTCGGTGAAATAGGGCGCATACTTCGACAGGTAATTCCCCGACGGCCCGAGGTGGTTATAGACCACGTCGAGGAGGACTGCCAAACCCCGCGTATGGCAGGCGTTTATTAGCTTCTTGAGGGCTTCCGGCCCGCCATAGGGCTGGTGCGGGGCGAAAAGGTCCACGCCGTCATAGCCCCAGCCGTGATGGCCGGGGAACTCCGCCACCGGCATCAATTCCAGGTGGGTGACGCCCAGCCGCAGCAAGTGTTCGAGCTTGTCTTCAGCCGCTTCGAAGGTGCCCTCGGGCGTGAAGGTGCCGATGTGACATTCGTAAATCACCGCCTGGCCCAGCGGGGGTGCGCGAAAGCCCGCATCGCTCCAGTTGAAGCGGTCGTGCGCCACGACGCGGGAGAGGCCGTGCACGCCGCGGGGCTGCCAGGGTGAGCGTGGGTCGGGGTAGGGGCCTTGGCCGTCGAGGATAAAGCCGTAGTCGCTGCCCGGGCCCGCCGAAGCGACGTCCTCCGTCCACCAGCCGCCCTTCTCCGGCCGCATCTCGTGCCTGCAGCCACTAACCTGCACCTCGACTCGCTTAGGGAGCGTCGCCCAGACCCGGAATGTGTGCATGCGTGAGCAGTCTAAAGTCTTGAGTCTAAAGTCTTGAGTCGCCCCCCGTTCGTCCTTGTCCCAGTCCTCGTCGCGTCGAAGAGGAGCACGAGGACGGGACGGCTTAAGACTTTAGACTTTAGACTCAAGACTTTAGGCTCCAGACTCCCGCCTCAATCCTCATGCGCCTTCGACAACCGCGAATCCAGATTCCACGCGGCGCTGATCAAGGCGAGATGCGTGAAGGCCTGCGGGAAGTTGCCGAGGTGTTCGCCGCACAGCCCCAGCTCCTCGGAATAAAGCCCGAGGTGATTGGCGTAGCCCAGCATCTTCTCGAACAGGAAGCGCGCCTGCTTCAAGTCACCCGCCCTGGCGAGGCACTCGACATACCAGAACGAGCACATGGTGAAGGTGCCTTCCCGTCCGGGCAACCCATCCTGGCCGCCCGCCAGGACATTGTAGCGGTACACCAGCGAGTCCTCCACCAGCGAGTGTTTCACGGTCTCCATGTGCGACCGCCAGCGCGGGTCGTTGGCGCTGATGAACTTCACCAGCGGCATGAGCAGGCTCGACGCGTCCACGGTCTTGCCTCCCTTGTACTGCATGAAGGCGCACAGCTTCGGGTTCCAGAACTGGTTATAGACCTGTTGATAGATCTGGTCGCGGACGCGCCGCCACTTGACCAGGGGCGCGGGGAATGAGCGGTGCTCGGCGATGCGGATGCCCCGATCTATGGCCACCCAGCACAGCACGCGCGAGTAAAGGAAGGGCCGCGGACCACCGCGCACCTCCCAGATGCTGTCATCGGGCCGGCGCCAATGAGCGCAGACCCAGTCCACTTGCCGCACCAGGTGCGTCCAAAAATCATACGAGATCGGCTTGCCATACTTGTCGTAGAGGTAAACCGAGTCGAGCAGCTCCCCGTAAATGTCGAGCTGAAGCTGCCGGGCAGCGCCGTTGCCGATCCGCACCGGCCGGGAGCCGCGGAAGCCGGCGAAATGGCGCAATTCCTTCTCCGGCAAGTGGCCGTTGCCGTCCAGGGCATAGACGACTTGCAGGGGGCCCGAGGGGGTGTGGCCGCGCGAGCGGTCCTCGATCCACCGCATAAACGCGGCTGCCTCCTCCATGTAGCCCAGGCGCATCAGCGCATACAGTGTGAAGGAGGCATCGCGAATCCACGCGAAGCGATAATCCCAGTTGCGCGACCCGCCGATTTCCTCCGGCAGGCCGAAAGTGGGCGCCGCTGCGATGGATCCGCAGGGCCGCGAGGTCAAAAGCTTGAGCGTGAGCGCCGAGCGGTTGACCATTTCCCGCCAGCGACCGCGGTACTTCGAGCGGCTCACCCAATCCAGCCAGAAGTTCATCGTCTCCTTGAAGGATTCCGAGCTGTAATCGGCCCGGGCCGAGGGTGACTCCTCTCCCGCCACGACCTCTTCCAGGATAAAGGCGGCGCTTTGGCCTGCCCGCAGCTTAAACTCGGCCACGGCATCCCCGTTCCTGATTTTCACCGGCACGCACGTGCGCAGCCGAACGGCGCTGCGGTGCCGGCCCTTGGACACGAAGAGGACCTGGTCCCGCTGCGCCTCGGCTGTGTGGGCGGCGCGGCCGTAGTCAAAGCGCGGGGCGCAGAGCATCCGCAGGGCGATCTCGCCACGGACCACCTTCACCCGCCGGACCAGGTCGTGGCTGTGGCCCAGGTGCTTGATCGGCATGAAGTCCGATACCTCCGCGACCCCATCGCTGGACAGGAACCGCGTGAGCAGCATGTTGGTGTCAGGGAAATAGAGCTGCTTGCGCTTGAACACCTCGGCCCGCACCGGGCCGATCTGGAAGCGACCGCCCCGCTCCGGATCCAGCAGCGCGGCAAACAGGGTCGGCGAGTCGAAGCTGGGGAAGCACAGGAAGTCTATGGAGCCGTCCGTCGCCACCAGCGCGGCGGTATGCAGATCTCCAATAATCCCGTGGTTCTCGATTGGCTCCGCTTCCATTGACGCACCCTAGGTCAACCGCACCCGGGGTGCAATGGGGAGCGCCCACCCGTTCCCTCAACCCTCGGTAAAGGGCGAAAGCAGGCTGCGGCTGAGCGCAGCCTGCTCTCGCGTTGACCATAATGGCCTTACGGGCGCTGCCCGCTGTCAGGTTGCAACTGGCTCCCGCCGTTTCCTTGTTTGGGGTAATTGTTTCCCTCGCCCGTTGGCACGGACTCGATGATCACCATGCCCACCTCAGGCCCGGGCTGGGCAAGGCCATAGCGGCTGTACATCCGGTGTGTAAACCCCGGACTGTTCAACTGGTCGAGCCAGTCCTTGTTCTGCACCACCGGGGCGTTCTGCAGGTCCTGCTTCGTCGCGTTGAGCGTGACTTGCGGGCCGTTGCCGCCCTTCCGGATGTGCATGGCCTCGACCGGCACCACGGCGTCCCGTCCGCTGCCGATGCCGATCAGCGCGAAGACCTCGCCGCTCCGGCTGTTCACGGCGATGTCCTTGATATGCCCGAGGGTCTCCCCGTGCTGGCTGGTCACCTCCCCGCCAATGAGCCGTTTCACATCGAAGAAATGCCCGCGCTGCTTCGTAGTCGGGTTCTGCTCCCGGCTTGAGGTCTGCGGGCTGGCAGCCTGCCCAGCCTGGCTGCTCAACTGCCGGGTGCCCGACGGCTGGCTGCTCGAAGGCTCGTTAGGCGCCGTTGTCTGGACGGACGTGTCGTTCTTTGCGAGCAGCGTGCCCGTCATCAAGGTCAGGCCGGCCAGGCCGGCGATCCATTTAGCTGATGTCGTCATATTCTCCTCCAGTTTGAGCTGAGGTTAGCGCGGGTAGCCCGGTCCAGCCGGCTGCTGGTTATAGCTGTTTCCACCAAACTGGTTTTGGTACTGGCCCGGCGTGTTTTGCGCACCCGGCACCTGGTTCATATAGGAACCGATCGTGTTCTGGTTCAGGCCCACGTTCTGGGCGATCATGCCGGCCTGCTGCAAACGCTGCTGATGCCGTTGCTGCATCCGCTGAGCGAATTGCTGGACCTGCGGATCCTGGAGTTGCGGCTGAGACTGCTGCAATTCTCGCAGCGCGTGCGAGTTCACCCTGAGGAAGGACTTCGCCAGTTCCTGGTCGAACGCCGGCCCTTGCTGCTGGTCCAGCGTGGACAGTTCCTGGGACAGGTATGGCGGCAACGGCTGCCCCTCCGGCAGGTTCTGAGCCTGGGCCAGGTTGCGCAGCGTCTGCTGTCGCCCCACCTGCTGATCCAGGATTTGCTGCGACATCTGCCTTAGCTGCGGGTTTTGCGCCCGCTGCGCTCCCAACTGCGCCGCCTGCCGCTCGAACTCGCTGGTGATTTGCGCCTGCCGGATAAAGCGGGCGTCAGGGCTGTTCGGGTTCTGGAACTGACCATTATTTGCGTTGTAGCCCGGGTTGTAGCCGGGCTGATATGTTTGCGCGCGCGTGGAAGCCGGCACCACGGCCAAAGCCGCTGCCGCCCCAACGGCGAGCACCAATGCTCTCTTTGTTGCTATCATATATTGAATTCTCCTTTTATCACCAACCTCCCGCCCATCGGCGCGATTCCCAACTGGGGTGAAAACCTCCCCGACTTCTGAAAGCACGCGCACCTTCCGGGCGACTTGCAGGCGGGTTGTTTGACTGTTATGCTGCTGCACAATTCACCGCGGTTTTGGCAGTACCCGGCGAACCCGCAGATACACCTCGAACTATGAGACATCACGCCAGCGGCGCCTCGGTGCAGGCCGCTGCCAGACGTTCATGACGCAGCGGAAGCCGCACAAGGGACATCCAGTCCCAGGGCTCGCCCTGCCGCGCCGCCGCGCGCTGGCGTGCTGGATGGCCTTGCTGGCGGGCGCGGCGGTCGGCCTCGCCCAAGGTCCGGCCGGCGGTCCGGCGCGCCAGGCGCTGCAAGGCCACGTCCCCGAGATGGCCAAACGGCTGGCCCCCACGGGCCGCCTGCCGGGGAACACGCCCTTGCACCTCGCCATCAGCCTCCCGGCGCGCCATGAGCCAGAACTGAACGCCCTGCTCCTGGCGCTCTACGACCCCGCGAGCCCACTTTTTCACCACTACCTGAGCCCGGAGCAGTTCGCGGAGCGTTTCGGGGCCAGCGAAGCCGATTACCAGGCAGTCATAGCCTTCGCCCGCGCCAACGGGCTGAAGGTGGCGGCCACGCACCCGAACCGGCTGGTGCTCTCGATCACCGGCTCGGCGCGGGACATCGAGAGCGCTTTCCATATCACCCTGCAGACCTATCCCCACCCCTCCGGCACGCGCACGTTCTATGCGCCGGGCACCGAGCCCTCACTGGACCTGGCCGTGCCCATCGCTCACATCAGCGGGCTGGATAACTACGACCTGCCGCACCCGCTCACGCACATCCATTCCGCCGGGCCGGGAAGCAGGGCGACCCCCAGCGCCGGTTCGGGGCCGAGTAGCACCTATCTCGGCTACGATTTCCGCAGCGCCTACGTGCCGGGCACGCCCCTGAACGGTCAGGGCCAAAGCATCGGGCTCCTGCAGTTTGACGGCTTCTATACCAACGACATCACCGCCTATGAGGACCTGGCCGGCCTGCCTCACGTTCCCCTGCTGGTTGTGCCGGTGGATGGCGGCGTAACCAATATCGGGAGCGGCGCGGTCGAAGTCTCGCTGGACATCGAGATGGCGGTTTCGATGGCTCCGGGGCTTTCGCAGGTCTATGTCTTCGAAGCGACCAATCCCGCCCCCTGGGTGGACCTGCTCACCGCCATGCTTACCTACACCAACATTCATCAGTTCAGTTGCTCCTGGTCGGGCGGCTCGCCCGATCCGGCCTCAGAGACCCTGTTCAAGGAAATGGCTGCCCAGGGGCAGTCCTTTTTCTGCGCGTCGGGCGACTCCGACGCGTTCACCGGCTCAATCCCCTTTCCCTGCGACAGCACGAATATTGTTTCCGTAGGGGGCACCACGCTGACGACCGGCACCGGCGCGGCGTATAGCTCGGAGACGGCCTGGAACTGGGGGTATGACTCCAACTGCGGCTGCTATGTCGGCACAAGTGGCGGCATCAGCCCCAACTACCGCATCCCTAACTACCAGACGGGGGTCAGCATGAGCGCCAACAAGGGCTCAACGACCTTCCGCAACATCCCCGACGTCGCGCTGACCGCCGACAACATCTACGTGATCTATGGCAACGGTCTCTCGGAGACGGTGGGTGGCACGAGCTGCGCGTCGCCCTTGTGGGCCGCCCTGACGGCGCTCATCAATCAGCAGGCCGCGGGTTTCGGTCAGCCGCCGGTCGGCTTTCTCAACCCGGCTCTCTATACCATCGGCAAAAGCGCCAAGTACGCGGCCTGCTTTCACGACATCACGAGCGGCAATAACTACTGGCCCAGCAGCCCCTCAAAATTCCCGGCGGTCAGCGGCTACGACCTGTGCACCGGCTGGGGCACCCCCAACGGCACCAACCTCATCAACGCGCTTGCCCCGCCCCCGGTCCCCCTGCTGGTCTCGAACAGCTTCACGCTGCTCGTGGAGAGCTGCACCAATGGCGTCGTAGACCCCGGCGAAGCTGTCACGGTAAGCTTGGGCCTGCAAAACGTGGGCACCGCCAACACCGTCAACCTCGTAGCTACCCTCTTAGCCACCAACGGAATCCTGTCGCCCGGCGCGCCGCAGACCTACGGCCTACTGCTCACCAACGGCGGGGCAGTCGCCCAGCCCTTTAGCTTCACCACCTCAGGGAATTGCGGCGACACCAACATCGTTACCCTTCAGTTGCAGGATGGGTCGGCCAACCTCGGCGCGGTGAGCTTTGCCTTCCGCCTGGGTCAGCTTGTCGCGGGAACCATCTTCTCGCAGAACTTTGAGAGCGTCACCGCGCCGAACCTGCCCGCGGGCTGGAGCACCTCGGCCACCAACGCCCAGAGCCCCTGGGTTACCTCCACAGCCGCCGCGGACACCTCGCCCAACTCGGCCTTCTCTGCCGACCCCGGCACCGCCGGCGTCAACGAACTCGACTCACCGGTCATCGGGATGCCTGCCGGCACGGCCCAGTTGAGCTTCCGCAACAATTACAACATGCAGTCCGGGCGCGACGGCGGCGTGCTGGAAATCCTCATCGGGGGCGGGGCATGGACGGACATCCAGACGGCGGGAGGCGTCTTCGCGAGCGGCGGCTACAACGGGAGGCTCAGCTCGAACCATGGCAACCCCCTGGGGGGCCGCTCCGCCTGGACCGGCAACTCGGGCGGCTTCATCACCACGCTCGTCAACCTGCCGGCGGCTGCCTCCGGCCAGAGCATTCAACTGCGCTGGCGGTGCGCGACCGATAACACCACCAGCGGCGTGGGCTGGTACGTGGACACCGTCTCGATCACCGGCACCAATTATACCTGCTGCACCGTGAACATCACCAGCCAGCCCCAGCCGCAGAACGTATGCCCCGGCAGCAGCGCCGTCTTCAGCGTGGCCGCCACTGGTGCGCCGCCCCTCTCCTACCAATGGCAGACGAACGGCGTGAACCTCACCGAAGGCGGCCATTTCAGCGGCGTGGCGACCTCGAACCTGCTGGTCACGGCCGTGGACGCCTCCGTCCTGGCCGGCTACCGCTGCGTTGTCAGCAATCAAGGCGGCAGCGAGATTTCCAGCGCCGCGGCGTTGACGGACAGCAATACGGTCCCGCCCAGCATCACCTGCCCGCCCCAGGTGATCGTCTCGGCCAACTTCGGCTGCAGCGCCACCAATGTGGCCCTGGGCACGCCACCGGCAACCAGCGACAACTGCGGCGTGCTGAGCGTAACCAATAACGCCCCGGCCCTCTACCCGCTCGGCACCAATTACGTAACCTGGACCGTGACTGACACCAGTGGGAACACCAACTCCTGCGCGCAGAGGGTCATTGTCCGCGACACTACCCCGCCGGTCATCACCCTCAACGGGCCCAACCCGGCGACCAATGAATGCCACGCGCCCTTTGCAGACCCTGGCGCCGCCGGAAGCGATGCCTGCGCCGGGACCGTCGCGATCCACACCAACAGCACGGTCAACCCCAACTCGGCCGGCGCCTACACGATCCAATACACCGCGACCGACCCGAGCGGCAACGCGGCGACCAACACGCGCACCGTGTACATAGTGGATACCACCCCGCCGGTAATCACATGGTTTACGAACGCCGTGCTGGCCGCCGACACCAACTGCCAGGCCTGGATGCCCGATCTCAGGGGCACCAATTACATCCTGGCAGTGGACACGTGCAGTTCGGTCACCGTGACCCAGAGCGTGGCCACGAACACGCTGCTGAGCCTGGGCACAAACACAGTCGTGCTGGCCACCTTCGATGCCGCCGGCAATGTGGCCTACTGCACGAACTACGTCCTTGTCGTGGATACGACCCCGCCGGTGCTGGCCTGTCCGCCCGACCTGAGCGTACTCAACGACCCCGGCCAGTGCGGCGCGGTCGTGTATTACACGGCGCCGGCCGGCCAGGATACCTGTTCCAGCGTGACCACGACGCAGGTGGCTGGCCTGGCCAGCGGGGCCTTCTTCCCATTAGGCAGGACAACCAACACCTTCCAGGCAACGGATGGCGCCGGCAACAGCGCGCTGTGCAGCTTCGTGGTGACGGTGGCCGACGCGGAGCCCCCGGCAATCACGTGGTTTACGAACGCCGTGCTGGCCGCCGACACCAACTGCCAGGCCTCGATGCCCGATCTCACCGGCACGAATTACATCCTGGCCGCGGACACTTGCAGTTCGGTCACCGTGACCCAGAGCGTGGCTACCAACACACCGCTGGGCCTGGGCACAAACACGATCGTGCTGGCCGCCTTCGATGCTGCCGGCAACACGACCTATTGCACCAACTACGTCCTCGTGCTGGACGAGACCCCGCCGGTCATCATCTGCCCCTCCAACCTGGCGGTATTCGCCGGCGACCCTTCCGGGGCCCTGGTGTCCTACGACGTGAGTGCCGTGGATAACTGTGACCCCAGCCCCGTGGTCATGGCCAATCCGCCATCCGGCAGCTTCTTCCCCGTAGGCACCAACGTGGTGAATTGCACCGCCATTGACGTCAGCGGAAATACCAATCTCTGCGGCTTCAGCGTAACGGTCTATTACTGCCCGAAGCTGAGCATCGAAATCATCAAAACCGATGGCTTGGCGCAAGTGCAGGTTTGCTGGCCCGAGGCCGGGCCTTTCTGCGCCCTGCAATCCACTGCCGACCTGACTCCCCCTGTGCAGTGGCAGCCTGTGGACCTGTCTGCCATCTTCGCCTCGGACGGCACCAACTGCCTCACCATCACCAACCTCACCACGGCGGCCTTTTACCGGCTCTGCGGCGGAGGGCCGTGAATGACTGGCGCCCTGGCGCCCATTGGATGTTGGATGTTCGATATTGGATGTTTGCGCCCGCAACCGGTTTACGCCACGAACGTCTTGACCTGCGCCGCCGCCAGGTGCGCCAGGGCCATGGTCGTGAGCATCGGGTTCACGCCGCAGGGCGCCGGGAACAGGCTGGCATCGGCCACGAACAAGCCCTGGGCGCCCCGCACCTGGAACTTGGCGTCCACCACAGCGATGGCCGGGTCGGTCGAGATCGCATTGCCACCTTGCGGATGGGCGGTCGCGAGATTCAGATCGCCCTGGTCTGAGAGGTCGGCCTCCAGCAATGCCTCGAGGTCAGGCTGGTGCGCGGCGTCGAACGATACGGGCTCCTTGGCAGCCAGGTGGACCTGCGTCGCGCCGGCGCCGAAGAGGTCGCCCGCGGCTTGCAGAAGCCCCTGTTTCATGAGCACAAATTCGTCGTCATTCAGCGCAAGGTAGAGGCGCCCGTCGCTGCCGACATTGCCGTGCGGCCCGGTGGGCACGACGACGCCAATGCAGCCGAGGCGGGCGTAATCCTGGATGCGCGCCAGGTGGTCCTGGAACCACGGGGGAAGGCTGACGGCGATCGAGCCGGGATAATGGAACCAGGTTTCCCGGAGCAGCTCGCCTTCGGTGCCCGCGTAATAGCACATCTGGAGACCGGGATCTTTCGGCGCATCGGGCGGATTGGGGAACACGCCATAGACGGGTGTGACGACGTTGGCTGAGGCTCGCTGGCCCAACGGCAATGCGAGGCCGAGGCCGCTGCGCTGAAGGACGGCGGTGCTGCCGATCGGGCCGGCAGCCAGCACGAAGGCTTTCGCTTGAACGTGGATCGAGGTGCCCGGGTTGGCCAGGTCGTTCAGCACCAGCGCTTGCACCTGGCCGTCTTGAATCTGGAAGTGGTCAGCCTGGAGCTGCGCGGCAACCAAGGCACCGGCCGCGCGGGCGCGCTCGAGGAAGCTCCGCGGGTTGCCGAGGCCGCCGAGCTTGCGCCCGAACTGGCAGCCAGTGTTGCATCCGCCGCAGCCGAGACAATCCTTCATGGCGATGACCAGGCGCCCCCAGTCGTTCCCGTTGGGCTTGAAGAGCAGGCTGCGCCAGCCGCAACACTGGTCCACGCCGAGCGGGTCGAGGGCCAGTTCGGTTTCGAGCATCTGGTAGGCGTCCGCAAGCTGGTCGTAGCCGAAGGGGGCGCCCGCGGCCTGCCAGGCGGCCCAGGGGCCGGGGATGGCCGGCTGCGGCGCGGGGATGCGCAGGCAGATGGCGTTGTTGACGGCCGGCCCGCCGCCCACGACGTGGCCTTGCAGCACGTTCACGGTGCTGACGCGCCCGTGTTCGAGAAACTCCGAAATGGGGATCGCGCTGGAGAGCGCCGGCTGCACGCCGGACGAGGCATAGCAGCGCCGGAGGGCGAAGTCATCCCGGGAAGGGTAGTCCTTGGGCTCGACCCATGCGCCCGCCTCCACGATAAGGATGGGCGCGACGCCGGCTTCAGCTAGCCGGGCGGCGACGACGGCCCCGCCTGCACCCGACCCGATGACGCACACAGCAAACGGGCCGGTCAGGTCTGGGCGCGGGGGTTGGGGGACCGAAACCGGCAGCGCCGGCTTCCCCGTGGCGGGGTCTGTGGGCGGCTTTTCGGTTTTCCAGAACAGGCCGCGCCCGGCGGGGCGCGAGTAGATGACCAGCCAACCAAGGCTGAGCAGCACGCCCAGCAGGTCGCGGGTCTGCTTGCCCCCGACCAGTGGCGCCTGCGAAAGCTCACGCAGCCAAGTCTGACGGCGGGCCGGGTCCCAGTTCCAGAAGGCTCCGAGGGAGGTGTCGGCAATCGTGTCGAGCACCAGGCCCACCAGCACTTGCGCATCGCTGGCGGCGTCGTTCAGGAAGCCCAGCACATCCTGGGTGATTTGGTCGAGGTCGTCCTGGTAACCCGTGGGCTGGAGCACGCTGACCTGGGCCTCGAGGACGGCGCGCAGCACCTTGGTTTGCGTGGCGTTCATGTTGTGGCGTCGTTGGGTCCGTGGTAATCGGTCGGGTTATTCTGCTCCAGGGCGAAGTATCCCAGGAAGGTCCGGCCGATGGCGTTCTCGCTGTAGCTTTTGCCGAGCAGCAGGTTCGGGTTCGCCGGGTCGGGGGCGACGAGGTAATCCACCGTGTAGCGGATGGGGTCAATCACCAGGTTTCCAGGCCATTTCCGATAATCCACGACCAGGGCATTGGGATAGAGCCCGGCGGGCGAGGGGTCCGACACGCCGAAGAAGTAAAAGCGGGTGGGGTTGGCATCGCTGGGCAGCGCCACCCAGGGGTCGTCAATCGAGCCCGGCTGGACACGGACATTGTATCCCCAGAAGCCGCCCTGCTGGGGGTCCTGGTAGAAGCCCTTCTTGAACTTGCGCGTGCCGATGAGCACGGTGAGCGCGTTCATGTTCCAGCCCCTGAACTCGTAGCCGGCCACCTGTTTCGCTGCGACGGGCGCGCCGTTCTTGAGCAGTTGCTCCAGCGCGTCGTCGTTCTGCTGCGCCAAAGTGTCGAAGGTCATTTGATCAGCGCCTCCTTGAGCCTCGTATTGTCGCCAGTCACGGGCAGGTCCACCTTCGCGGTGCGCGAGCCGAAGGTGACGACGGCTTCATAGGTCTTGTTCTCCAGCTTGTTGATGCTGATGCGGCCGTATTTGTCCGTGCGCCCCTCGAACAGCACGTTGCCCTGGGGGCCCATGACTTTCACGGCGGCGTAGCCCAGGTCGGTCTTGGCGTTGCCGTTGGCTTCCCGGATTTGGAATTGGTCGGCGCAGGCCAGCGTCAGCGTGCCGAAGAACGCCAGGAGGATGGGTTTCATAGGATCATTTGAGTGGGGGCAGGAGGCTTTCGAGGTCCACGTTCTTGAACGTGCGGGTGTGGTCGGTCAGGCCCGAGATGAGGCTGGGTTTGCCTTGGGTGTAGTTCTTGAGTTCCCGCCGCAGGTCAATGTGCGTGCTGCCCTGGGGATTCGAGTAGTCCAGCGTTTCATAGACGTCCTCGAGCTTTGTGCCTTCGGCAATGAGCGCGGTGATGGTGTACGCCCCCTGGCTGTTGATGTGGTGCTCCAGCTCAGACGGCGTGAGGGTGAGCGAGCCTTCATTCCACGAGACGCCTCCGGGGGCTGGGTTCGTATTGGTCAGGCGGCCTTCGACCCGCCACTCGACTTTGCGCGGGGGAAACGACCGCTGGAAGGCCACGTAAGCCAGCACGAACCCGAGCAGCACGAAGATGATGGCCGGGTAGTTGGATTTGACCTTGCCGATGACGGGCAGCTCGACCTCGACCGGCTGCAGGGTGGCCGAGTCGAGATAGGTCTTCTGCTTCAGCAGGGCCACGAACCCCAGCACGATCAGGAGCCCCGCCAACGAAAATGCCAACGCGACGATCAACATAGGCTTGCAACGGAGAATTGACGCGAACCTACGCCACGTCCGTTCCTCGTGCAAGTGGGCCCGGCGATTTACGAGTTACGATCTACGATTTACGAGCTAAGTGGAGCGGGGGGGACGTGTTGCCTGCCCAACACGGAACAGGCAACACGCAACACGCTCCACGCTTCCCCACTGCCTTTAGGGCATCGTTATCACGTAGCACTGCTCCGGGTTGGAGCCGGCGTTCGAGTCCGTGAAGCTGTCCGTTCCGCCGCTGAACGTGCCGCTCCCCAGGTTGGTCCACGTGGTCCTGACCGGGGTGAGCCCTACGTTGCTGGAAGACCACACGGTGTAGGAGTAGCCGGCCGGCCCGGTGAAGTTGATGGTGAACGACCCGTTGGCGACGTCGGTCGGAGCGCTCCAGGAGGTAATCTGCGGCGCGGGAAGCAGCGTGAACGAAACCGTGTCGCTGGTAATCGTCACGTTGCCGGGGTTGGTGACCACGACGTAGTAGTTGCCCACGTACGCCGGGCCGGCGGAGGAGATGGTATAGCTGGAATTCGTGGCGTTGGGGATGGCCACGAAGGCGCCTGCGCCATTGGCTTGGAAATACCATTGGTAGGTCAGCGGTCCGCTGCCGACGGCGTCAGCGGCGAAGGTGCCGCCGAAAGTGGGCGGCGCGCTATAGGGTTGCGGCTGAGCGGCAAAGCTCGGCGCAACAATCGTGGGGCCGAACCGCACGCCGGCCAGCGCCTGGTTTGGCCCGGCCAGGGACACAAGCGCCGGCGTGGACGCGGCGCCGTTGTCAACGAGGCTGAGCAGGCGGTTGCCCGACGGCTCGGCGGTCGTTACGTACAGCTTTGCGCCGGTGACGCCGGGGCCCCAGGTGGTTCGGGCGCTGAAATCGACCGCCAGGCCGCGCGCGCCCACAGTCGAGCCGGCTCCCGTTCCCAGCGTGTAGCTGAAGCCGTAGGTGGGGAAGCCCAGGTTGCCGGTTCCGTTGGCGTCCCAGCGCTGGATGCCTCCTGCGGCGGCGCTGGTCCCGCCAAACGTGCCATTGTCCGTGACGTACACGGTCTGGAGGTCCGGGCTGGCGGCGAAGTCCATCGGGCTGTTGGTTTCGGCCAGGAGCAGAGCGGAGGTCGCATTGGCCGTCGTCGGCAGCCCGCCGCATCCGTAAATGCCAGGGGTGCTGGCCAGGGCATCCGAGAACACCAGGTTGCCTTGGACGATCTGGGCGACGTGCGTGCCCGAGGTGCTCCCGGCCACGGCGATGATACCGTTCCCGCTCGCAGGCTCGAAGGCCACATCGAGGAACTTGATGCCCGCGCTGTTCGCCTGGCCCGTGCTGTAGAAGTTGGTCCCACTGCCGTTCAGGTCCACGGCCCCATGCACCTTTTTGTTACCGGCGCTGTAAAGGCCCGTATTGGTATAGAAGAGCGTGTAGTAGCCGTAGGCGTTAACACCCGCGATGCCGTGCCAGTTGGCACTGCCCCCGGCAATGATGCTGACATCCGCGCCGGCGAAAGGATAGGCCTGGCAATAGCCGCCAAAATTCAAGGTTTGCGCGTTGGGAGCCAGGGTCAGAAACGCCTCGTACGGGGCGTCGGCGCCGGCGCCGGCCACGAGCAACGAGGGGCTGCCCGGGCCCATCGAGGCGCTGCTGGAGCTGCCTGTGCCGTAAGGCTGGCCCAGACCCTGGTCCGGCACCTGAATCGTATTCACGTATCCACCGGCAGGAGTGTATTGGTCCAGGTAGATGGTGTTGCCCGTTGCCGCGCTGAGGGGCTGGGCGCCGTCGCCCACGCGCGCCACCACCACGTTGGCGGGCGAGAGCGTCTGCCGCGCGGCGGATACGGTCAGGACGCCCGAGGCGGAGGCATGGCCGTAAGTATTGCTCACCACAAGGGTGTAGGTGCCGTTGTTGGCCGGCTGGATGTTGGTGAGCGCCAGCGTCCCGCTGGCGCCAGGCGTGACATTGCTCTGAACCAGCGTGCTGCCAAGATACCAGTAATTGGTTAAAGGCTGCGTGCCTGTGACCGCGGGGCCCCAGCCGACGTGGTCGCCCGCCATTTCGGTGTAGCTCGGCAGCGGCGTCGGCGCGATCGTCGGTGCCCCGGCGGTCACGGTCAGCGTGGCAGTAGCCGAGGCGGTCTGGGTGGTCAGGTTGCTGACGACGACGGTATAGCTTCCCGCGCTGGCATACGAGGGGTTGTTCGTTGTGAACGTGGACTGCGTGGCCCCGGCAATGGCGGTGCTGCCGAAGAACCATTGGTAGAAGATCGGCGCCGAGCCGCTCGCTGCCACACTGAACGTGGCGCTGTTGCCCACCGGCACCGTCAGGTCTTGCGGCGCGGAGGCGATGGAGGGCGGCACGGCCGCCGGACCGAAGCGCACGCCCCGCAACGCCTGGTTCGGGCCGGCGGTGACGAGCACGGTGGGCACCGACGAGGCTCCCTCGTCAACGATCTCCACAAGGCTGTTGGTGGAAGCCCCAGTGGTCGTAGCGTAGAGCTTCGCGCCAGTTACACCTGGCCCCCAGGTGGTGTTCGCGCCGAAGTCCACCACCAGCCCTTGCGCCCCGCTGGTTCCCGGCGGCAAAGGCTGAAGCGTGTAGCTGTAGGAGTATCCGCCGCTCGCGCTGTTGGTGTCGAAACGCTGGATCCCGCCGCTGGTTCCATCGCCCGTCCCGGTGAAGCTCCCGGAGTCCGCTACGTACACCGTCGCGTTGTCCGGGCTGAAGGCGAAGTCGGCCGGGCCGGTGCCGAAGGTGGCCAGGAGCTGCGTGAAGGCCATGTTTTGGTTCGCGCCCGGCTCCGGGGTTCCCGGGGCGGCATACAACCCGTTGCCGGCGGGCCCTGCAGCGTCGGTCATCACCACGTTGACCGTATTCGAGGCTCCCGTAAAGAACAGCGGCCCGTTGACAACCTGGACGGCGCGGCCGCCCGCGCCGCTGACGCCCGTCGAGCTGGGCACGCCCGTGCCGTTGGCGTAGTTCACACCGGCGCTGCCGGCGGTGACGAATTTAACCGTGCCGCCCGACGCCTGACCCGTGGTGTAGAAGTTCGTTCCGTCCAGGCTGGTGCTGGAGCGGATCGTGTGATTCCCGCCGCTGTAAAGGCCGGTGTTCGTGTAGGCCAGCGAGTAAAGACCGTAGGCGTTGACCAGCCCCAGGCCTCGCCAGAAGTTGTTCCCATTAATCGTCACATCCGCACCCGAGAAAGGATACGCCTCGCAATAGGCAGCGAAGCACAGATACTCCTGGTTGACGCTCGAAAGCGTCAGCATGGCTTCAAAGCCAGCGTCGGCCCCAGCCCCCTGCACCAGCAGGGCCGGGCTGCCGAACGGCATCGCCGCGCTGTTCGCGCTACCCGTGCCGTAAGACTGGCCAGTCCCCTCGTCCGGCACCTGGATCGTGTTCACGTAGGTCCCGCCGGCCGTGTACTGGTCCAGGTAAAGGGTATTCCCCGTCGCCCCGCTCAGGGTCTGCACGCCATCGCCTACCCGGGCCACGACCAGGTTGGCCGCCGAGAGCGGCAACACAGTGTCGTTGATGACCGTCAGAGTCGGAGACAAGGTCTGGGGTGCCGTGAGGAGGTTTTGCACCACCACGGAGTAAGTCCCGCCGTCGCCAGTCTGGATATTGGTCAGCACTAACGAACTGCTCGTGGCGCCGGAAATGGCCGTGTTGTTATGGCTCCATTGGAACTGCGGGCCGCCTCCGGACACCGCCACCGTGAACGCCAGGTGGTCGCCCACACGCTCGGCGAGCGACTTCGGCGTTGAGGCGATCGTTAGCGCATCCTGGACCGTCAGCCTGGCCGAAGCGCTGGTGGCGGTCTGGAGGCTGGCGCTGCCCGGTACCTTGCAATAGTAAGTGCCGTTGTCGGCATCATGGACGCCGGTCAGGGTCAAAGTGGGAGTCAGGGATCCGGACACGGTCGCTGTGCCGCCTACCGTCGTCCCGCCGTCATTCAGGGCAGTTGTCCCCTCATACCACTGGTAGCTCAGATTCGGGGAGCCAGCAGCCACGATACTGAAGCTGGCATTTCCGCCGTCGGCGACGCTGGGATTGGCGGGCTGGGTAATTATATACGGGTCGTTGACCGCCAGCGAGGCCGGACTGGCGGAGTTGTAGAGGCTCAAAGAATTCGTGACGAACAGCGTGTAATTGCCGATGTCGAGATAGGAGACGTTCGTCAAGGTCAGCGTGATCGAAAACGAGCTGCCCGCGCCGGTGGTGCCCGTGGCGCCGATGGCATAGCTGCCGTCCGCCTGCGGCCCATTGCTGAGCGGCGTCGCGCCGACGTACCAACCCCACGACAAAGGCGCGTAGCTGGTGCCTACGGTCGCGGTGAAACTTGCCGATTGATGATAATTGACCGTGGTACTGGCGGGATTGGCCGTGACTTGCGGGTCCGTGAGGGCGAGGACGGCGGTCGAACTGTTGAGCTTGAATCCGGTCCCGCTGGCCGTGGCCACCGACTGGTAGTTGCCCGTGTCCGCCGCGGTGACACCCGTCAGGCTCAGCGTGCTGGTGGTCGCGCCCGAAACGGTTGCTCCACCGCCCGCACCGCCCGCGCCATTGGTGACGTTATTGGTCGTGGCGCCGCCGTTGCTGATCTTCACCCACTGGTAGGTGACGCTTTGGCCTGCGGCGGTAGCGGAGCCGGTGAGCGATGCATTGCCACCCAGCGGAACTGCCGTGACCGCGAGCGGCTGATTCGTGAATTCCGGGCCGCCGGTCACGTAGCTCCAGGTGCTGCCGATAATGAGGTTGGCAATGTAATTCGTGCCGACCCCGCCCGATGCGCCGGAGCCGACCCGGTCTATCAGCACCATCCCGCCCAGATCGCTCATCGTAATGGCCATCGTGTTGGCGATCTGAGGCGACGCCGGCGGGACAAACCCACCAAAGCTGCTGGTGGAGGGATTAACCCACACAATATTCTGGTCGGTATTTCCAGCGGTCGTAAACACGAACTCGCCGACAATGAAGTAAGGTTGATTGTAGCTCACTGAGAAGGTTGTTGGGGGGGTGGCAGGGTTCTTGCCATTGCTGGAATCCGGTGGCTCGATATAGTCGGGACTGCCGTTAAAGACGCCATGTCCAAAGTACTTGGGCGAGGTGCCGGCGGTGCCAAAGGCGTTAAAGAACGAGGCCCATGTTGTATAAAACGAATTGGGCAAGGCTGTGTTGGTGGAGGCCACCACGCCCAGATACCGCCCGACATTGCCGCTGCCAGTCTGGCCTTTCTGCGCGACCGAGAAGAGGTAGGAGAAAAAGAGCGTCTTGGTCCCGCTGGTGGGCCGGCTGATGTCCTGCGCAAAGTTGAGTACCGCGCTGTTGCCCACCACGCCGGCAGGGGCGCCGGGTTGGGCGGGGTTCACGCAAAAAATGGTAATAGCGCCACCCGGTGAGGGCAGGCCCGGGAAGCCGGCCGGGAGAATGGAACTGAGCGCGGTATAGGTGAACATGCTCCCGGCACCGTAATTGGTTACATTAATGTCGAGGGCAGCAGTCCCTGCATGGAAGTTCATGCTGGTCCATGCTTCCCCGCTGGGCGCGGAGTATCCCCCGGTGCCCAGGTTGATGGCATTGGTAGGGCTGGCGGCGATGGCCGCGGCGTATTCGGTGAACGGCTCGTAGGTCGGCAGGGCATAGGCGGCGGTGCAGAAGGCCAGGGCGGCGGTGAGTAGTATTCGTTTCATGGCGAACCTGAGGCTGCGGTGGTTGGGCATGGCAGTCTCTCGCGGCAATGGGGGCCGGCCCGGGGCAGCGTGGCTGGGGAGGAGTGCCATACGTTTCTTGAGCTGCATGCTAACCCTCGTAGCGTTCATAGGGCGTGTCAACGGATTTTTACTTTTGCAACCCTCCCCTTGCTGGTGTATCCAGAGACTGCAATGAACTCCTGCCTGGCGATTTGCCCGCCGACGCGGCGGTGTGGGGGCCGGCGCGCCCTCGGCGCGAAACGGGCGGCGAGCCTGCCTCTGAGCATCGCTCTGAGCGCATTGGTGGCGACCGGCACCGGCTGCAGCACGGTCCAGGAATACAGCCTGACGTGCAAGCTGTGGGACACGCACGATTTCACGAGCTGGAACGAGCCGGCGCCTGACTCCAAGCTGGCGCTGTTTGAGACCGCCGACGGCGCCGATCTCCTGGTGCAGTACGATGCCCTGAGCGACAGGCATTCCGACGTGATACGGCAGGCTTACCTGCTGGAGGAAAACCGCCTGCGCCTGGAGAGCGGCAAGAAGCCCAGGCTGGTGCCGCCCGAGCAGGCCGAGCATCTGCGAGCGGTCCCGGTGGTCCGGGTAGGCGCGGCCATTACCAACCCGGCGCCTCCGGCGCCGACCTACGCCGTCTGCACCAACACGGGCCGGACGTTCGTGCTCTATCGGCCCGGCGCGTCGCCCTTGGGAGCCGAACTCCCCGTCTATTGCGAGTCGTCGGGCACGCCGGTACGTATCGCGCTGACCCCGCTGGCGGTGGCCGGCGATACCGCCATGCTGGGTGGCGTGCTCGCGGTGGTGGGTTTCTTCATGTGGGTGGAAGGGGGCGCGCCGGTGCGGTGACAAGCAGTGCGGAGTGCGAAGTGCGGAGCCAATGAAGTGCGGATTGCGGAATGCGGAATGCGGAGGGAAGGACGGTAGGGACGCGTGTCACCGCGTCCCTGCTATCTCGGAAAGTTGGGGACGCGGTGGAACGCGTCCCTGCCACTCCGCGCTCCGCACTGCGTTGGCTCTGCACTCCGCACTGGTTGGGGCCCTTTGCTGCCTCTGCTTGGCGGCGACGGGCGGCGAGGCGCTGGACGTGGGCGCGATTGACAGCGCGCGCATCCTGGCTGCTGCCAATGCCGCGCTGGCGCGCGAGCCGATCACCATCGCGGCGTTCCACGCCCGGTTCAGCGAGGGTGGGCCGCATGATTTCTACTCCAACGGGGATTACTGGTGGCCCGATCCGGCGAAGACCAATGGCTTGCCCTACATCCAGCGCGATGGGGAGTCCAACCCCGACAATTTCAACCAGCACCGGCGCTGCCTCGCCCAACTGCGGGACGCCGTGGCTGCCCTGGGGGCCGCCTATACGATTGCGGGCGACGACCGTTACGCAGCGAAGGCGGCTGAGTTGCTGCGCGTGTTCTTCCTCGATCCGGACACGCGGATGAACCCGAATCTCCAGTATGCCCAGGCGATTCCCGGCCGCACGCCCGGGCGGGGCACAGGCATCATTGACACCCTCCACCTCGCCGAAGTGCCGGTGGCCATCCAGGCGATGCAGGACTCGCCCGCCTTTCCTCCCGCCACGCTGTCTGGACTGAAGGCGTGGTTTCACGAGTACGCGGAGTGGATGGCCACGAGCAAGAACGGGCAGGAGGAAGCTGCGACGAGCAACAACCATGCGGTGGCCTTCTTCCTCCAGCTAGCGGTGTTCGCCCGGTTCACCGGGGACGAGGCGAAGCTGGCCGAGTGTCGGCGGCGTTTCAAAGAGGTGTTCGTAGCCAAACAGATGGCCGCGGATGGCAGCTTCCCCGCCGAGCTCAAGCGAACCAAGCCTTACGGCTACTCGATCTTCCAGTTAGATAACATGGCTACGCTCTGCCAGGTGCTCTCGACGGAGAGCGAGAACCTGTGGCTGTTTTCGCTGCCGGATGGGCGCGGCATCCGTAAGGCGATGCAGTTCCTGTATCCATTTCTGGCGGACAAATCCCAGTGGCCGCGCAAGCCGGACGTGCAGGCATGGGATGGCTGGCCCGCGCGCCAGCCCTCGCTGCTCTTTGCCGGCCTGGCGCTGGGCG
The DNA here is from genome assembly GCA_035541055.1 of Candidatus Acidiferrum sp. GTDB lineage: Bacteria > Verrucomicrobiota > Verrucomicrobiia > Limisphaerales > UBA8199 > JAPLUA01. The sequence continues at coordinate 7,460 of DATKNZ010000111.1, read as the reverse complement.
AGCCGGCCTACCTCGAGCTCTGGAAGAAGCTGCCCGCCGATCCCGCCAACGCGGAGGTGCGCCGCAATATCGCCATCACGCAGCCCGTGCTGTGGCTGAGGACTGCGGAGTTCGGAACGCGGAATGCGGATTACAGCAGCTCCAGCATTGTCCGCTCTCCGCATTCCGCGCTCCGCACTCCGCACTCCGCAGTCCCTGCCGGCGCCCCGCGCATTAACGGCCCTTCCATCTTCGGCGTCCGGCCAGGAGCGCCGGTGCTGTACCGCATCCCGGCGACCGGCGAGCGCCCCATGCAGTTCTCCGCCCGGGGGCTGCCGGCGGGCCTCCGACTGGACGCGGCGTCAGGCCAGATTACGGGTGTGCTCGTCAGGCCGGGCAGGTACCGGGTCAAGCTGCGTGCCGCCAACGGCCGCGGGAGCAACGAACGGGCGTTCCGCATCGTGGTGGGTGAAACGATCGCCCTGACGCCGCCTCTGGGCTGGAACAGTTGGAACTGCTGGGGCAGCAAAGTGGATGCCGATAAAGCGCTCCGCAGCGCGCGGGCCATGGCGGCCTCCGGCCTGATCAACCACGGCTGGACCTACGTGAACATTGACGACGCGTGGCAGGGCAAGCGCGGCGGCCCCTTCAACGCCATCCAGGGCAACGAGAAGTTTCCCGACATGCAGGCGCTTTGCGACAGCGTGCACGCCCTGGGCCTGAAGATCGGCATTTACTCCACGCCGTGGGTCACCTCCTACGCCGACCACATTGGCGGCAGCGCCGAGAACCCAGAGGGTGCCTGGTCGCCGCCGACCGTCCCCAAAAGAGGGCACGTCAATAAGAAGATGCTCCCCTGGGCCATTGGCAAGTACCACTTTACCACGAACGACGCCGCGCAATGGGCCGCCTGGGGCGTGGACTACCTCAAGTACGATTGGAACCCGAACGAGCCGCCCGAGACGCGGGAGATGTATGATGCCCTGCGCTGCAGCGGACGGGACGTGGTGTTCAGCCTGTCCAACAACGCTCCGTTCACCAACGCACCGGCCCTCTCAAAGCTGGCCAATTGCTGGCGCACCACCGGCGATATCCGTGACAACTGGGACTCGATGAGCCGCAAAGGCTTTGGCGAGGATAAATGGGAACCCTTCGCCGGGCCGGGGCACTGGAACGATCCCGACATGCTCGTAGTAGGCCGCGTCGGCTGGGGCAATCCGCACCCCACCCACCTCACGCCGGACGAGCAATACACGCACGTCACGCTTTGGTGCCTGCTCTCCGCCCCGCTGCTCCTGGGCTGCGACCTGGACCAACTGGACGACTTCACCCTTAACCTCCTGACCAACGACGAGGTGCTCGCTGTGAACCAGGATGCGCTGGGCAAACAGGCGCTTTGCATCGCCCGGGACGGAGACCGGCGCGTCTATGCCAAGGACCTGGAAGACGGCTCCAAGGCCGTGGGGCTCTTCAACCTCGGCGCCGAGCCCGCCCGCGTCACTGTAAGGTGGTCTGACCTGAAGCTCTCGGCCAACCCGGCGCCCCGCGGCCTCTGGCAGGAGAAGATGTTCCACGCGGCCCCAACGGGCTGTACGACCGGCCTTCGCGCGCGCGACCTTTGGCGTCAGAAGGACCTCGGCCAGTTCCAAGGCGAGTTTTACATGACCGTGGCCCCGCACGGCGCGGAAATGGTGCGGGTCAGCCGTTGACACTCAGTCTCGCGTCTAAAGCCTAAAGTCTTGAGTCAGCGACCCCGCGCCGACTCAAGACTTTAGGCTTTGGACTCAAGACTGCATGCCAACGCCCTACTTCTCGTCCAGGCAGCGCCGCACGGTCTCCAGCAGCAGCCGCGAGGGGCAGGGCTTGCGCAGGAAATAGCTTCCCCGGCGACGGATGAACTCCGTGTCCTGCCCGATCTCGCCCGCGCTGTAGCCGCTCATCAGTATGACTTTCAGGGCCGGCTTCGCCGCCTGCAATTGCTCGGCCAGCTCGCGCCCGGTCACGCCCTCCGGCATGACGACATCGCTGAGCAGCAGCGCGATTTCGGGACTATGAACGGACCACAGCTCCAGGGCCTCGGGGGCCGTGCGCGCCTCCCAGACCTTGTAGCCGTGGCCTTCGAGCACACGGCGGGTAATCAGCCGCACCGCGTATTCGTCCTCGACCAGCAGGACGGTTTCGGTGCCGCGCGGGGGTTCGGGTTCCGCCGGGGGCGCCTCGGCGGGCTGGGCCGGCGCCGCGATCGCGGGCAGCAGGATGCGGAAGGTGGTCCCCTGCCCTGGTTTGCTGGACACCTCGATCCACCCCTGGTGCTGCTTGACGATGCCATGCACCGTGGCCAGCCCCAGCCCGGTGCCTTTGCCCGGGTCCTTCGTGGTGAAGAACGGCTCAAAGATGCGAGGCAGGTGCTCGGGGGCAATCCCCGTGCCGGTATCGCTCACCGTGAGGCAGGCAAACTCGCCGGGTCGCGCGTCCGGGAGCCGGCGGGCCTGTTCCTCATCCAGGGAGACGCTCTCGGTGGTGATCAAGAGCTGTCCGCCGCGGGCCATGGCGTCGCGGGCGTTGACGGCCAGATTGACCAGCGCCTGCTCGATCATCCCCGCGTCGGCCTGGACGTGCGGCAGCCGGGCGCTGTAACGGCATTGCAGGTCAATGTGCTCGCCCATTAGCCGCTTGAGCATCTTGGTAAGCTCGGCGATCACATCGTTGAGGAGCAAGGGCCGCGACTGCATCGCCTGCTTGCGGCTGAAGATCAGCAACTGGCGTGTTAGGTTGGCGGCGCGCTCGGACGCGGCGACAATCTGCTTCAGCCCGGCGCTGGTGTCGGCGCTGATCCGGCAAGGCTTCATCAGCAGCAAGTCGGCATTGCCGCGGATGATGGCCAGGAGATTGTTGAAGTCGTGGGCCACGCCGCCGGCGAGTTGGCCGACCGCTTCCATCTTCTGCGCCTGCCGCAACTGCTCCTCCAGCGCCCGGCGGTCGGTGATATCCCGCATCACCGTCTGCACCGCCGGCTGGCCCCGGTATATCGAGGGGATGCTCGTGGCTTCGACGGCAATGGAGGTGCCATCCAGACGAAGGATGGTCTGTTCCAGCGGTGGCACCCTGCCGCCTTCAGCCGCCTGTTGAATGCGCGCGCGCACCGCGGCCTGGTTCTCGGGCCGGATGATATCCCACACCGTGCGCCCGATGAGCTGCTCGGCGGTTCCCGCCCGCAGAAGCTGGAGCCCGGCCGGGTTGGCATAGACAAACTTCGCGTCGCGGTGAATCAGCACCGCGTCGGGAAACTGCTCCACAAGACTGCGATAGTTGGACTCGCTCTCCCCCAGCGCCTCCTGGGCCCGGATCCGCTGCAAGGCCCCGCCGCAATGGTCTGCCAGCGCCTGCAACGTATCCAGGCTCTGCTGGTCGTAGGCCTTGGGCGTGTAGCTATGGACCGAGAGGATGCCGATGATCTTCGGCCCGTCCCTGATCGGCACGAGCATGATCGAGGCCGAGGGACGCGAGGTGTCGCCGAACGGCGTGGCGTCGGACAGCATCGCGTTGGGATTGTCCTTCAGTATGAGCTGGCCGCCGCTCTTCAAGACCTGGCGTATGCGGTCCGAGGGCGGCAGATGGTGGTACACGGCGGGGCAGTCCACGCGTTGGCCGCCCACCGTATCCTGGTTCAGCACGTATTCCAGGCGATCGGTTTCCGCCGAATAGAGGTCCAGCGCGCAGGCGTCCAGCCCTACCAACTGGTCGGCCACGGCCATGATGACCTCCCCTGCCTGCCGCGCCGTTTTGGCCACGCTCAGCCGCTGGCCGACATAGGCAAAGGCCGTCACCCGCAACTCCGCCCGCCGGCGCTGCCGCTGGTCCTCGATGCTGCGCAAGGCCAACGCCAGGTCCCCGGCCAGGTCCTCCAGCAGCGAGATTTCCTCTTCCTGGAAAAAGCCCTTCTGCTCCGAATAAAAGGACACCACGCCCAGGACCTGCCCGGCGTGAACCATCGGCACGGAGGCGACCGAGCCGAAGGCGTGCGCCTGCACGGCCTGTCGCCAAGGCTCGAAGCGAGGGTCGGCCGCCGCGTCCTGCGACACGCAGGCCGCGCCCGTGCGCGCGGCCCAGCCCGCCGGGCCTCGTCCAGTCGGGGCTTCGTCCCACGTGACGGCGACCTTGTCCACGTAGCTGCTCTGCGCCCCGGCGCGGGCGACGGGGCGGATGCGTTTGGTGTCCGGCTCGGGCACGCCGATCCATACCAGGGCGTAGCCGCGCGTTTGCACCATGACTTCGCACGCCCGCGCCAGCAACTGCTCCGGGTTGCGCTCGTGCACTACGAGCTTGATCACGTCCCGGATCGCCCGCAGCAGCAGGTTCAACTCGCGGATGCGTTCCTCGGTCCGGCGCCGCTCCGTGATGTCGCGGGAAATGCCCACCGTGCCGGCCAACGCTCCTGCCCCGTCGAACAGGGGCGACTTGATGGTTTCAAACCAGCGTTGCTGGCCCGTGTTGTCCGTGATGGGCCGCTCGGCCCGCAGGGGCCGGCGCGTGGCGATCACCTCCTGGTCCTCGCGCGCCAGTTCCTGCGCCTCCCGGGGATTGGTGTCGAACACCGTCTTGCCCACGACCTCCTGCATGGGCCGGCCGAAGAACCGCAGCAGCGGCTCGTTGCACGCCAGGAAGCGCCCCTGCGCATCCTTTAAGTAGGCCGGGTCGGGGATATTGTCCAAAATCGCCTTGCGCAACCCGCGGGCCTCGGCCTCGGCGCGTTCGGCCTCCCAGCGCGGCGTCAGGTCGCGCCCGATGGCCAGCACCAGCACCTGCCCTTGCAGTTCGACCGGGAAGGTGCGGATCTCTACCGTCACCTGCTTACGATCCTTGCGCCGGAGGGTGAACTCCTCGGGGCCGCCCGGCTCGCCGCGGCGGTTGCGTGCGAGGTGCTCCGCCGCCCGGGCCAGCCCATCGCCGACCAGCAGGTCCAACTGCAGGAAGCTGCGCCCGATGAGTTCCTCGCGCCGGTAGCCGACCAGTTCCTCCGCCGCCTTGTTCCCGTCCACAATTGTCCCTTGCAAATCGTGCATGAAGTAAGGATCAGGGGCATGCTCGAACAGAAACCGCCAGCGCTGCTCGGATCGGCGCAGAGACTTCTCAGCCTGCTGCCGGCGGGCGCGGTCCTCGATCTCGCGCAGGGCGCGCTGGATCGCCGGCCCCAGACGGACCAACCCGTCCTTGAGGACGTAATCGGTCGCCCCGCGTTGCAGCGCCTCGATGGCCGCTTCCTCGCCCAGCGCGCCCGAGACGAAAATGAAGGGGGCCTCGGGCCGCCGCCGCCGGGCCTCGTCCAGCGCCGCCAGGCCGTCATACCCCGGCAATGCGTAATCGGCCAGGATGAGGTCGGGCTGCCAGTTGTCCAGCGCCTCGAGGTACTCCTCCAGCCCGCCCACGTGCCGGGCGGTGAAGGGGAGGCCCTGGCGGCCCACCTCGCGCTCAATCAGTTCAGCATCGGCTCGCTGGTCGTCCAGCACCAGGATGCGCAAGGAGTTAAGATTCACGATTTACGGTTTATGAGCATAGGGAATGTGGACGGCCGAATGCGGAATGCCGAGTGCGCGGGAGCGCGCCCGTCCTTGGGCGCAGCGTTCCAGGAACGCCATCCGAGGTTGCTGCGCCCCAAGACAGGCGCGCTCCCCGCACTCGGCCTTCCGCACTCCACACTCGATGATTCCGCATTGCACGTTCGATAGCCCGGGCGTTGAATTTGTAAGACGTAAATTGTGGATCGTAAATGCTAAATGCTAGCGGTCCGCGCCAGGATTGGCAGCCCCATATCCGTATTCTTCGGTGTCTATCTATGGTGGTCTGCTCCATAGGCAACGCTATATATGGGGGCGAGCATTCCCCCGGCCCTCCAAGCGGGTATTTCGGTAACTCATCCATACTCCCTCCATATCCCCTCCAGTACCTCACCGTAGAACCTCTGCAAACGTTGCAGAGGTTCTACGGTGAGGTACTGGAGGGGATATGGGCAGTATCCGGAGGAGCCCGGGTGCAGGGCCGGTGGGCCTGGGGATGCGGACGAGGCAGCGGGGCTAATTACCCGGAATATGGAGGGTTTCACCGACTTGCGTGGCCCGGAACACTCCCTTACGTTGCCCGAACGCAACCGGCCTTGGATACCTGAAATGACCGCCCGCCAGAAGCAGAGGATACGCAATTGCCCGGGTGTGCCCGCAGGCCGCCCGCGGGCGCACGGTGTGCGGTTTAGGGCCACCGCGAGGTTGACGGTTGCCGGCCGCGTGGGCGGGGGCGGGTCCGGGGGAGGTCGCGACGCGAACTGAACGAGCCAGGATTATCGTGCACGGCGCTGTTCAGGGCGTCGGCTTCCGGCCGTTTACATACCGTCTGGCCACGGAGCTGGGGCTACGGGGGTGGGTGCTGAATTCGGCGCAAGGCGTTTTCATCGAGGTCGAGGGCGAACGGGCGGCGCTTGACCGCTTTCTGCTGCGGCTGGAGGGGGAGAAGCCGCCTCGGGCCATTATCCAAAGCCTTGAGCCGTCGTTCCTGGACCCGGCGGGTTACGACAAGTTCGAGGTGCGCTACAGTCAGGACGCGGGCGCCAAGACGGCCTTCATCATGCCGGATATTGCGACGTGCCCGGCCTGCCTGAGCGAGATACTCGATCCGCACAACCGCCGGTTTCAGTATCCTTTCACCACCTGCACCGACTGCGGGCCCCGGTTCTCGATCATCGAAGCGCTGCCGTACGATCGCCCGAATACGAGCATGAAGCGCTTCACGATGTGCCCCGAATGCAGCCGGGAATACGCCGACCCTGACGACCGGCGTTTCCATTCACAGCCTAACGCCTGCCCCGCCTGCGGCCCACAGCTCGCGCTGTGGTCCGCGGCCGGCGAGGTGCTGGCCTGCCGGCACGAGGCCCTGCTCAAGGCGGCCGAGGCGGTCAAAGCCGGCCAGGTGCTGGCGCTCAAGGGGTTGGGCGGGTTCCAATTGCTGGTGGACGCGCGGAACGAGTCGGCGGTGCGGGTATTGCGCGAACGCAAGCAGCGCGAAGAGAAGCCCTTTGCGCTGATGTTCCCGTCGCTGAACGCCGTGGCGGGCATCTGCGAGGTGTCGCCATTCGAGGAGCGCCTGCTGCGGGCGCCGGAGGCCCCGATCGTGTTGCTGCGCCGCCGGGAGCATCCCGCCGATGGCTTCCGTCCCGCTATGTCTGTCGCACCGTGGAACCCGAATCTCGGGGTGATGCTGCCCTACACGCCGGTGCACCACTTGCTGTTGCGCGAGTTGGGCTTCCCGGTGGTCGCCACCAGCGGCAACCTTAGTGACGAGCCGCTCTGCATTGATGAACGCGAAGCCCTCGAACGCCTGCACGGCATCGCCGACGGCTTCCTGGTCCATGACCGGCCCATCGTGCGGCATGTGGACGATTCGGTCGTGCGCGTGGTGCTGGACCGTGAACTGGTGCTGCGCCGGGCGCGTGG
>DATKNZ010000110.1:0-14096 GCA_035541055.1 Candidatus Acidiferrum sp. | reverse complement strand
GGAGTGCGATGCGCCCATGGTGTCCATCTGCGGCGGCGAACCGCTCATCTACCCCAAAATCGAAGAGCTGGTCGCCGGCCTGCGGGCCCAGGGCCGCATCGTCTACATCTGCACGAACGGCATGTTCATGCGGAAGAAGCTTAAGGACTACCTGGCCGGCACCTACTCGAAAGCGCTGGAACCGACGCTCACCCGATTGCTCGACGAGAAGCTGATTTCCGGCAAGGACGCCGAGGCCATCCGCAAGGGCAAAGGCGATGGCCGCCCGGTGATCGCGCCCAGCCAATGGCTCTACTGGAATGTCCACGTGGACGGGCTGGAATACACGCACGACCTCATCGTGGAGCGCGAAGGTGTCTTCAAGGAATGCGTCGAAGCGGTGCGGATGGCCAAACTCCTGGGCTTCCAGGTGGCTACCAACACGACTGTTTACAAGGAGACGGACATCAAGGAGATCGAGGAGATGTTCGAGTTCTTCTCCGCGCTCGAAGTGGACGCGCATACGATTTCCCCGGGCTACGAGTACGACGCTGCGAAGAAGGACATGATCAAGCGCCTGGGCAAGAAGCCGGAAGACTTCTTCCTCACTCGGGCCATGACGATCAAGAAGTTTGCGAACATCCAGAATTGGGCGGAGCGGTTCACGATCATCGGCACAGTGGTTTACCAGGAGTTCCTGGCCGGCAAGCGCGACCTGACGTGCACGGCCTGGGCTATTCCCACGCGCAACATCAAGGGTTGGAAAGCGCCCTGCTACCTCATGACTGACGGCCATTACGAGCGCTACCGGGACATGCTCGAGCAGGTTGACTGGGATAAGTACGGGGTGGTGGACGGAGTGGCGCGCGACCCGCGTTGCGAGAACTGCATGGTGCATTGCGGCTACGATCCGAGCGGGGCGCTCAGCTCGAACCTGGGCGATACGTGGAAGAACATGCGATACAACTTCAGCCGCAAGCCCGAGCCTTATTACGCGGGCCGGCAGGTCAAAGCCTTCAACGGCGTGTCCATCGGCAAAGGTCATTTGGCCGAAGCCAAAGCCGCGCTGGCGAGCGGGCTGGTGGGAGCGAAGTCCGCCTTCCGGAAGAACGACGGGAACGGCGGTGCTTCCGGCGGCTGCGGCACCGGCGACACCTCCGAGCGCGACGACTTGCTGGCCAAAGTGCGCGCAGCGAAGATTTCTTAGATGAAAACTCTGTTCCTCTCCCCGCCTTCCTTTGACGGTTTCGATGGCGGCGCCGGTTCGCGCTATCAAGCACGCCGCGAGGTCACCAGCTTCTGGTATCCCACCTGGCTGGCTCAACCCGCCGCGCTCGTTCCCGATAGCAAGCTGCTGGACTGCCCGCCGCACAATATAGAGATCAAGCGGTGCCTCGAGGAGGCCAAGGGCTACGAGCACGTGATCATTCACACCTCCACGCCGTCGTTGAAGAACGATTGCAAGGTCGCGGAGGCCATCAAGCAGAACCGGCCGGAGACCCGGATCGGCTTTGTCGGGGCCCATGCCGCCGTGCTACCCACCGAGACCCTGAAAGCCTCGTCGGCCATTGATTGGGTCGGGCGCAAAGAATTTGACTTCACTTGCAAGGAAGTCGCCGAGGGCAGGCCGCTCGAGACCATCCACGGCCTGAGCTATCGGGACAAGGACGGCAGGATCAAGCACAACCCGGAGCGAGAGATGATCCAGGACATGGACTCCCTGCCGTGGGTCGCCGACGTTTACAAGCGCGACCTGCGGGTGGAGAACTACTTCATCGGCTATCTGCTTCATCCTTACGCCAGCCTTTACACGGGCCGCGGCTGCCCGGCGCAGTGCACCTTCTGCCTTTGGCCCCAAACCATTGGCGGGCATAAATACCGGGTCCGCTCCGCGCAAAACGTCGCGGACGAGATGGCCTATATGAAGAAGCTCTTCCCCCAGGTGAAGGAATTCTTCTTCGATGACGATACCTTCACAGCTAACCTGCCGCGCGCGCGAGAGATTGCCAAAAGGCTCGCGCCGCTGGGCCTCACCTGGAGCTGCAACAGCCGCGCCAACCTGGATTATGATACCGTCAAGTCCTTCAAGGACTCCGGCCTCCGCCTATTCCTGGTCGGCTATGAGAGCGGCAACGAGCAGATTCTGAAGAACATCAAGAAGGGAGTCACGCTGGAGGAGATGCGGCGCTTCACGAAGGCTTGTCACCGGGCTGGCGTGGTCATTCACGGCACGTTCGTGCTTGGCCTGCCGGTTGAAACACCCCAGACCATCGAGGAGAGCATCCGCTTTGCGCAGGAGCTGGATGTCTTCAGCATCCAGGTCTCCCTGGCCGCACCTTACCCCGGCACGGAGCTCTACGAGACCGCGCGCCAGAACGGCTGGTTCGTCAAGCGCGACAAGACTGACCTGGTGGAGGACGACGGCTTCCAGCAAAGTGCGCTGGAGTATCCGGGCCTGAGCAAGGAGCAGATCTTTGAAGCGGTGGACCGCTTTTACCGCGCCTACTACCTGCGGCCCAAACCGATCCTGCGCATCATCAAAACGATGCTGGAGGACAAGGACGTCCTCGTGCGCCGCTGCCGTGAGGGCTACGAGTTCTTCAAGAGCCTCCAACAGCGCAAAGAGGACCTGGCCGCATCTCGAACGAGTTCGCACGCCGCCGTCCCGGCGTAAGCTGCGAGCGTCCCCGGAGTGGTGCCGGTGGTGGGACTTGAACCCACACGGCTTTTTAAGGCCCCAGGATTTTAAGTCCTGTGCGTCTGCCATTTCGCCACACCGGCTGTTAATGGACCTTCCGAGAGGGCTTCTGATTGGCCTGGATTGCCGTGCTCCCTTTTGAACTCCACGCCAAACGCCTTCAAACCTTAGCCAATCCTATGCATCTGACGAGCAGAATCGGCAAAGGAGCCGACGAGGTTTAGAAGTATTCCAGCGGATGGGTCCTCCGCCTCACATACCAGGCGAAACAAAGGTTTACGGGCAGCATTTGAAAGGAGTAGGCCTTGGCGGTCAGTCGCTTGAGGATGGATGGGAGAGAATAGAATCTGCGATTGGCCCTCCAGTATTGGTCTTCCAACTCCTGGGCCGTCATGTGCTTGGGATGGTGGACCACGTTGAACCCGCAATACCTGGTCCAGTCATGGTCGAAGATGCGTCCTTCCTTGAGCAGTTGCTCTCGCACGGGAGTTCCGGGCCGAGGAGCCAGGACGAACATAAACGATAGCGGCGCCTTGACTCTTATCAGAAACTCCACGGTCCGGGTAAAGATATCCGGCTGATCGCCGTCCAGGCCGAAAACCACATTGGCGGAGAATCCTATGCCATGATCTCTGAGAGCCTTGAACTGACGTTCATAGTCTTCCACGAGATTCTGTCTCTTGTTAACCCCTTCCAGGCTTTCCCAGTTGATACTCTCCATGCCGACATTGACATGCATGCAACCGCTGCGGGCCATGAGCTTCAGAAGTTCCGGATCATCCGCGATGTTCACCGTCGCCACGCAACCATAAATCAGCTTCAGGGGAATGAGCCGTTCCAGGAGTTCCTTGGTATGGGTGCGGTTGGCCGCGAAATTGTCATCCACGAAGTAAATGAATTTGCTCCTTGTCTGCCGGTGGATCGCCTGAATCTCCTGCACAACTTCCTCTACCGGACGATGACGATATTTGCCTCCATAGACCTGGGTAATCTCACAGAACCCGCAAGCATACGGACACCCCCGGGTAGTCTGGGAGGGGATATTGAGCATCCGGTACTTCTTCAAATCCAGGAGGTCATAGCGGGGCACAGGCAAATTCTTTAGGTCAGAAAGCTGCTGCGCCTGATACCGCTGCTTTAGGCGCCCCGCCTGGAAGTCCCTGATAAGCCTGGGCCAGCTCTCTTCTGCCTCCCCCAGCACCAGGGCATCCGCGTGCTCCTGGCATTCATCCGGCGCCAGGCTGACATGAAATCCCCCCATGGCCACTGGAATTCCCCGGCGGCGAAAACCCGCGGCAAGTTCGAAGGCCCGGGAGGAATGGGGAGTCATAATGGAGAATCCCACCAGGTCACAGCGTTCCCTGGTCGTGACCTCTTCGATCAGATCATCCCTAATCTCAACCTGGACATCCGGCGGAGTCAGCGACGCGACATAGGGAACCGTCATCCCTAAGAGCCAGCGTCGCTTCTTCTTCTCGAGCTTGCCATTCGCAAGGTAGCGAGAGGGTTGTATCAGCAGAACCTTCAAATGGGTTCCCTCCCGCAAAAGTTGGCAGGAAATGGCTTTTGGGCGCCGCACTTGCTGAGTGCGGCGCAGGTGAGGAAGAATCGGCTTTTGGGCCCGCCGAGCACGGCGCAATACTACCAAAGCGCGCTCCGGCCGGTCAACGGGCGGTCATCTCCCTCTGCGGCCGCGAATCTCGCTCCCTCTACCAATCATCAAGCGGCAGGGGGCGGTCGGCACCGACGGCAGGCAACCAGTGGCGGCCACGAGGCGGACAGCGCGAAGCGTGATGCTTGCGGGCCGTTCCTGTCTTTACCTCGTGGCTTTGCAGCTAGACGAAGCGCCGACCCGCAGCGGCACTCGCACGCGAGGGTTTCCCCTCTTCCGCCGATGGCTTGCGCACCCTTGGGTCCCCGCGGTGCTGGCCCTCGGGGCCGTATTGGTCATGCTGCCTGCCTTGAATCTGGGCCTGGTGATGGATGACCTGCCTCAGCGCATGATTGCGCTGCCACCAGACCGGGTCCCGCCGCGACTCCATGACCTGGGCTTCCCGCTCAAGTCGGGTTCCTTTTCCACCGTCCTACGCGACTTCTTCTTCGGCTTTTACCGCGACTCCCAGGCTGCGGCGCTGGTGCGGAAATATGGCATGTTCCCGTGGTGGACTCCTGCCAGTGCCACCATTGGCCTGTGGCGGCCCGTGACCGCGTTCACCCATTGGCTGGACTACCAACTGTATCCCGATCGGCCCGTGCTTATGCACGCGCAGAACATCGCGTGGTTTGCGGCCGTAGTCTTTGTGGTTGCCATCATTTACCGCAAGCTGATGGCGCCGGGGTGGGCCGCGGGCCTGGCGGGCCTTTTGTTCCTGCTGGATTACAACACCTACTTCCCCGTGGCCTTCGTCGCCAATCGCGGCTTCATCCTCTCGCTCTGCCTCGGTTTGGCCTGCCTTTATCAGCACCATCAATGGCGCGCGGAGCGACGGCGTTCCGGTGTGCTATGGTCCGCGCTGTTCCTGGCGCTCTCCGTTTTCGCCAACGAAGGCGGGGCGTCCACGCTGGCCTTCATTCTCGCGTACGCGCTGATCCTGGAGCCGGGTCCGGTGCGCCGGCGCGCGCTGACGGTTTTGCCTGCGCTGCTGGTCATTATTCTGTGGCGGATTATCTATACGCTCACCGGCTCCGGGGTCTTTCATGTGGGCGGTTACATTGATCCGTCCAAAGAGCCGCTGCTCTTCGCCCGCGAGGTGCTCCCCCGGGCGCTGGTGCTGCTCGGCGGCGAACTGACCGAGGTGGCGCCCGACCTTCTGCTGGGCGTCAAGCCTTCCCTACAGCCGCTGGCCATCGGGCTTTATGCTGTCCCCCTGGTCGCGGTGCTGGGGATATTTGCTCCCTGGCTGCGCCGGGACAAAACTGCCGCGTTCTGGTGCGCGGTGATGTTGCTGGCGGCGATCCCGGCGGCCACGGTCGTGCCGCTGGGCAAGAATCTCGGCTTTGTGGCCGTCGGAGCCTGCGGGTTAATCGCGAGTTTTATAGCCGGCGTGTTCAACGGTAGCCATTCCGTCCAACAGGAGGAACCTAAAGACACGAAGGCTCCAGGAATGGGTAATCAGCCCTCCAGCCCGCCCCGAACCCGATGCATCCTGGCCGGGGGGGCTTGCGCTATGCTGCTGTTGGCGCACGGTCCGGGAGCGCTTGTCGGCCGACTCCTGGTGACGGTGGGCATGCCCCTCGAGTTGCGGAGCCTGGCCCAGGTTCAGAACATCGGTAACCCGCTAGGCGTCGAAAACCAGGATGTGATCGTGATTAACTCGCCAAGCATGTTCGCGCTGGTGTATGTGCCCTTTGCCAGGGCGATTGCCCACCAGCCGCTGCCCCGGAGCTTGCGGACGTTGCTGCCGGGTTGCACCACCTTCGAGCTCGAGCGGACCGACGAGAAGACCTTGGTAGCTCGGTCCAAAACCCCGGACATCTTCTCCTGCGGGGATGCCGGCCCGGTCCATAAGCTCTACGCACTACGGTTTTCCAACATGTTCCTGGGGGAGTTGGAATTTGAAAAGGGCGAGCGGCTTGAGCGGGGCGGGCTGGAGGTGGAAATCCTGGATTTGGACGCCGAGCGCCTGCCTTCCCGCGTGGCTTTCCGGTTCAAGGCTTCACTCGATTCACCCACATTCCGCTGGTTGCAATTCAATTTCCAAACCCGTTCCAACGAGCCCTTTGCCGTCCCGCGCGTCGGCCAGCGCGTCACCGTCTTCGGCCCCGTCCCCTGAGCCCGTCGAGAGGAGCATGCCCTGGGAAGAAGCCTGGCGTTACTGTGGGGTTGCCCCGGCGTGTCTCCCATGGGGCCCGGACCACATGGGAGACACACCGGCCCCTCGCAATACCCTTACCGTGGAGGCGCCATACCTTTTGCCTGCCCCCAGAGGCACCTATCGCGCGGGAAATGGGCTTTTTGGGTCGCATAAACGTCGAACTCTGCGCTCCGATCAGTAGTGGGCGATGGCAGAGCGGCCCAGGGGCTCCAGGCGGACGGTGGTTCGGTTCGTGATGTTGGGCGTCAGGCTAATGCTCGCTTGGCGGGTCTTTGCGCCGAACCCGATGTTCCTGGCGGGCAGGGCGAATCGCGCGTGCTCGACGCTGAACTGGCGCACTTCCACTGGTAGATTCGAAATGAGCGCGACGCCTGAGGCGTCCGTGGTGGCTTGAAAGGCGCCCCGGGGGTTGGCCCACCATGATTCCGTTGTCGCGCCGCGGAGCAGCTCGCCGGTGTCGTAGCAATCCTGGCCGAGGATGGTGGCGGCCCACTCGCCGTAGCGGACGTTGGGCCAAGTCATCACCTTGGCGTCGCGCAGCGGCGCGCCCTGGTCGTCGGTGACCAGGACTTCGAGCCAGGCGGTGGGTTCCATGCCAATGACCAGTTCGAGATCGTTGGTCCCGAGCACCTGTTTCTGGGGGTAATGCATGCTGGGGAACTGGCCGGGGCCGTTGGTGCTGACGAACCCATCACACACTGCCACGATCTCCAACTGGCCATCCGGCAGGGGGCGCAGTTGGAACGTGCCGTCCTCACGAATGTCCGACCAGGTATGCCATTCCGGCGGCGAGTCTTTGGCTGCCGTCCCTGGGGGCCAGACCTGGGCGATCACTCGGCCGCGACGCACCGGGCGGGGCACCACGTCGTCCAACTGACCGCGGACACGCACGCCCGGCTTGAGCGCCAAGGTCAGCCGATTCGTCTCTCCGGCAACGGCGTTGATATTGGTGACGGCGCTGAACCACGGCGAACCGTTGGTATCGAAGCGGATGGCGCGCACCCCCTGCTGTCCCGGCTGGAGTCTCCTGGTCAGCAGCACGCCCGGGCCCGAGTGCAGCCAGAAGTTGGTAGCAGCGCTGCCGCCGCTGGAGAGTTGGGCGAAGAGGGGGGTGTGGTGCGGCGCGGGCGAGTCCGGCGTCACCGCGAGTTCGAGAACGGCGCCCTTGTACAAGAGGATCGGATCGGGCCGGTCCACGAGGGCCTTAGCCTGAAGCCGGCTCCAGAGGTAATCGGCCCTGATACGCCAGGGCGCCCCCGCCGGCGGCGCAAAGGCCACCCGCACCTCGGGGCGGGCGGGCACGAAATCCGGATGCTCGACCGAGAGGCACAGCACACCCGTCTCAAGGCGTTCCATGACATACTTGGGGTAGGGGACGCGCGCATAGCCGTTCGCATCGGTGGTTACAGGTGTATTGGGCACGTGGTTCTTGTCAGCCTGCCAGCTATACCAGCCTGAGGCATAAGTCCCCGGCTTGGTTCGCAGGCCTTCGGGTTTGATGACGGCGCCGGCGACGGGCCGCCTGGCGGAGTCCAGCACGTGGAGCAAAGCGATCGGGGGGGAGGCTATCGAGGCGATGCCCCAGACCAGCCATCCCACGCCGCAGACGAGCGCGGCCAGCCAAACCCAACGAAGGGTCCTGGAGGTCATGCCGCAGAAGAGTACCGATATTCCTCCCGAGTTGCAATCGCGCTGCCTACTGGAGAATTCCAATCTGCTACGGCCGCTGAGCGCACGATATCACCCGCGACGACGCGCGCCGTCAATGACCACCTGCACCCGAGCGCCGCCGGATGCGCCAAAGTGACCCGGATGCTCCTGGACTTGTTCAAGCACGATCAAGGGGCTCGCGGCTGGTTCGTCCAATCCAGATAATGTGTCATGCTCTGCATGCGAAAGCTCGCGTTCATCACTTGGCTTGTGGCACTCGGCCTTGCGAGGCCCGCCCTCGCTCAGTTTCCAGTCGGAACCGTGGCCAGTTACGCAGGCGGTTCTTTCAGCACGGGAGGGGTTACATATTCCTTCCCCACCAACGACTACGCCTTTTCCGGAACGGGCGTCGCACCCATCCCTGCTGGCGCCGTTTACCTCGCGCCAGACCCCAGCGGAACCAACACCATCCTGATCAGTTGCGCCGACTGGACGCTTCCTGCGCCGAATCAGAGCATCAGCATGGACATCTACTTCCAGGCGACCGATGCGGATATTCAAGGCGGCTGGCAACATTCGGCGGCGGTCACCGGCGACGGCAGCGTCTCAGAGAGCACCACCGTCGAGTCAACTCCGCCGGCTGTCTCGACCAGCTTCCAAACGGCGACGAACGGCGTGGACCCGGGCCAGGCCGCCTGGTTTCCTGATCAGCCCCAAAATGTGACCGTTCACATCAGTCTGTCCTCGGGCAATAATGGGACCGCGTCGCTGCGCTCCTACGGCACGCACTTCGGCCTTCAATTCCCGACGCTGAACATCGCGTTCAAAAAGCCGAACAACGTCCAGGTCAGCTTCGTCGTCGCAGCCGGGCAAACCTGCACGCTGCAAAGCGCCCCCGACTTGTTGGCCTGGTCAGACCTCTTTAGCTTAACCAACACCAATAGCACGGGAGTTGCTACCAATTACCTCGCCTCCATCGGCTCCGCGCCGGCCCAGAAGTTCTTCCGGCTGCGTCTGCCATAGTCCCAGCTCGGGCATGGCACCTACCCTGGGCCGGCATGACGAAGCGGCATTTGTGTTATACTCCAATATGCTTTTACAAGCCGGAAGAGCGTGTGCTGGGGTGCTTTCGCTGTGGCTCTTTGCGACGTCCTCCCCCACGGCTCGCGGTTCGCTGCTCGGCTCGAGCCTGTTCCCCGCCGACAGTCCCTGGAACCAGAACATCTCCCAGGCTCCGGTGGCGACCAACTCGGCCACCATCATGAACAGCATTATTGCCAAGTACGGCAACGGACGTTTCCACCCGGACTTCGGCCAGGACTACCAACTCGCCAGCAATCCTCTCTATGGCATTCCCTACAACGTGGTCCATGGGAACTCCACGGCGAAGATTCAAGTAGTGATCGATGCCTACCCGGACCAAAGCGACGTTCAGAACGCTCCCATTCCTGCCAACTCCGTCATCGAAGGCGACACGCAGAATGGGCCAACCGTCGGCCTGGACAACCGGGGTGACTCCCATCTGCTCATTTGGGATGAAGACAACAATATCGCCTACGAATTCTATCGTGCGTCCCGTCCGTCGGAGAACCCGGACGGAATGTGGCATGCCGACCAGGAGTCGGTTTGGGACATGAAAACCAACAGCTTCCGCCCGCTGGGCTGGACGTCGGCCGATGCAGCCGGCCTGCCGATCCTGCCCGGCCTGGCCCGGCCCGATGAAGCGCTGCCCACGTCTCAAGGAGGGCAGGGGGTCATCCTGCATGCACTTCGCTTCACGCTGCCCAATGCAGTCATTTTGAACCAATATCTCTACCCCGGCTCCCACATCGCGAATCCCGGCAACACTAACCGTTCCATCCAGCCTCCCATGGGCGCCCGCTTCCGCCTGAAAGCCAGCGTGAACATCTCGACGCTCAATCCGCAGTCCAAGGTTGTCGCCCAGGCGCTCAAAGACTACGGCTTAATCGTTGCCGATAACGGCTCGGCTTTCTACATGACCGGTGCCAGCTACTCAGTCGGGCCCACGAACCAATTCGCCCTCACCTGGAACGACAACGACATCCAGGATACGGTCCACGGGCTCAAGAGCCTCCTATTCACCAATTTCGAAGTGGTGGACCTCAGCCCCGCGGTGACTAACGTGAGCCCGGCCCAAGCCGCCGCGGGCACGTCGCTGGCAATTTCGGGGCACGATTACTCCGGGGCGGCCGGCCGATTGAGCGCTTGGTTTGGGTCCAACCAGGTGCCCGCAACCGTGACGGATGATGCGCATGTAACCGCCATCGCGCCGTCGGGTTCAGGCACAGTGGATGTCCGAGTCCAAACAGGGCTGACCAACGCGAATTCCTCAGCCAATTACACAAGCCCTATTTGGGGCTATGGGCTATCGGTGACCTCATCCGTCGCGCGCTTTACATATCAATCGCTCGACCCATTCCATTCCTGGCTGGCCTCCTACGGTTTGACCTCCGATGGCAGCGCCGATTACCTGGATTCGGACGGCGATGGCCTGAATAATTGGCAGGAATATCTGGCCGGAACCAATCCGACTAACGCCGGCTCCGTGTTCAAAATATCCGGCGAGCAGGTGCTTCCCGCCGGGCAATTCATTCTGCGCTGGCTGAGCGTGTCCAATCGCTTATACGACGTCCTGCGCGCCACCAACCTGGTCGCAGGCTCCGGCGCGTTCCTACCCGTACCGGGAGGCACCAACCTGGCGGGGGCTCCGCCCCAGAACACCTGGACCAACCCGGTGAACTCCGCCTCGACGCCGGTCTTTTACCGCGTAACCGCGCATCAGTAAGCGCGGTGGAAATCCGCGTTCTTCGGGGTCATCTGCGGGTGCGAACAAAGCTTTCCCACGCCCCATGAGCCTTCCCTCTCCCCCTCAGAGGTGGAGAGGTTGGCGGCAGGCCGGGGGAGGGCTCAGGGCTTCAGAGCGTGAGCCCCGGGGCTGGGGGAATTCTCTCCCCGAACGTCTTCCGCAAACCCACGGGCCGAAGCTTGAACTCCAAGCTCAAAGGCCGGCGCCCTTCTTCCCCGCTGGGGTAAATAGCCAGATAGCTCCACAGGCGGCCACTCTGTGGTTGGCGCGGAAGCCGCAATGCACAATCTCTCTCAGTCGTTTGCCCGAAGAGACAAAGCAGTGTCACTCCTGCCTATTGACACCGGCGCTGGCAGTTTAAATAGTGAGGACCGGAGCTTGCCGTGAGGGGGGACACCCGCGTCGAGTTCCGTCACGATGATGAAGCAGCCTGTCCAAGCTGAGCTAGCAGCCTCCCCGCCTTCGCCGAACGTGCCAGCTGGGGCGCTCGCGCCTGGCGCGTTGCTGGTCCTCACCGCGGCCTTCCTCGGCTGGATGTTCGATGGCCTGGAGCAAGGCGTCTTCCCGCTCGTGGCTCGCCCGGCGCTACAGGACCTGCTGCACGTCGAAAGCGACCAGGACATCGGCCTTTGGATGGGTTACATCACCGCGCTGTTCCTGGTTGGCGCGGCCGGCGGCGGGCTGGTCTTCGGCTGGCTCGGCGACCGGGTCGGGCGAGTGCGAGCGATGACGCTGAGCATCCTCGCCTATTCGCTGTTCACGGGTTGCTCCTACTTCGCCCAGGCAGCGTGGGAGCTGGGCCTGCTGCGTTTCCTGGCCGCGCTGGGCATGGGCGGCGAATGGTCGCTGGGCGTCGCACTGGTCATGGAATGCTGGCCCGACAAACATCGGCCTGTGCTGGCGGGCGCGATCGGTGCGGCCTCCAACGTCGGTTTCGGACTCCTTGGCCTGCTGGGCACGATTCTCCCGGTCACGCGCGGTTCCTGGCGCTGGGTCATGCTGGCCGGCGCGGCGCCCGCTCTGCTCACCCTGTTCATCATCCGCTACGTGCCGGAATCCGAACGCTGGCGGAGATCGGTGCGCGCAGGCGTCGCGCGTCCGTTGCGCGAGGCGTTCTCGCCCGCTTTGCGGCGGACGACGATCCTTGCCATCAGCTTCGCTTCCATCGCCCTCATCGGCACGTGGGGCTCGGTCCAATGGCTGCCGTCCTGGGCAGACCAGTTGACCCACAGCCAGGTTCAGAATGCCAAAGGCACGACCCAGGTGTTCTCCGCGTTAGGCGCGATCGTGGGATGCTTCGTCGGCCCCTGGATTGGCGGGCGGGTAGGGCGGCGTCCGGCTTACTTCAGCCTCTCGCTGGTGTCGCTGTGTGCGTGCGGCTATCTCTTTCGGTGTGTGCATTCCTACGGGCCGGCGTTCCTGGTGATGGCCATGCTCGTCGGCGGCAGCACCGCCGCCTTTTACGGCTGGCTGCCGCTTTACTTGCCCGAACTCTTCCCCACCCGCGTGCGGGCGACCGCGCAGGGCCTCTGCTACAACTCGGGACGAATCTTCGCCGCCGTGGGCGCTCTGCAGATGGGCCGGCTGCTGAAGGCCTACGAAGGCAGCTACGCCCGGGCCGGCGCCACCATCACGCTCGTTTACCTTCTGGGCATGGTCTTGATCTGGCTCGCGCCCGAAACCCGGAACCAGCCCTTGCCGGAATAGCCCGCTATGCCTTCCCGCATCTGTTGCGTCACCGGCCTGCGCCTCTATTTCATCGCCGTCCAAGCCCGCGTGCCACTCAAGTTCGGCCCGGAAACGCTGACTTCGGTCACCTGCGCGCGGGTGGCCTTGCGCGTGGCCGACGAGCAGGGCCGCGTGGCCGAAGGCTGGGGCGAAACTCCCCTCAGCGTCCAATGGGTCTGGCCTGCTGCTCTCTCCTACGAGCAGCGGCATGCCGCCCTGAAGCGCTTTTCCCAACGGCTTGCCTCCGCGTGGATGGGCTGCCGGCTTGCCGGTCACCCGCTGGAGATCGGCCACGACTTCCAGCAGCAGGTCCTGCCGCAACTCCTCGCCGGCTTCAACGCGAAGAGCCCCGCGCCGATGCCCTGGCTGGCCGCCCTGGTCTGCAGTTCTCCCTTCGACCTCGCCTTGCACGATGCTTACGGACGGCTGGTTGGACGCCCCGTCTATCAGACCTACGGCGCGGAGTTTCTCAGCTACGACCTCTCGCGCTTCCTTGAGCCCGCCAGTGGCGCAGGCGTCTCCTTCCGAAACCGTTATCCGGCAGACTATCTGGCCGCCCATCCGCCCGCCCAGCTCCGCGCGTGGCACCTGGTCGGCGGACTCGACCCGCTCGAACCGGCTGACCTCACCGGCGAGGAACCCAACGACGGACATCCGGTGCTGCTGACGGATTGGATCGCCCGCGACGGCCTGAAATGCCTCAAGGTCAAGCTGCGCGGCAATTACGCGGCCTGGGATTACCAGCGCCTGGTTCGCGTCGGCCAAATCGCCCGGGCCGCAAACTGCGAATGCCTCTCCGCCGATTTCAACTGCACCGTGCAGCAGCCGGCCTATGTAAACCAAGTCCTTGACAGGCTGCGTTTTGAGCACCCGCACACCTTCGACATGCTTCTCTACGTCGAGCAGCCCTTCCCCTATGATTTGGAGGCGCACCCCATAGACGTCCACGCCGTCTCCGCCCGCAAGCCGCTCTTCCTGGACGAAAGTGCCCATGATTGGCGCCTGGTCCGCTTGGGGCGCGAACTGGGCTGGACCGGTGTCGCCCTGAAAACCTGCAAGACGCAAACCGGCGCGATCCTGGCCGCCTGCTGGGCCAAGGCGCATGGCCTCAGCCTCATGGTGCAGGACCTCACCAACCCCATGCTGGCCCAAATTCCGCACGTGCTCCTGGCCGCTCACGTGGGCACGATCATGGGCGTGGAAACCAACGCGATGCAGTTCTACCCGGCTGCGTCTCTGCCCGAGGCGAAAGTCCACTCGGGCCTCTACCAGCGCCGGCACGGCAACGTGGATCTCTCCACGCTCCGCGGTCCCGGCTTCGGCTATCGGCTCGAGGAAATCGAGCGCACCCTGCCCGCTCCGGCGTTCTCGGCTGGGCTTTAGTACGCCTTCGGACGCC
>DATKNZ010000109.1:0-8052 GCA_035541055.1 Candidatus Acidiferrum sp. | reverse complement strand
ACTTTCGGCAGCCAGGCGGCGCCGCACTGCTTGATGGCCTCCACGGCAACCAACTGCAGCTTCGCCGCTTTGCGCTCGGCCTCCTCGTCCCCCAAATGAGTCACCACGCGCTCGGCCAGCAAGGGCACGATGCGCGCCACACCCAGTTCGGTCGCTTTCTGGATGATGCCCTCGATGATCCTGCCCTTGGGCAGGGCCTGGAGCAACGTGACCGGGCAGGTGGGGGCAGAGTGCGTGCGATTGTCTTTAACGGCCAGTCTCACCTTGTCGCGGTCGTAATCCTGCACCTCGCACCGAAGCTCCCGGCCCGCCCCGTCGAGCACCATGACTGGATCGCCGCGGCCAATGCGCAGCACGTGACGGGCGTGATGCGCCTCGCGCCCAGCCAGGAAGAGCGTGTCACCCTGGCACTCGGCGGGCGGCAGGTAGAAGCGGTGCATGCTGCTGGCGATGCCGCCCCTTCACTGGAACAGGTGCTTGGCCTTTTCGAAGAAGCTCTGGCTGATGGGGCTTTCTTTGCCGCTGCACAGGCCGGCAAACTCCTGCAGCTTGGCCTTCTGGGCCGCGGTGAGGTGGGTGGGGACCTCGACGTTGACACGGATGTGCAGGTCGCCGCGGCCATACCCCTGGACGTTTTTGATGCCTTTGCCTCGAAGCCGGAACATGGTGCCGGGCTGCGTGCCCGGGGGCACCCGAATGCTCGTCTTCCCATCCAGTGCCGGGACCTCTACCTCGGCGCCGAGCGCCGCGTCTACGAAGCTGATCGGCACCTCGCACAGCAGGTCGTCGCCGTCACGCTGGAAGATGGGATGCGCCTTGACGTGCAGGACCACATACAAGTCGCCCACCGGCCCGCCGCGGAAGCCCGCCTCGCCGTTGCCCGCGGAGCGCAGGCGGGAGCCGGTGTCCACGCCCGCCGGGATGCGGAGCGTGATCTTGGAGGTACGCTCGCGCCGCCCGGATCCACGGCAGGCCGGGCAGGGCCGGTCAATGACGCGTCCGGCTCCCTGGCAATGCGGGCAGGTCTGCGCGATGCTGAAGATGCCGCGCGAGTTGATAATCTGCCCGCGTCCTCCGCAGGCCGGGCAAGTCCGCGTCCGGGCGCCTTCCTCGGCCCCGGAGCCATGGCAGACGTCACACTGGTCGGCCTTGGTAAGAGTGACTTCTTTCTCCGTGCCGTGGGCGGCCTCCTCGAAGGTGATTTCCATGTCGTACCGGAGGTCGGAGCCGCGGTGCGGCTGGCTGGGGTCGGCGTGCCCGCCCGAGAAGATCTCGTCGAAGATGCCGCTCCCGCCAAAGACCTCGCGGAAGATCTCGAAGGGATCATGGAAGCCGCCGGCGGCGCCGAAGCCGCCGGCGCGGCGGTCGAAGGCAGCGTGGCCGTACTGGTCGTAGGCGGCGCGCTTCTGGGGATCGTTCAGCACCTCGTAGGCCTCTCCGAGCTCCTTGAACTTCTCCTCGGCGCTTTTGTCGCCCGGGTTCTTGTCGGGGTGATACCTGGTGGCGAGCTTGCG
Source organism: Candidatus Acidiferrum sp. (assembly GCA_035541055.1). Taxonomy (GTDB): domain Bacteria; phylum Verrucomicrobiota; class Verrucomicrobiia; order Limisphaerales; family UBA8199; genus JAPLUA01. The sequence goes on along the minus strand of DATKNZ010000109.1, from coordinate 6,538 downwards.
GTAGGCTTTCTTGATTTCTTCCTCGCCCGCCTGCTTTTCCACACCCAGGACCTCGTAGTAGTCGCGTTTGGCCATGAGTTAGGCGGCTGGGTGTTTGGCGACGACGACCGTAGCCGGCCTTAAAAGGCGATCTTTGAGCTTGTAGCCCTTCCGAAGTTGCTGCACGACGTGGCCTTCCGGCACGTCCGCTGCCTCCTTTTGCGACACGGCCTCGTGCAGATTGGGATCAAAGACCTTTCCCGTGGCGTCCACCTCCTCGAGCCCGGCTTCGGCCAGCGCGCTCCTAAGCTGCTGGCCGATCATGTTGAAGCCATCCTGCAGCGACTGCCCGGGCGCGGCTTCGGCGTTCCGGGCTGCCGCCAAAGCCATGTCCAGACTGTCCAGCACGGGAATGAGCTTCTGGATCAAGGACTCATTGGCGAACTTGATGGCATCCTGCTTCTCGCGCGCTGCCCGTTTCTTGAAGTTATCGAAGTCGGCTGTGGTCCGAAGCAGGCGGTCCCAATTCTCGTCTGCCTTGGCGGCCCGCTCTTTCAGCTCATTAAGCTGCTCGGGCGTAACGTTTTCCGGTGCTACCGGCACGAGCGGCTCAGCCGCCTCCGGCGCATCTACTGCAACTTGCTGCTTTTCTGTGTGTACGTTGGTCTTCTTCATCGAAGTCTGCTACCCTAACCGCAATCTCGGCAGTTCGAAATTATACAATATCTCCCTGCCCGGCAACTCGCACTTGTCAGCCCCCCCTTCCATGAATCCCCGTAGCCGCGTCTCGGCAGGGCGCCGCTGTTTGAGATGCTGAAAGCCGGCGGCGCTCTGCGGAGACGCCGCTACGCCTGGGTTCATCGTCCCGATGCGCGAGGAGGCTCCCTTCGGGAACTGGCTCGCCCACGGCCAACCCACCACGCCACATGACCTGGCGTGTCAGGCGAACACCTGACAAGATTTTGGCCGCTGCGCTCGCAAGATTATCAGTGTTCCTCCCTCTGGCGCCCTTGTGCAATCCACCGGAGTATGGGATCATGAAGATTAGAACGGGGCGGCAAATAGTCAGACCCATACTCTTCAAGAACATTTGCTGGCCGGTGAAGATCCGAGTCAGAGCCGAACCTCCCCTCTTGGCTCCTCGTTTCCCCCCCGACTTCCCGGCCAGCCCCTTATTCGGGCGCCGGCGCGAGGCGCCCAGCCTGCAACTGGACAGTCGAGCGTATACTCAGGAGGCTTGCGATTGGCGTGTGCTGGGCGAGCAGGACTGGGGCGCGGAAGATTGAGCGGCTCGGCAGCACAGTAGCCCGAAAAACCCATGACGGCCCACCCCCGCCGCAAGCTATCGGTGCTCGTGGCCGATGACTCGTTGCCCTTACGGGCGCACTTGCGAGTCATATTGGCCCAGGAGCCGGGCCTATGCCTGGCCGGCGAGGCGGATAACGGCGCCGACGCCGTGAACTTGTTCTTCCGCTATCGGCCCGAGGTTGTGTTGCTGGCCGTCTGCCTGCCCGATCGCAGCGGCTTCGAGGTGATGCAGTGCATCAAGCAAGCCGCGCCCGAGGTCGCCGTGATTCTCTTGAGCGATGCTCCGGATCCTTGCGTGGACGAGGTGAGCCGGATGCTGGGTGCGATGGAAGTGTGCCACAAAGGCAGCGAGTTGAACCGCGTCCGCGAGATCCTGCGCAGCCTGGCGCAGGGGCCGTTGCCACTGACGGCGTAACCTCAATGCCTTTCGCGAATTCGCTCAGTCTTCCGCGAAAAGGTACTCGAGGTCCGCCTTGGACAGGCTGCGCGCGAAGCCTTCCTCGCCGAGCACGTCCGCAATCGTTTGGGCCTTGCGCTGTTGCAGCTCCCAGATTTTCTCCTCGACGGTGCCGGGCGAGATCAGCCGGTAGGCGTTGACGGTCTGCCTCTGCCCAATCCGGTGCGAGCGGTCGATGGCCTGGGCCTCGACGGCCGGGTTCCACCACGGGTCGTAAAGGATCACGTAACTGGCGGTGGTCAGGTTTAGGCCGGTGCCGGCGGCCCGCAGGCTCAGCAGGAACACGCCCGGTTTTGGGTCGTTCTGGAACGCGGTCACGACCTGCTGCCGGTCCTTGGTCTGCCCGGTAAGAATGTGCGTGGTGATCTGGCGCTGCCGGCATTCGGTCTCCAGCAACTGGAGCATCTGCACGAATTGACTGAACAGCAGCACCTTCTGGCCCTCAGCGACGAGCGCATCCACCAACTCGAATAGGGTCTCGGTCTTGCCTGAGGCAGCGTCGTTGCCCACGAGCTTGGGATGGCAGCAGATCTGGCGCAGCCGGGTCAGCGCCGCCAGCACGTGCATCTTGCTCTTGTTCAGGCCCTTCTCGGCAATCGTCTTCATGACCTGCTCGCGGCTGCGGCGCAACTCCGCGAGATAGAGCTTCCGCTGGTCCTCGCTCAGTTCGCAGTCCTGCCGCTGCTCGATGCGCTCGGGCAGGTCTTTGGCCACGTGCTGCTTGAGGCGGCGCAGCAGCAACGGGCGCAGCTTGGCCGAAAGCCGGCGACGGGCGATGCGCTGCGCGGATTCGGCGTCCTCGCCGCGCGGCTCGTAGGTCTCCGTGAACTGGTCCTGGTTGCCGAGGTAGCCGGGCTGGACGAAATCCACAATGCTCCACAGGTCGAGCAGGCGGTTCTCGAGCGGGGTGCCGGTCAGCGCCAGGCGGTGATCGGCCCGCAACTGCTTGACCGACTGGGTCACCTGCGCACCCGGGTTCTTGATGAACTGCGCCTCGTCCAGGATCAGGGCGCGCAACGCGAACTTCTGGAGCTCTTCGAGGTCGCGGCGTAGCAGGGCGTAGTTGGTGACGATGAGGTCGTGTTGCGGAATCTGTTTGCGCAGGTTGTGGCGGGCGGCGCCGCTTTCCAGGACCAGCACCTTCAGGCTGGGCGTGAAGAGGTTGGCTTCGCGCCGCCAGTTGTGCAGCACCGACGCGGGGCAGATAACCAGCGCCGGCTTGGGGTCTTTCTTGTGCTGGTCCTTGAGCCAGGCCAGCCACGCGAGCGTCTGCACCGTCTTGCCCAGGCCCATGTCGTCCGCGAGGATGCCCCCCAGCCGCAGCCGGGTGAGGTGGCAAAGGAAATCAAAGCCGTCCTTCTGGTAGGGCCGCAGCTCCGCCTGCACGCCGGCAGGCAGGGCGATCTTGGGCAGGCCCTCGAAGTTCTTAAGGCGTTCGCGCAAAGCCTTGGCCTGCGGCGAGTCGCTGAAGCGCTGCAGGCCCTCCTCGTCCAGGTGCGCCGCTTGTTCCAGGCCGATGCGCTGGGCCACTGGCGCCAGGCCGTCCACCCCCAGTTCAGCCATCGCCTCGTGCGCCGATTGGACGGCGGCCGCGTCCAGCTCGACCCACCCGGAATCCGGCAGCTTGATGAAGCGGCCCGTGGCGGTCTGAAGCCGCTGCAAGTCGGCGACCGTAAGCTTGAGCCCTTCCTGCTCCCACTCGGCGGACACGGCCAGCCAGTCGATGCCGCTCCCTTTGACTACCAACCTCGGCCGCAACTGCCGCGGCGCCAGGAACAGGCGGGAGAAGCCGGGGTTTCCTAAATACTCCGCTTCGGCGGGGCGCTCGGCCCAGGCGCGAGCGAGCTGCCCGAGGAACGCTTCGTTGGCGTCGCCCACCCACAGGCCGGGCTCGGGGGTGAACCAGTCCAGCCGGCGCAGCCACTCCGCCGCGGGCTCCAGGCGCGGGTCGTCCAGCAGCTCGGGCTTGCTGCCGGCTGCCCGGGGCTTCTTGGGCTCCTGCGGCTTCCATTCCTGGCCGGTCCACAACCAGAGGCTCTGGTCGCGCCGGCTGCGCGCCAGCAGCCGCAGCCGCACCGTCTCGTCCAGCAGCTCGAAGACGAACTGTGGCCGGGCCGCATGGGTCACGCAGAGCTGCTCCCAATCCACGCCGTGGCCGGACTGCGTCTTGCGCAGGTGCAGCAGCAGCCGGTGGCTCAGCTTGCGCATCGGCACGGCCGGCTGCGTGATCAGCAGCTCGAGCACCTCGGGCGGCGGGGCGTTGCGCAGCAGGTAGAATGTCCGCCCCGCCAGCGCCAGCGGCGGGTAGCGGTTGAAGAACTTTACTTCTCTAAACGGGTAAGCCTTCCCGCCCGGCACCCGCAATAGGTGCGTGAAGGCGAGTTCCTTCGAGCCGTTCTCCAGATGCGGGGACAGCTCGGCAAGCTCGCCGCGAAATTCCAGCGCCTCGGAGGCCCCTTCGTCCGCCGCGAGTTCCAGCCTGCCGGTGTGGCCCCAGCGCGCCAGCCAGTGCAGCAGCTCAAGCTCGGACAGCAGCAGCTTCTCCTCGCCATTGCGGCGCGAGCCCTGCGTCTGCGCCAGCCACTGGACGAATTCCCAATCGGCAGGAGGAAACAGCTCCTGCTCGTGCGCCGCCCGCGTGGTCAGATCAATGATCTCCCCCAGCTTTCTCACCTTCTCGCCGGTGCGCGGGCGCAGCAGGTGCAGCTCGACAGCCAGGCGCGACAGGCCCGGGCGGCCGGGATCAGGCTCGGGCCGGCACAGCGCGCGCACAAACACCCGCGGCGACGCGAAATGCGCCGGGCGCGCTGGAAACAGCCACGTCTCCAGGTGCTGCACCAGCCGGTGCTCCTGGGCTGCTTTCTCTGCCTGGGCGAACCGGTCGAGATTGCCGTAAGGCGCCAGCTCGGTTGGCAGTGACCGCCCGGCCCGCAGGAACAGGAACGCCACCTCCTCCAGCCGCCCCTTGCCCTGGGCCGCCAGCAGCCGCGGCCACCATTCCGTGCTGGGAAAGTCCTTCCGGTTGAGCGAGAGCTTCTCGAAATAGTCTTCCAGCAGCAGCCAGGCGCGTTGAGAATCGCCGCACTGGGCGAAGCTCTTAAGCAATTCCTCGCGCTCGTTGACTGCCGCGTTCGAGTCGCCCAGCTCGCGGCGCAGGTCGGCCAGCGCGCCGTACGTCTTCGAAAGCACGGTGTGATTCGCGTCGTACTTCGATGCCTGCCCGCAGCGCCCGTTGCCGCTATTCCTGTATAAGCTTCTGGCCATCTTCTGACTACACCAGTTTTAGAGGCTATCATTTCTACACCTCCCGCGGATTGCGTCAATCGGAAATTGCATCCGTCTCAAGCTGCACCGGTTCTCCGCCCCGTGTCGCCAGGCAGGGCTAGCTATAGGCCGTATAGCCGGATTGGCTATTGGCTATCGGCTATCGGCTATTCGCGATCCCGCTTTGGCGGTCATACGGGATTCCCCAGATACCGCCCCCATCGCGTGTCCCATCGCGAGACAGCACGCGGGCGCTGCCCGGTGTGGGTGGCTGGTGTCCCCGTTGAGTGCCGCGTGTGTCTCCCATGTGGTCCGGGCCCCATGGGAGACACACCGGGACGTCTACGGGGGAACCAACGGCCCACACTGGCCAGCGACGGGCTCCCAGCATTCCCCTTGGGCCTTGGCTTTCGCTCGGCGCGGCGTTAGGCTTTGGTATGGAACTCGTTACGGTGTATCGGGCCCTCAATCCTGCCGATGCCCAGTTGGTCCGGGCTCGGCTGGAGGCAGCCGGCTTCCACGCGGTGGTCATGAACGAGCTTTCGGCCTTGAGCATGGATGGCTACGCGCTGGCCGCCGGCGGCATCCTGGTGGAAGTGCCGGATGCCGAGGCCGCCGACGCCAAAGAACTGCTGGCCGCCAAGACGCCCGGAGATGAGCCGCAGTAGAACCCGGCTGCTGGCCCAGCTCAGGCGGATCCTGCCGGCCGGCGAAGTCAGCTTCGAGGCTTCGGTGCTCAAAGAACACGCCGGCGACAAGTGGTTCGCCGCGCACCTGCCGGAAGCCGTTGTCCTGCCGCGCAGCACGGAGTCAGTGGCGGCGACCCTGCGGTTCGCCGACCGGCACCGCATCCCGGTCACCGCGCGCGGCGCCGGGCACGGTTATGTTGGCGGGTGCGTGCCCGTGCGCGGCGGCATTGTGCTTTCACTGGCGCGCTTGAACCGCATCAAGGAGATCAACCCGGCGGACTTCGTGGCTGTCGTGCAATCCGGCGTCAATACGGCGAAGCTCCAGGAGGCCGTCGAAAAGCGCGGCCTGTTCTACCCGCCCGACCCAGCCAGCCGCGCGGACAACTCTATTGGCGGCAACATCATTACCAATGCCGGCGGCCCGCGCTGCCTCAAGTACGGCGTGACGCGCGACTACGTGCTCGGGCTGGAAGTGGTGCTCGCCGACGGCACGGTGGTGCGCCTGGGCGGCCGCACGCACAAGAACAAGACCGGCTTCGAGCTGCACCGGCTGTTCGTCGGCTCCGAGGGGCTGCTGGGCGTGGTCACCGAAGCCACCCTGAAGCTGCTGCCGCTGCCGCCCTACCGCGCCTGCCTGGCCGTCGGCTTCGGCGCCATGCGCGCGGCCGTCCGCTCGCTGCAGGCCATCCTCGCCGCCGGGTTCCTGCCGGCCGCGCTGGAATTGGCCGATTCGTTCACGCTGGCCGCCGCCTTCAAACGCACCGGCAGCGAGCGGCTGCGCGGCTGCCGCGCCCACCTGATCGTCGAGCTGGACGGCCAGCCTCGCTCGGTCCGCGGCGAA
>DATKNZ010000108.1:0-11777 GCA_035541055.1 Candidatus Acidiferrum sp. | reverse complement strand
CGCAACGCTCCCAGCGTAGTCAGCAACCGCTCCGCCCTTTCCACCGCCTGCGCGTCCGGCTTGTCCAGCCAATCGAACTGCGCGGCGCGCTTGATGCCCAGCGAGTGCAGCAGCAGGACCACCTCCGCCAGGTCGCTGCGCTGAATCTCCGGCGTGTTGCGCTCCGGGCGGTTCAACTGCCCGCTCTCGGTCCAGAGCCGATGGCACGTGCCCGGCGCCGTGCGGCCCGCGCGCCCCTTGCGCTGATCCGCCGAGGCGCGGCTGATCGGCTCAATAAACAGCGTGCCGATGCCGCGTTCGGCGTCGTAGCGCGCGACCCGTGCCAGCCCGCTGTCCACCACGTGCCGGATGCCGTCAATGGTCACGGAAGTCTCGGCGACGTTCGTGGACACCACCACCTTGCGCAGCGGGTTGGGTGCGAAGGCCATGTCCTGTTGCTCGGCGGGTAAATCGCCGTGCAGGGGGATCAGCGCCAGCCGCTCCTTCACGCGGCAGGCCCGCAGCGCGCCGATCGTCGCGTTGATCTCCCCCATGCCGGGCATGAACACCAGGATGTCCCCCGGCTCGCCCGCGTTGACGATGCCTTCCACTTCATCGGCCGCTTGGTCCGTTACGGGCCGTTCGTCCGGGTGCCCCAGGTATGTCACCTCGACCGGAAACGCCTGCCCTTCCGAGCGCAGGATCGGCGTCGCCGCCCCGAGATAGTCGGCCACAGGTTCAGCCTCCAGCGTGGCCGACATGACGGCCAGCTTGAGGTCGGGTCGCGTCGTGAGTTGCAACTGCTTGGCCAGCGCCAGGGAGACGTCGCTCAGCAGGTTGCGCTCGTGGAACTCGTCGAAGAGCACCACGCCCACGTTGGAGAGGGTGCGGTCGTCCTGCAGCCAGCGCAGGAGGATGCCTTCGGTGACGTAGCTGATGCGCGTGCCCAGGCTGGTCTGGTCGTCAAACCGGATCTGGTAGCCGACCTCCGCCCCCAGCGGCACGTGGCGTTCCCAGGCCACGCGCGCGGCCACGGTTCGCGCCGCGACCCGCCGCGGCTGCAACACCACGATCTTCCGTTCTCCCGCCAGGCCCGCATCCAGCAACATTTGCGGCACCTGCGTCGTCTTGCCCGAGCCCGTCGGCGCCACGAGCACGAGCCGGTTCCCCGCCCGCAGCGTCCCAACGATCTGCGAATGAATGTCCCAGATGGGAAGCGCGCCCGCGCTCACGCCAAGTGCCGCAGGGCCAGCGCCAGGATCGTGATCGCCAACATCAACCCGCTGGGCATGAACTTCTTTGTCTTCGCCAATCGAATGGCGAACACCACCAGCAGCGCCGCCATGACGCCGTCCGCCAGCCCGCTCGCTATGGCCGCCCCAAACAGCCCCGGTATCGCTGTCAGCACCAACGCCGCGGCGGCCACCGCCGAGGTGATCAGCGATACCTTGCTGCCGGCCTTCAGAAACCCAATCAATCCCCCGACCAACAGCAGGACGATATAAATCCACAGAATGGTGTGATGGCTCATAGTCTTTGTCCGGCACACTGTAACCGCCCGCCGGTGCAAAGCCTACCAGGAAAGTCGGCTTCCGCGACGGTTTCAGAGGGCAAGGGCGGCGGCGGCGGAAATCCGAGGCCCGAAGGCCGAAGGCCGAAAGAAGGCCGAAATCCGAAGCCCGAAACGCCTTTGCAGAAGTGACCGCGAAGAACACAAAGAGCGCAGAGGGCAAAGGTTCAGCTCGCAATCCCCATTGGCTGGGGACGCTCGGCCTTGGTCCTTCGGGCTTCTTTCGGCCTTCGGATTTCGGCCTTCGGATTTGGCTGCCGGATTCCGCTGAAAGCGAGCGTGAGACAAAGGCCAGCCCCTTTGCCTAAGCCGCGCCGCGTATAGGGTACCCACCCCATTGCTCCGGCCTGCCGGCAGTGCCATAGAAGAAACTACAGCGGCGGACGCGTTGCATAGGACAGCCAACCTTCCCAATGCACATCGCACGGCTTGCGCCGACGCGAAAGCGGTGCGTACGGTATTCAATGGTGAGGATGCCGAATCGCGGTCACACCCAGCAAGCAACGGGGCAGCGTTGCGTCCGGGTGCCGAAGCTGTTTCCGCCGGGGAATCCCGGGCAAACACAAAACAAGTATGGCCACAGAAACTGAGAGTATCCAGACCCCTGCTTCGGGGCTGGGCGAAGACAGCTACCGGCTGCTGGTGGAGAGCGTAAAGGACTACTCGATCATCATGTTGGACCCGAGCGGGCATGTGGTGAGCTGGAACGAGGGCGCCCGGCGCATCAAAGGCTGGCGCGACGAGGAAATCCTAGGCAAGCACTTCTCCATCTTCTACCCGCCCGAGGCGTTGCAGCGCGGTTTCCCCGAGCTCGAGCTAACGACTGCCGCCCGGGAAGGCCGATTCGAGGACGAGAACTGGCGCGTGCGCAAGAACGGCACCCGCTTTTGGGCCAACGTGGTCGTCACCGCCCTGCGCGACAAGGACGGCACGCTGCGCGGATTCGGCAAAGTCACGCGCGACCTGACCGAGCGCAAGCAGGCGGAGGAACGCATCCAGCAGCAGTCGCGCGAGATACTGGAGCTGTCCACGCCCGTCATGCAGGTCTGGCAGGGGGTGGTCGCCGCGCCGCTGATCGGTTCGCTGGACAGCCAGCGCACGCAGCAATTCATGGAGCGGCTGCTCAGCCGCATCGTCGAGACCAACTCGCCCGTGGCGCTGGTGGACATTATGGGCGTACCGACAGTGGACAGCCAGACCGCCCAACACCTGATTGACACGGTCAGCGCCGTGCGCCTGCTCGGGGCCCAGGTGGTGCTCACCGGCGTGCGGCCCGCCATCGCTCAGACCCTGGTGCACCTGGGCATTGATCTGTCCGACATTATCACCCGCTCCTCGCTCTCCGCGGGGCTGCAGGTCGCTCTCGAAATTCTCAGCCTGCGCGTCGTGCCGAAGGATGGGCAATAACCATGGCTGCCGACAACATCTCCGTTCTCAAGCTGCACGACGTCCTCCTCGTCACCGTGCCGCCCGACCCCGATGACCCCACCGTCACGGCACTGCAGGAAAAAATCCTCCAGGCCATGATGCGTCACGACGCCCGCGCGCTCGTGCTGGACATCTCCACCGTGCAGACCCTGGACTCGTTCTTCGCCCGCATTGTGAGCGAGACGGTGCAGATGGCCGCCCTGATGGGCGGGCGCACCGTCGTTGCCGGCATGAAACCCAACGTGGCCGTCATTGCCACCCAACTGGGCCTGACCCTCGGCCAGGCCGAGACGGCTTTGGATGTGGACCGGGCCTTCGACCTTCTTCGCATGCCTGCACCGGCGCCGTTGCCGGCCAAACGGCTGGAATCGTGACCCTCCGCCCCGGCGCAGCATGACCAAGCAAATCCCCCCGATTGCGGACTCGAAGGCGTGGCGCGGCTATGACCACCAGCCCACCCGGGGGGAACTACAGATTACGTCCGAGAGCGACATCGTCGTCGCCCGCCAGGCCATTCGGCAGGTCTGCGCGACCCTGAACTTCGGTTTGACGGACGTGACGCGCATTGTCACGGCGGCGTCCGAGCTCACTCGCAACATCTACCAGTACGCCGGCTGCGGCGTGATGCGCTGGCGCGCGCTGGTCGAGGGCGCGAAGACCGGCCTCGAGGTTACCTTCGAAGATAACGGCCCGGGCATCCCCGACGTCGAGCAGGCCCTGGAACGGGGCTTCAGCACGAGCCGCGGCATGGGCCTGGGCTTGCCCGGCGCCAAGCGCCTCATGGATGAGATGACGGTCCAATCCACGGCGGGTAAAGGCACCATTGTGCAGATCAGAAAATGGGTGAAGTAGCAATGTGCAGCCGTCGGGCTCCCAGACAATCGAGGTCAGATACCCCAGCGACGTCGGGGCGGCGCGCCATGCCGCCAAGGCGGCTGCCGAGGGCCTCGGGCTGGATCCGACCGCCTCGGAGGAGATCGCGCTGGCCGTGACGGAACTGGCGACCAACCTCCTGAAACACGCTCGCGCCGGCAGGCTCCTGCTCACCCCCCTGCGGGCCGAGGAGGGACCCGGGCTGCAGATCGAATCCCAGGACCAGGGTCCCGGCATCGCCGACCTCCAGCAGGCCATGACCGACGGGTACTCCACCGCCGGCAGCCTGGGGACAGGCCTGGGCGCCGTCAACCGCCTGATGGACGAGTTCGAAATCACGTCCCGGGCGGGCGCCGGCACACACGTGCTCTGCCGCAAATGGCTTCGCGTTCACCCGGGCGGCTTCCGCCCTTGCCCGCTGGAGTTCGGCGTCGCCACGCGGCCCCATCCCGGTTTTGCGCTCAATGGCGACGCCTTCATCGTCCGCCGCTGGGGCGAGAGCGCCCTAGCAGGCATTATCGACGGGCTCGGGCACGGCCAATTCGCCCATCGCGCGGCCCAGGCGGCCCGGCGCTACATAGAGAACCATTATACTCAGCCGCTCAGCCAAATCTTCACCGGCGTCGCCCGCGCCTGCTATGCCACCCGCGGCGTGGTCATGGCCCTCGCGCTCTTTGACTGGGGACGCGACAGGCTGACCTTCGCCTCGGTCGGCAACATCGAGGTCCGCGTCTTCCCGCGCGCCGAGCGGTTCGCCTTTCCCGTCCAGCGCGGCATCGTCGGCCTCAACGCCCCCAAAACCGCCGTCACCGAGCATCCCTGGAAGCCTGACAGCCTCCTGGTGCTCCAGTCCGATGGCCTGCGCTCGCAGTGGTCCTGGGAGGATTTCCCCGGCTTGCCCGAACACCCGGCGCACGTGGTCGCCCAGCGCCTGCTGCGAGACCTCGCTCGCCACCAGGACGATGCCACGGTCTTGGTCGTGGGAAAGGCCAGGCAGTGAGGAATCTCCCGGAGTGACGCAGGATCGGCCATGACCATCGAGGAGCTGCAGGAGCAACTGGCCCGCACCGAAGCCACCGTCCACTCACTCCAGCAAGAGCTGGCGCAAACGGACCGCGGCCTGCTGGCGCTCACTGCGGACATGCAGCAACGGTTGGACGAACGCGCGGCCCAGCTCAGCGCCGCCAATGCCGCCCTCGAGCTCAGCAAAGCCAGGCTGGTCACCACCGAGGCCACCGTCCGCGCCCTCCAGCAGGAGCTGGCCGAGACCAATCGCGGGCTGGTGGCCCTCACCCTCGAACTGCAGCAACGCGTGGACCAGCGCACGTCCGAGCTGCGGCACCTGAACCAGCAACTCGAAGACAGCGTCGCCCAGCGCACCGCCCAACTGCGCGAGGTCAATGCCAACCTCCAGCACTTCGCTCACACGGCCGCCCACGACCTTCGCGCTCCCCTGCGCTCCATCAAAAACCTTTCTGAGGCCGTCCTCGAAGATAACGCTGCCCAGCTCAGTCCGGACGCCCAGGTCTTCCTGCGCCGGGTCTCCGAGAGCGCCACCCACATGCACAAGCTCCTGGATGACCTCCTGGAGTACAGCACGCTCGGCGGCAAGGACGTCCGGCTCCGGCCCATCAGCCTGAACGACACGTTGCGCGAGGCCCTCGGGTTCCTGGAGTCCGAAATCCGCACCCACCAAGCCGAGGTGACCATCCAGGAGCCCTTACCCCAGGTTCTCGGCCATTGGGCCAGCCTCGTCCTCCTCATGACGAATCTCCTCTCCAACGCCCTTAAGTTCACCCCGCCCGGCGCCCGCCCCCGTGTGCGCATTTGGGCCGAAGACGGCTCCGGCCCGGACCGCGTGCGTTTCTGTATCGAGGACAGCGGCATCGGCATTGCCGCCAAGGACACCGAACACATCTTCCAGGCGTTCCATCGCGTCCACGGCAGGCACAAGTACCCCGGCACCGGCCTTGGACTGGCCATCGTCCGCCGCTCCGCCGAGCGCATGGGCGGGAGGGTCAGCGTGGAATCCGAACCCGGCCACGGCAGCCGCTTCTGGGTGGACCTCCAAGCCCCGCCGCAAAACGCCCGGGCGGAGTAGGGGGCGGGCCTGAAAATCCGAAGGCCGAAGCCCGAAGGCCGAAAGAAGGCCGAAATCCGAGATGGGGCTATGCAGGTGACGTAGGTTGGCAGGAACGCCGCGCCGAGGCGTCCGCCCGTGTTGACGCCGCAGCCCGGGCGCCTCGGCGAGGCGTCCCGACCAACTTGGATCAAATGCCTAGGTCCGATGCGGCATCTGAAGGAGCCAGCGCGGGGCTTTCGGCCTTCGGATTTCGGCCTCCGTTCGGCCTTCGGGCTTCGGATTTCGGGCTTCCTTGTGTTGGCTTGTGGTCAGCCGCACCAGCAAGTGCCCTATCCTTCGCCGGCCCGTTTGACTTTCCCCAAGCCCTGCGAGACTGTTAGCGCATGGATGCAATTCCAGTAGCCAGCAAACGAATCCTCTACGTCGAGGACGAGGAAGCCGACGTCTGGCTGATGCAGCGGGCTTTCGCCGCCGAGGGCATGACCGAGTCGCTCCACGTCGTGCGCGACGGCTTGGAAGCCATTTCCTGGCTCGTCGGCGCCGGCCAGTACGAGGATCGCGCCAAATACCCCCTGCCCGACCTGGTCCTGCTGGACGTTCACCTGCCCAAGGCCACCGGCCATGAGGTGCTGGCGTGGATCCGCGACCAGCCCGCGCTAACCACCCTGCCGGTGATCATGTTCAGCGTCTCCGACCTCGAGGCCGACGTGGCGGCAGCTTACCGGCTCGGCGCCAACCTCTACCTCTCGAAGCCCAACGGTGGTGATCTCCGGCAGGTGGCGCGCTTTCTCGGCGCCTGGCTGCGGCTCACGCCGCCTCCCCGGGCCTATAAAACCGAATGGCGCTTTGGCGCGCCGCCGTTGCCCACTGCCGCTACCGAGACCCAGGCGGCCTGAACGAGGGCAAACTCCCTCGCTTCAACGCTCTAACGCTCCAACGCTTTAACGCTTCCACGCCCCGCCCCCCTGCGCTCGACAGCGCCAAACCGCCCTGCTAGCGTCGCGGCGTGAATTTCCTGGTCACCGGCGGCGCCGGCTTCATCGGTTCGCACGTCTGCGAGCGGCTGCTGCAGTCCGGCCACGCCGTATGGGCCTTCGATGACCTCAACGACTTCTACGACCCACAGCTCAAGCAGGCCAACCTGCGGCACATCCAGGCCCTGGCCAGGCCGTTCGAGTTCGTCCACGGCGACCTGACGGACCGCGCGGCGGTGGACGAGCTGTTCGCCGGGGTGCGGTTCGACCAGGTCATTCACCTCGCCGCCCGGGCGGGCGTGCGGCCCAGCCTCAAGGACCCCGCGCTTTACCAGCGGGTCAACGTGGAGGGCACGGTGAACGTGCTGGAAGCGGCGCGGCTCAACGGGGTGAAGAAGCTCATTTTGGCGTCGTCCTCGTCCGTGTATGGAGTCAATTCCAAGGTGCCCTTCGCCGAGAGCGACCCGATTTTCCGGGCCATTTCGCCGTATGCGGCGAGCAAGCTGGCGTGCGAAGCGCTGGGGCACGTCTATCATCACGTGTATGGGCTGGACGTGGTGATGCTGCGATTCTTCACGGTCTATGGGCCGCGGCAGCGGCCAGACCTCGCGATCCACAAGTTTGCGCGGCTTATTACCGCCGGCCGGCCCCTGCCGGTCTTTGGCGACGGCTCGGCGGCCCGGGACTACACCTACGTCACGGACACGCTGGACGGGATCATGGCCTGCACGAGGCAGGAGTTTGGGTATGAAATCTTCAACCTGGGCGAGTCCGCCACCGTGAGCCTCAGCCGGCTCATCGAGTTGCTGGAAACGGCGCTGGGCAGGAAGGCCGTGATTGACCGGCAACCGCCCCAGCCGGGCGATGTGCCGGTTACCTACGCCGATGTGGGCAAGGCGCGCGCCAGGCTGGGCTATGAGCCGCGCGTCAAGATCGAGCAAGGGATACCGCTTTTCATTGACTGGTTCAGGGGAACCCATTTGACTGTCTAGCGGTTGGTGCAAAGGTTGAGTTCGTGCGGTGAGCCGAGCATACCGGATGGCGACCGGCGGCGGGCGAACAATCACAAGATGGCATAGACAGCGCTATGGAAACGACTCGAAGCTACGCGCGCCCGGTGTTTGAGGATTGCCTGGCGGCCTGGAAGACGTTGTTGGCGGGGCGGGGACTGGCCACCGAACTGGTCTGGATACTGGAGGAGAACCTGTGCTTCGAGCGCGACCGCAAGGTCCCCGGGGGATTCCGGCTGGGGTTTCAAACCCAGTTCACCCAGCAGCCCGCGGGCGCGGCGAAGGACATCTACCATCACTTTGCCGAGACAGACGAGCGGGTGGTGTTCTATCGCCTGGGCAGCAACCGGGGGCGCTCGATTTGCCTCGAGCTCTGTGACGCGTGGTTCGAGCCCAAAGGCGAAGCGGAGGGCTATGTGCGGCGCGACGACTGGCTCGTGTCCTTTTATCCAGGAGGGGAGGAGGGGATCGAAGAGATCACTGATCCCCGGCGCTGGCAGTCACGGGTGATGCGGGGGCGGCCCCTTTCAGCAGTGGACTTCTGCATGACGCTGGCGGCCCTCCGCGAATTGAAGGCCCATGGCCGCGTGCTCACTCCCGACGAGCGATTCGGCCTGAGCATTCTCCGCTCGATGCACCGAATCAAAGCGGGAGGCAAGGACGCCGGCGCCTGAGGGGTCCGGCCCGTCGAGTGTTGCCCTCCCAAAACTGTTCCGGCGCCCGGAATGTCTTCCAAGCCAGGCGCCGGTTTGCGATATAACTACCCCATGATCAGTGATTCAGACGGGGTGAAGTGGCGTTGGCGACAGTCCCGGTATGGGTTCGTGGCGTTCTGCTTCCTGTCGCTCGTGGCGTGCTGGTTCGTGCTGCGCGTAGCGCTCTTCGTCGGGTTCCGCCCGCCGGGCCTGCCGGCTGTCGACATCCTGCTGGCGGTCCTGACGGGCTTCCAGCGGGACGTGTTTATCGCTCTGGTGGAACTCATCCCGCTGTTGCTCTGGATGGTCCTCTTGCGCGACCGGGCGTTCGGGGCCACCTGGCACCGCATTCTCCTACTCGCCGGCTGTTTCGTTTTCTGGTTTGCCCAGTTCTTCCTGCTATGCGTGGAGTTCTTCTTCTTCGAAGAGTTCAGGTCCCGCTTCAACACGGTCGCGGTGGACTACCTGCTCTATCCTTACGAGGTATTTGTCAACATCTGGGAGTCTTACCACGTGGGCATCGTCATCGGCGCCTGCTCGGCGCTGAGCCTGGGGTGGCTGTACCTGGCGAGCCGCCTGTTCCCGCAGATGTGGGAGAGGCCGTTCACGTTCAGAGCGCGCCTGGCCCACCTGGCGGCGGCGGCAGGCCTGGCGGCCGTGCTCGCACCTACCTTCAACCTCAAAGGAGCGCACGTCAGTGACGACCGGACGCTCAACGAGATCGCCAATAACGGCGCCCTGTCCTTCCTGGCCGCCGCCTGGACTCACGACCTTGACTACAGCGCGTTCTACAAGACGATGTCCCTGGACGAGGCCTACCAGCGGGCGCGGCGGATGCTGGCGGCGCCCAACGCCCCATTCGAGGAGCCGGGGCAATCCATCCGGCGCCGGGTGGCTGGCGACCCCGCGCGCCCGAAGTTGAACGTGGTGATCCTGCTCGAAGAAAGCCTCGGTTCCGAGTTCTGGGGCTGCCTGGGACGGAAGGACACCCTGACCCCGGAAATGGATAAGCTCGCCGCCCAGGAGGGCATGCTCTTCACCAATCTCTACGCCTCGGGCAACCGCACGGTGCGCGGGTTCGAGGGCGTGCTCTCCTCGTTTCCGCCCCTGCCGGGCGATTCCATCGTCAAGCGTGACCGCTCGGAAAACGTCGAGACCATTGCGCGGGTGCTGAAGCGCGACGGCTACGCCAGCGTGTTTCTCTACGGGGGCCGGGGGCTGTTCGATGGCATGCGCTCCTTTGCCGTTCGCAACGGCTATGACCGTTTCGTGGAGGAGAAGCATTTCGAGCATCCGACCTTCACGACCATCTGGGGTGTGTGCGACGAGGACCTCTACATGCGGGCGATCGCGGAGTTCCGCGAGCTATCCAGGACAAACCAGCCCTTCTGCGCCACGATCCTCTCGGTCTCGAATCACAAGCCGTACACGTATCCGAAGGGCAAGATACCCGAGGACCCGGAATGGCGGACCCGCGAGCACGCCGTGAAGTATTCCGACTACGCGCTCGGGCAGTTCTTCCGGGCGGCGCGCCAGGAGTCATTCTGGACCAACACGATCTTCGCCGTAGTGGCCGATCACGGGGCGCGAGTCTATGGCGAGCAAAGCATTCCCATCCATTCCTACGAGATACCGCTGGTGATTGCGGGCCCGGCGGTGGTCAAGGCCCCGAGCCGGGTGGGGCGGCTGGGCGGTTCGCTGGATGTGCCGACGACGATCCTCGGGCTCCTGGGCCGTCCCTACGAGAGCATGTTCTTCGGGCGCGACCTCCTTGCCGGTTCAGCCGCAGATGACCGGGCATTTCTCAACCACAATCGCGATATCGGCATGCTGGCGCACGATCGTCTGGTCGTCCTCGGGCTCATGAAGACCGTGGAGTTCTACCAGGGCAATCCCAAGGCGAGCGAGATGAAGCCCCTGCCACAGCCCACCGAGGCCGATAACGAATTGGAGAAGGATACGATGGCCATCTACCAGGTGGCCGACGACCTCTACATGCACCGACGGTACCGGATTGACCCCGGCCCGTAGGGGCGCTGAACCGTCAACTGGACAGCGCGCCTTCGGTAGGCGCCTTTTGCGAGAAGACCAGGCGATCGTTTTCCATTGTCACCAGCAGGGGCTCGCCCTCGTGGAAGATGCCCTTGAGGATCTCCTCCGCCAGCGGGTCCTCGAGCAAACGCTCGACCGCCCGGCGCATAGGTCGCGCTCCGTAAAGCGGGTCGTAACCCTTGCTGACCAGGAAGTCTTTCGCCTTCTCATCCAGTTGCAGCAGGATATTGCGAGCCTTGAGCCGCTGCACGACCTTCCCAATCTCCAGGTCCAGGATTTGGATCAGGTCCGGCTTGGTCAGTGAGCGGAAGACGATGATGTCGTCCAGACGGTTCAGGAACTCCGGACGGAAGGTCTTCTTGGCCTCGTCCATGATCTTCTCGCGCATTTTCTCGTAGCTGTTCTCATCCGTAATGGGTGAGAAGCCCAGCGTGGACTGCTTGCGAACGGTGTCGGAGCCGACATTCGACGTCATGAGGATGATGGTGTTCCGGAAGTTCACCACGCGCCCGACGTTGTCCGTCAGCTTCCCTTCCTCAAGGATCTGGAGGAGCATGTTCCAGACGTCCGGGTGCGCTTTCTCGATCTCGTCGAAGAGCACGACGGAGTACGGCTTGCGGCGGACCTGCTCGGTGAGTTGGCCGCCTTCCTCATAGCCAACGTAGCCTGGCGGGGAGCCGATCAGGCGGGAGACGTTGAACTTCTCCATGTACTCGCTCATGTCCAATTGGATGAGCGCCTTCGGGTCGCCGAATAGCTGTTCGGCGAGGGTCTTGGCGAGGAGCGTCTTGCCCACGCCCGTGGGGCCTAGCAGAGCGAAGGTGCCGATGGGCCGGCGCGGGTCCTTAAGGTCCGCCCGTGAGCGGCGCAGAGCTTTGCACAAGGAGGACACCGCCTCGCGCTGGCCGATGACGACCTTGTCCATCTCGGTCTCAACCTGCAGCAATCGTTGCATCTCACCCTGCTCCATGCGTTGCAGCGGGATGCCAGTCCACTTCGCGACGACATGCAGGATGTCCTCCTCGTCCACCTTGACCCGCTTCTCCTCGCGGGTGGTGCGCCATTCCTTCAACACGGCCTCCAGCTTTTCCTTGGCGTGTTTCTCCTTGTCCC
>DATKNZ010000107.1:0-21089 GCA_035541055.1 Candidatus Acidiferrum sp. | reverse complement strand
CAGCGCTTCGGCGGGGTTCTTGCTCAGAGCGAGATGGCCTTTGGCCAGCATGGGCTGCGAGCCGGCGGTGTTGAGCATTTTCTTGAAGAACCCGCTGCCCGCCCCGGCCTTCTTGATCTGGGCGCTGCGCAGGGCTTTGCGGACCTCGATCTGCGCGGGGTCGCGGGCCAGGATCTGGTTGAAGAGGTCTATGGCGTAGTCGTAATTCTCGCGCTGCAGGGCGTCGTTGCCCTTCGTGTAAAGGCCCCGCAGGTCGCGCGGAAGTTCGTTTATGCTTTTCTCGGCCATGCGGCAGTTTGGTCAACTTTCCCGGAATAAGCTACTGCAAAGCGGGCAGCGGCTCAAACGGCAGCGCCGCAAGTATACAGAAGACGGTTAACGCAAAGGCGCAAAGCCTCGGGATATCCTGGGTCATCTTCTTGAGCATCCTGTCGGCCTCTTTGGGGGATTGCCCTAACAGCCTTTGCGTCTTTGGCTCTTTGCGCCTTGGCGTTGAATTCCCACGCCGTCAGATGCCCTGTCCCACGGAGAACACCTTGCCCACGAACTCGCCGATCCCGTAGTACTCCTGCGTATCGGGCACGAAGACCAGCGGGTTGACTTTCTTGATCTGCACTGATGCGCCGGGGCCCATAACGGACTCCTCCACCTTGGCGTCGAGAACCTCGCCGATGAACTGCGTGTGCAGGCCGAGGTCAAACACGTGCAACAGCTCGCATTCCAGCACGACCGGAAACTCCTGCACGTACGGCGCATCCACAAGATCGCTTTTCCCGACCGTGAGACGGGCGGCGGCCAGCTTGTCGGTGTTGCGGCCCGAGACCAGGCCGAAGTAGTCCGCCTGTTTCACGTGCGCCGCCGAGGGGATGCTGATTGTGAAAGCCTTCCGCTCCATAATGTTGTGATAGGAGTAGGTGGCCTTGCGCAGGGCCACGGCCACGCACGGCGGCTGGGAACAGCAGATGCCCGCCCAGGAGGCGGTCATCACGTTGGGCTTGCCGGCCTTGTCATAACTGCCGACGACGAGCACCGGGGTGGGATAGACGAGTGTTTTCGGGCCAAGAGATTTCTTCATAGATGCGCCCGACCTTAGTCAAGGGGGGTGATGAATCCAAGCATTGAAATGCTTGCCTCGTCTGCGCCTGCGCCGCAAGCTGGGTTTCGATGAAAGATCGTTATTCTTCCTCCAGGCGTCCCACCGACGGCGCGCTTCGCGGCTCGCCGCAGTGGTCGCGCCGTCAGTTTTTGCGCTCGGCCGTCTTCGCCGGTTTGGCCGCGCCCTTCTTCGCTCCCTCACGCGCCGCCGCGGCGAAGACCAAGGCGCTCTCCGCCAACAGCAAACTCAACCACGCCTGCATCGGCGTCGGCGGGATGGGCTGGGTGGATTTGCACAACCTCGTGGATCATCCGCGCGTCCAGATTGTGGCGCTATGCGACGTGGACGCCAACACTCTCGCCACCGCCGCCAAGGTGGTCCCCGGCGCGCGCCTGTACGCGGACTGGCGCGAGCTACTGCGCAGCGAAGGCGATCGCATTGACTCGGTCAACGTGGCCGTGCCCGATCACACGCACTTCTCCGCGGCCTACAGCGCCATTCACAAAGGCAAGCATGTCTATTGCCAGAAGCCGCTTTGCCACGATATCGCCGAGGTGCGCGCCCTGACGGAGGCGGCAGTCAAGAAAGGCGTGATCACCCAGTTGGGCACGCAGGTGGCCTCGAGCATTTATGACCGCACGGCTGTCCAGTGGCTGCGCGAGGGACGCATCGGCAAGATCACCCATGCCTACCTCTGCTCGAACCGCCCGGGCGCCGTCGAGGCTTACCGGCTCAAAGGGCCGCGGCCCGCCGAGGGCTCGCCGCCGCCCAAGACCCTGAGCTGGGACTTCTGGATCGGCAGCGCCCCCATGCGCCCCTACGCGCCGGACATCTATCACCCCACCAAATGGCGGGCCTGGCAGGACTTCGGCACCGGCTGGTCGGGCGACATCGGCTGCCATATCTTCGACCCGGTCTGGAAGGGGCTTGGCCTGCGCCCGCCGCTCAATACCTGGGCCGAAGTCCAGGAGTCCTGGAAAGACTCGCCCGCCCGCCGCGCCGACAACTGGCCCCAGGGGGACCACATCGTCTGGACCTTCCCGGGCAATGAGAAGATCGGAGGCGATGAGCTGACGCTGGAGTGGTTCGACGGGGAATTTTACCCGCCCGAGCGCATCCGCAAGCTCTACTCCGAAGACCTGAAGGAGTATCCGTCCGAGTCCTCGATTCTGATCGGCACGGAAGGCTCGCTGCTGACCCCGCACAACGCCCCGCCGCAGTTGCTGCCCGAAAGCCGGTTCAGCGACGTGAAGCCCCCGAAGCTGCCGCCGCGCAACCATTACCACCATTTCGTGGATGCCTGCCTCGGCGGGGAAAGGACCGAATCGCATTTCGCCCAGACCGGCCCGATGACCGAGGCGATTCTGCTGGGCACGGTGGCCATTCGCCTGCCCGGACAGAAGCTGGACTGGGACAGCGCGCGCATGAAGGTGACAAATGTGGCGGCGGCCAACGAGTACCTGCGCCGCCATTACCGCGAGCATTGGCACGTCGGCGGGTTCTGATCAGGCTGGAGCCTTAGCCGTATCCATGCAGTCGGTTTCAGGGAGCACACGCGCCCTCGCGTGTCCCGGCCGGCGCCCTCGCCGGCCGGAGCCGGGCTGGCATCGGCCACTAAACGGTTAGCCGCGTAAGCCCTGCCCGTTTTCCGCGGGGGCGCGGAAAACCGCACGCGGCGGCGCGTGCGCTCCCCTTCACCAACTGCATCGTTACGGCTTAGCCCGAGAATATCGCCCTGGTAGGGACGCCTCGCCGAGGCGTCCGCTCCCACCGCAAGACAGACGCCTCGGCGAGGCGTCCCTACCCTTATAAGGGTCAGAACTTCAGGAACCACTTGCGCCGGTACATGACGTAGGCGGCCAGGAACAACACCGCTACGTACAGCAGCGCCCACATCAGCGAGGCGTTCCTCGGGCTGGCCAGAAAGCCGAGCACTGGCGCAGTCTCCGGGCTGGCGAAAGGAACGCAGAGGTGAGTGTATAGGTACGACTGCAGCCCGACCCGCTTGCCCGCCGAATCGGTTAATTTGATCGCGGGCAGGATGCGCCCGAGCAGTCCCGCCATCATGAAGACGGCAATGGCGTTCATGCCGTAGATGGCGAAGGGTTTGGCCCACTTGCGCCAGCCCTGCACATCCACCAGCCAGTAGCAGACCGCAAAGCAGTTCATCGCCATGCCCGCCATGAACACGGCGTAGGAGCTGGTCCAGAGCTTCTTGTTGATCGGGAGCCAGATGTCCATGACCACGCCCGCCACGAGCAGGAGGTTGCCGCCGACGCATAGCCAGGCCGTGCGCCGTTCGGGCGACAGCTTCGAGCGCAGCAGGTGCCCGGTCATCACGCCGAACAGGCAGGTCGCCACCGCCGGCACGGTGCTGAAAAGGCCCTCCGGGTCCCAGGTCTTGCCGCCGCGCCACACGTGCGTGCCGATCACCCTGCCGTTGAACACCAGGTTATCCAGGTACTGGCAGAAGTTGCCCTGAGGCTCGAGGCCGCCCGTGCCCCAGCCGAACATTGGTCCCGCGATCATCAGCAGCCAGTACCCGGCCAGCAGCCCGGCGATCCAGTTGAGCTGCCCGCGCACTCCGAAGTCCAGGAAGATCACCATCGTGAGGAAGTAGCAGATCGCGATGCGCTGCAGCACGCCGGGGATGCGCACGCTGGTCGCGTAGTTCCGGAACCACGCCCCGAGGCCATCGCGGAACAGCGAGCCGTCCACGAGGTAGCTGAAGGAGTTCAGGAAGAAGCCCAGCGCGAAGATGATGACGGCGCGGCGCAGCGCGTGGAGCAGCAATTCGCGGCGGCCCTGGCCTTGCTCGAGCCGGCGCGCCGTGGACAGCGGGATCGCCACGCCCACGATCCAAAGGAAGAACGGGAATATGAGGTCAGTGAACGTCCACCCATGCCATTCCGCATGGTCCAGCGGCTTGTAGATGGCATCCCAATTGCCCGGGTTGTTGACCAGCACCATCGCGGCGATGGTCGCCCCGCGGAAGACGTCCAACGACATCAGCCGCTTGGGCGTTGGCGTGCTGAGCGGGGCTGCCGAGGCGGCGTTCATCTGTTCGTGGCGTGTCACCGCCCTAACGTTTCCCCTTCGCCACTCCCGCCCCTGCCAGCTCTGCCAGGTCGGCGGCGAAGGCGTCCACATCCTGGCGCGTGGTGTCCCAGCTCGTCATCAGGCGCGCTTCCCCGGCCGCGCCCACATGCGTGTAGAATTTCCACCCGCGCGCATACATGCCCTGCACGACCGGGTCCGGCAGGCGGGCGAAAACCGTGTTCGTCTGCACCGGGTGCACGATCTCCACGCCCGGCAAGGGGCGCAGCGCCGACTCCAGCGCCCTGGCCATGGCGTTCGAGTGGCTGGCGTAACGCAGCCAGGCACCGTCCTGCAACATGCCCACCCACGGCGCGGACAAGAACCGCATCTTGGACGCAAGCTGCCCGCCCTGTTTGCACCGGTAATCGAACTCCCGTGCCAGCTCGGTGTCGAAGAACACCACCGCCTCGCCCAGGGCGATGCCGTTCTTCGAGCCGCCGAAGCACAGCACGTCCACGCCCGCCTTCCAGGTCAGCTCCTTGGGCGCCACGCCCAGCGCCGCGACGGCGTTGGCGAAGCGCGCGCCGTCCATCTGCACGCGCAGATGGCAACGCCGGGCGGCATCGGTTGCGGCCCGCAGCTCGTCCAGCGAATACAGCGTTCCCAGCTCGGTCGCCTGCGTCAGGCTCAGCACCTGAGGCTTGGGGTAGTGAATGTCATTGCGCCGGTGCACCGCGCGCTCGATGGCCTGCGCGTCAACCTTCCCGTGCTCCCCCGGCAGGAGCAGGACCTTGCTGCCGTTGGCGAAGAACTCCGGCGCCCCGCACTCCGCGCTCTCGATGTGCGCCAGCTCGTGGCACAAAATGCTGTGATAGGACTGGCAGAGCGACGCCACTGATAGCGAGTTGGCCGATGTGCCGTTGAATACGAAGAACACCTCGCACCGGGTTTCGAACACTTCGCGGATGAGGTCCGACGCCTTCTGTGTCCAGGAGTCGTTCCCGTAGCTGACTTCATGGCCGCGGTTCGCTTCCGCCATGGCGGCAAAGGCCTCCGGGCAGATGCCGGCGTAATTATCGCTGGCAAACTGGCGGCGGGCAGATACATCCGTGCTCATGCCGCGAGAATACCGTATCAGGGCAGGGTGTGAAGGTGGAAAACCCGTTGAAGGGCAGGTGGCACGGCCAATTCAGGAAGGGCGGTAGGGACGCGTTCCACCGCGTCCCCATCTTCCCGAGATAACAGGGACGCGGTGGAACGCGTCCCTACCACCTTTCATGAATTGGCCCTGGGCGAGTGAGGGGAGATCGCCTCAGCCCGCCTTCGCCGGCCATTTATCCGAGTCCGTGCGCGCGGTCTTCAGGAAGTTCTCGATTTTGGCCACGATCTCCGGATGCTTGTCGGCCACGTTGTTCTTCTCCCCGATGTCGGTCTTAAGGTCGTAGAGTTCGAGGGGTGCGCCCGGCTTCAAACGGACCGCCTTCCAATCTCCCATGCGCACCGCTTGTTGAAAGCCGCCCTCGTGGAACTCCCAGTAAAGGAACGCGTGGTGGGCGGTCTGCGGATCGCCGAGCAGCGTGGGCAGCATGGAGATGCCGTCAATCGGCTGGGGGGCGTTCATGTCGGCGAGCGTCGCCGCCGTGGGCAGGAAATCCCAGAACGCGAACGGCTCGGGGCAGACGCTGCCGGCCTTGATGTGCCCCGGCCAGCGGACGATCAGCGGCACGCGGATGCCGCCCTCGTACAGGTCACGCTTGATGCCGCGCAACGGGCCGCCGCTCTTGAAGAACTTCGGGTCCACGCCGCCCTCCTGGTGCGGGCCGTTGTCGCTGCTGAAGAAGACCGCGGTGTTCTGGGCCATCCCAGTGTCGTCCAGCAGCTTCAGGATTTGGCCGATCTGGCTATCCATGCGCGTGATCATGGCGGCCTTGTTCTTCTCGGTCTGCGGCCAGGACTGGTCGGCGTAGGGGGAATCGGACGGCACCTGCATCCCGTTGCCGGAGCGCTTGGCTTCCTCGTTATTGGCATGCGGGATGGTATAGGCGAGGTAGAGGAAGAAGGGGCGGAAGTTGTTGAAGGGGTCGGGCTTGTTGTTCCGGAGGAAGCGCAGGGCCGAGGTGCTGAAGAGGTCATCCATGTAGAGGCCCGTCTTCCCGTCCTCGTTCTCGGGGAACTCAATCTTGCCATCGTAACCCGGCTTGCCGGAGCTTGGCGGGTCGTGGCGCCAGAGGTAGGGCGTGTAATAGTCGTGCGCGTGGACCTGGTCGAGGTAGCCGACGAACTCGTCGAAGCCCTTCTTCTGCGGCACGCCGGTGGTGTTCTCGTTGCCGAGGCCCCATTTGCCGATGAGCCCGGTGCGGTAGCCTCGGCCCTTGAGAAGCTCGGCCACGGTCAGGTCCTGCGGGCGGAGCGGGAGGAGGTCGTTGCCGCGGATGAAACCGTGACCGGTGTCGAAGCCGGTCATCAGCGCGCAGCGCGAGGGGGCGCAGACGGTGCTGCCGGCGTAGAAATCGGTGAACCGCATGCCCTGGGCGGCCAGTTTGTCCAGGTTGGGGGTCTTGATCTTGGTCTGGCCGTAGCAGCCAAGATCGCCGTAGCCGAGGTCGTCGGCCAGGATGAAGAGGATGCTGGGCAAGCGCCGGGCTGGGCCGGGCGCGTTGGTGGACTGGGCGTGCGCGCCCCACAGCGCCGTAAGGACGGCTAGACTGAACAGAAGCGCGCGCCGGCTATGGCCCCGGCGCGTTGCGATGTCGCTCATCATGCGGGACAGGCTGCCGAAACTCGTGGGCAGCGTCTATGGAAAACGGTTGCCTTTCCACTCAGTAGTAGCGTAAGCGTCCGGCTTGCACCCGTTCCGGCAACCTTCCAGCTTGCCGGGTGCAGGCTCGCACAGCGCCAAGCTGGAAGCTTGGCGGGACGGCAGCAAGCCGGAGGCTTGCTTTACTATGACAGAATGGTGAGCGATCTGCGGGCAGCAGGGCCACCTTGGCCGGGCCCTCCCGCCACACGCTCACTGCCCCGGCAGGGGCTTCGGCTGGGCCTGTTCCCACTCGGCACAGGGAACTTCCTTCACCTCGTGCTCGAAGATGGAGAGGCCCTTTTTGTTCCCGACGACAATGTCAGGGTATTTGTGCCGACCCTTGGTGAGATAGCCCACCGTGACCTGCGTGCCGACGCCGGAGTCGTCGTCAATAAGGTGTGGGATGTACCGGGCCACGCCCTCGACGGGGCGCGTTAGCTGGAACCAGTAGAGGACGGCGGGCGCGCCATCGGACTCGGGGTCAGGGCCGTGTTTGCCGTGCGCCCAGAAGCGTTTGCCGGTCACGATGTCCATCAGGCCGTCGCCGTCAATGTCCGCCAGCGCGAGAGCATGAAGCTGGGTGAATTCGATGCCATACCGGTCCTTCGTGGCGTCCTTGTTCAGGATGACGTGCTCGCGGAAGCTGATCTTGCCATTCTCGTGGATCTGTTCGAACCACGAAAGGCCGTAGCCGTGGGCGTTCTCGCAAGTGATGACATCGTTCAGCCCGTCGCCGTTGACGTCATAGACCAGCATCTGCGCGGCAGCTTGGGCGAAATGGAACGGGTGCTTGATCCACACCGGGTCGCCTGCCAGCGAGGCGGGCTGCTCCCACCAGCCGTCCTTCTCAAGGATGTCCACGCGTCCGTCGCCGTTGATGTCCCCGGCGCCGATGCCGTGGGTGAACTTCTGGTACTTCTGCGGGTCCTTGGGCGAGATGGGATGGAATGTCCAGGGCGCCTCCGGATGCTTCCAGTCCGCCTGCGCGTAGCCGATGTAGCCCTTCGAGCAGCAGAGGATTTCGGGCTTCCCATCGCCCGTGATGTCCATGAACCCGGGCGACTCGTTGTCCAGCACGTCCAGGATGACGTGGCGCTTCCAGGGGCCGGGCCGGTTGTGCGGATTCTCATACCAGGCGGCTTCCTTGCCGGGGAAGCCATAGACGAGCACGTCGGTCCAGCCGTCGCCGTTGAAGTCGTAGGCGAAGGCGAGGAAGCAATCCGAGTAGGCGTTGTTGGTGCCCAGGGCGCCCTCGAAACCGGGCACGACCTGCTCCGTGCCGTCGGCGTTCTTGCGCTTGAACGTGGCGGTCGCCGGGTAAATCTCATGGCGCTTCTTGAAGTCCGGCCCTTCATACCAATACGCGCCGTAGGCGACGTCCATGATGCCGTCATGGTTGAAGTCCCCGATGGCCGCGCCCTCGCCCCAGAACTGGTCGGTCGCCTTCAACTTCTTGAAGGTGTGGAGCAGTTGGGTGCTCGCGGCCCATGCGGAAGCGGCGGAAAGCAGCACGGCGGCTAGAAGAATTCGCTTCATGCGATCATGCATGGCAGTTCCGGCCGGGGCGGTCAAGCGGTATCGCCGCGCCTCCGGAGCGCAGCGTTGAGCCGTAAGCTTGCAGTTCAACCACAGATGGACACGGATAGACACAGATGATCGGGGCCGGAATCGCCATTATGCAGACCTGCATTGGCTTCGCCGCTCAGTGACCCCGGGGACGCGGAGGTCAGGCCAAGCTTTGCGCTGGCATATCTGTGTTCATCTGTGTCCATCTGTGGTTTTCTTCTGTATAGAAAGGCTGCGCTCCTTCAGCAGGGCGGCGGTATCGCGAAGCGCCCCCGCAACCCTAACCTAAATCATTTGCGCCCCGGCCCCGCCAGCCTACACTGTCCCCAAGCCTGCAATGAGCGACAAGGACATCGAGGCACGCATCTCAGTCGTGGACGCTGACATCACGAGGCAATCGGTGGAGGCGATCGTGAATGCGGCCAACACGACGTTGCTGGGCGGGGGCGGCGTGGACGGCGCGATCCATCGCGCGGCCGGGCCGGAGCTGCTCGCCGAGTGCCGGACCCTGGGCGGCTGCGCCACCGGCCAGGCCAGGATCACCCGAGGCTACCGGCTGCCCGCGAAGTGGGTCATCCACACCGTGGGCCCGGTCTGGCACGGCGGCCAGCACGGGGAGGATGAGTTGCTGGCGAGCTGCTACCGAAGCTCCTTCGCACTGGCCGAGGAAAAGAGCCTGCGCAGCATTGCTTTCCCCTGCATCAGCACGGGGGTGTATGGCTTCCCGATGGAGCGGGCGGCGCGCATCGCCGTACGCGAGACCTGCGCGCATTTGCGGCAAAGGGAGTCGCTGGAGAAGGTTATCCTGGTGTGCTTTGGCGCCCAGGCGCACGAGGTCCTCTCGCAGGCGCTGCGCGAGGCCTTTCCCAAATGACCCTTAGAGCTTGCTTCGCAAATGGCCGCTTGGGAGGGCGAGCGTCCTCGCGAGCCCTAACTTTCCGCTTTTCTCAAAGATATCTGGGCTCGCCGGGACCCTCGCCCTCCCTTGCTTGGCCTTCCAAACACGCTCTCAGCTCTCACCCCTGTTATGGCGCTGATTAACTGCCCCGAGTGCAAGCAACCCGTTTCCACCGAAGCGCATACCTGCCCGCATTGCGGGTTTCCCATCGCGGAGAAATATGCGCAGCACCAGGCAGGTGATGCCGAGGCGGGCGCGCCCCAGTCCGGCGAGCCGTTGGCCGAGGTGCGCTCCTCCTGGTGGAGCTACTTCTGGTACTTCTTCTTCTTCTGGCTCATCGTGCCCCCCATCCTGGCGATCTTCCGGCGCAAGACGACCTTGCTGCAAGTCTTCCCCGACCGCATCCGGCTCACCCGCGGGCTGGCGTCCAAAGGCTCGCGGGACTACAAGCCGCGCGACATTCGCTCCATTGATATTGACCAAACCCTGCTCCAACGCATGGTGGGCATCGGTGATCTAACCATCTCCACGGCGGCTTCGA
This sequence comes from Candidatus Acidiferrum sp., assembly GCA_035541055.1. Taxonomy (GTDB): domain Bacteria; phylum Verrucomicrobiota; class Verrucomicrobiia; order Limisphaerales; family UBA8199; genus JAPLUA01. Next base: position 11,149 of record DATKNZ010000107.1, on the reverse strand, counting down.
CCGAGGGCACGGAGCTGATGCACTCCATCCCCCAGCCACAGGCGGTGCGAGACTTGATCCTGTCCCAGCGGCGAGGGCAATAGGGCAGCAGGGTGAGCCAGCCTCCGGCCTGCTTCCATACCGCCGATCTTTCGCGCTCGAAGCGGCTGGCTTCCGCGGGCCGCGTGTGTCTCCCATGGGGCCCGGGCCACATGGGAGACACACCGGGCCCTCGCCGGGGAGACGCAAGCCCCACGCGGGGCCGCCAAGCGCAGTAAGTGACTGCGCGGCTGCTGCTTACGAGGTGGACCCACGGCAAGGCGGGCTGTTTGACAGCCGGGCGGTCCGAAAGACGGCATTTATCCCACCAGCTTGCGGCAGGCTGCCCACTGCCTGGTAGGGACGCGTTCCACCGCGTCCCCATTTTTCCGAGATAGCAACGACGCGGTGGAACACGTCCCTACCACAGGGTCGTGCACCCGCTCAGGGCGCTCGGACACGAAAAGCGTTGCCGTCAAGTAGCCCCCTACCTAACGTAAGCTGTGCCTGTTCGCCTAACCATCCTGGGGAGCGGTTCCTCAGGCAATTGCGCCTATGTGGAGACCGACGAAGCGCGCGTCCTGGTTGACGCGGGCTTGAGCCTCCGCCAGGTTCGCCAGCGCCTGGCAACGATTGGCCGCGCGCCAGAGAACCTGACGGCGGTGCTCGTCACACACGAGCACTCCGATCACGTGCACAGCCTGCCGCTGCTCTGCGAGAAGCTGAGGATTCCAATCTATTGCAACCGCCTCACGCAGGAAGCCGCCGAGTGCCAGCTCCGCACGCGCCTGGAGTGCCGGGTCTTCGAGACCGGCGCGAGCTTCGAGCTGGGGAACATACTTGTCGAGACCTTCAGCATCCCGCATGACGCGCAGGACCCGGTAGGCTTCCTGCTGCGCGCCAACGGGGCCAATATCGGCTTCCTCACCGACCTCGGCCACACGACGCGGCTGGTGTTGGAGCGAATCCGCGCGGCCCATGCGCTGGTGCTGGAAGCCAACCACGACGTGAAGATGCTGCAAGACTGCCCGACGCGCCCGTGGTCCTTGAAGCAGCGCATTCTGGGGCGGCATGGACACCTGTCAAACGAGGCGGCGGCGGACGCGGCGGAGCAGATCATGTCCGCGGACCTGCGGCACCTTTACCTGGGACACCTGAGCCGCGAGTGCAACCTGCCTGAACTCGCCTACAGCGTGATGGCCGAGCGTATGCAAACAATCGGCGCTACCCATGTCCGCGTCGAACTGACCTCCCAAACCAAGCCCTGCCCGACCCTCGTGCTATGAGGGTGCGGCGGATTGACTCCCTCGATCTGCCCGAGCTGCAACCTTACCGCACGATGCGGCGCCAGGCCGAGCACCGGCAGCAAGGCATCTTCGTCGCGGAAGGCGAGAAGGTAGTCCGTCGGCTGCTGGAGAGCGCGCTGAGCGTGGTTTCGGTGCTCCTGCCGGAGAAGTGGCTGAAGGAGCTGGAACCCTTGCTGGAAGCCCGGGCCGGGGAGATCCGGGTCTATGTGGCCGAGAAGGCGACACTCGAAACGCTCACGGGCTTCTCCATGTACCAGGGTCTGCTGGCTGTGGGCAAAGTGCCTCCGCTGCCCACCCTTGCAGAGGTCGTGGCCCGCAGCCCGCGGCCGCGCCTGCTCGCGGCCGCGGACGGCTTAAGCAACGCCGAGAATCTCGGGGCCCTGGTGCGAAACTGCGCCGCCTTCAACGCGCAGGCCCTCGTGGTGGGCGAGACGTGCAGCAGCCCGTTCCTGCGGCGCGCGGTGCGGGGTTCCATGGGCACGGTCTTCCACCTGCCGATAGTCGAGGCCGCGAGCCTGACCGCTGCGCTGCGCGAACTCCACGAGCGCGGCGTGCGCTGCATTGCGGCGCATCCCCATTCCGATGGCCGCGGGCTCGCGGATGCTGACCTGGCGGGAGATTGCTGCATCGTCTTCGGCAGCGAAGGCTATGGCATCTCTCCGGCGGTGCTGGCCGGGTGCGATGAGGCTGCGGCCATACCGATGCCGCCGACAGTGGACTCGCTCAACGTAGGCAGCGCGGCCGCGGTGTTCCTTTATGAGGCCAACCGCCAGCGCCGTGGCGCAGCAGAAGCCAAACCCGGCGAACGGTGATCCGACGCCCTGTTGGTAGGGACGCGTTCCACCGCGTCCCCATCTTCCCGAGACGTGCTCTGTGCTCTGGGAAAGCGGTGTTGCCTCCTTGACAGCCCTTAGGAGTAATCCATATTCGGCGCACTATGAACTCAATCATTGGGCTTACACCACAGCAGTTACGGCGGGCGGCGGACCTCCAGGAGCAGATTCAAGAGCTGCAAGGCCGGCTTAGCGGCCTTCTCGGCGGCGAGACACCGGCTCCGGCGGCGGCCACTCGCGGTCCCAGGCGACGCAAGCTGAGCGCGGCCGGCCGGGCGGCTATCTCGGCCGCCGCTAAAGCGCGCTGGGCCGCATACAATGCGCGGAAAGGCGCCCCCGGCCGCCAGGGCAAGCGGCGGCTCAGCGCTCAAGGCCTGGCCAACATCCGGGCCGGCGTTGCCAAGAGACTAGCGGCCAGAGTTGGTGCGCCTAAACCCGCACGCAAGCGAACGATGTCTCCTGCAGGGAAGGCGAAGATGGCCGCGCTGATGAGAGCGCGCTGGGCCAGCGCCAGGAAGGCCGGGAAGAGTTCCCTTTAGCCGGAATACTTCACACCGGCAAGGCGAGCGTCCTCGCGAGCCCGAACTCCGCAAACGCCCAAAAAACAGGGCTCGCGAGGACGCTCGCCCTCGCCGAGTAGTTTTGAGACGGTCTCGGCGCGGCGTCCCTGCCGTGGCCCCACTGCAAGTCAATCACTTCTTCTTCGCGCTGGCGTGAGACGGCTGCGCAGCGGCTTGGGTGGGCGCCGCCAAAGCCGCAAAGCCTTTGGCTACCAACTCTGCCGCCCGGGCATCCCGCACCTTGAGGCTGACGCTATCCAGCACCACCACAATGATGCGTTGGCCGTGCCGCGCCGCCGTGACCGCGATGGAAAAGCCCGATTGCGCGATGTACCCCGTCTTCAATCCGTCCACCCCTTCGACATGGCCCAGGAGGTGGTTGTGCGTGCGCATATCCACCATCTTGGCTGGCACATTCGTACGGAACCGATGCTCGCGCTCGGAAGTGTAGCGCAAGGTGTCCGGGTGCTTGAGCAACTCGCGGCAAAGGAGTGACAGGTCGCGGGCGGTCGTGACGTCATGCTCCTGCCCTTTGCCGGGCGGCAGACCGTGCACGGAGTGAAACACCGTGCTGGTCATGCCGAGCTGTTGCGCCCGCTGATTCATGAGCTCGACAAACGCCTCCGTGCTCCCGGCGACCTTCTCGGCCAGCGCCGTCGCCGCGTCGTTGGCCGATTGCACCATGAGGGCGTATAGCATGTCGTCCAGGGTGAAGGACTCCTTCTCCGCCAGCCACACGCGCGAGCCGCCGATGTGCGAGGCCTTGGCGCTGACGGGCACCTGGTTCGTGAGCGAAAGCTGCTTCTGCTCGATCTTCTCCAGGATGATGAGCAGGTCCATGAGCTTGAGCACGCTGGCCGGGTAGCCCTTCGTATCAGCGTGGTCCTCGAACAGCACCTTGCCGCTGTTGGCGTCCACCACGATCGCGCCCAGCCACGGGTCGCGGGAAATCGTCTTCCGGGAGGTGGTCTTCTCCGCCGCGCTGGCACTTGATTTGGCAGTGCCGGCTGCGGCGTTAACCGTCACTTGTGCCCAGAGCAGCAGCAGCAGCACGCCCAGGGTCCACACGTTCAATCGCTTCAATGTATTCAATGCAATACCAGCTTCTTAGCGCGCGCCAACCGGGTCAAGCCGGGACTGGATTCTGGGAATTGGTTAAACCTCTCAAATGCCTGCGCTTCACGCCAACGACTGTGCTCCGGCGTTATGGAGATCGGCGCGGCACAGGTTCATGGCTGCCGGCTCGTCGGCGTCTGCCTCGCCTCCGCTTCCTTGATTTCCTCCCACGAGGGCGCTCGCCAGAAATAGAGCATCCCGGGACTGTTGCCCCAACCGAGGGTATTGTTATCGGGAGAGAAAGCCGTGCCGTTGAATCCGCTGCCTGGACTCTCCAGGGTAAAAACGTCCTGCCAGCTCGCCGTGTCCCAGAGCTTCACCGCTTCATTATCACCACTGCCCACGGCCAGCCGCTTGCCGTCCGCGGAAAAGCTGGCCGAATGGGCGCCTTTGAGAAAGCCTCCCAGGTTGGCCGCCAGTTGCCAGTTGGTAGTGTCCCAAACCCGGGCGTAACCCAGGCTGCTGGCCACCGCAAACCACCTCCCGTCCGGCGAATAACTACCCACATCCGCCTCCAGAATCGGCAGGTTCAGGTCGCGTTGACTGCGGTCGGCGAAATTGCGGAGCGAAGTGTGCCCGTTGAAGCCTAAATCCACACACTCACGGCCATCGGGCGAAGGAATGCTGCCGTTGTACAACAGCGGCGCCTGCCAGGACTGTCGTTCCGTGCGAGTCGTGAGGTCCCATTCATGCACCAGATCGTCGCTCTGGGACCAGGTGAGCAGTCGCTTTCCGCCTGGAAGAAAGGCGCTCACCCACAGCCGTCCGGCGGCGTTGGTCAAAGACTCCAATAAGGCACGCTGTCCCGGCTCCCAGACCTGGAGCAGGCCGTTGGTCCAGTTAACCGCCAGGTAACGGCCATCCGGCGAAAAGCAGGACGAAAACCAATTGCTCTCCACGTTCACCACCAGTGAGCGTTGTTGAAAATCAGCGCCCGACCACTGGCACAACTGGCCTTGCGCATCCAGCGTCAGAACGGACTTGCTGTCCGGGCTGAACCCCCAGGTGAGAGCATTGGTTGCTGGAAGACAGAGCCGGGCCTGGCGAGGGTGGGTGACCGATGCATCCCAGAAGCACACGGTGCCGTCCTTGGCCCCGCTGACCAGCGTCTTCTGGTCGGGCAAAAGGGCCAGCCGCCATACCTCCAGGCGATGGCCGCGCATGACGTCCAGGCAGCGGTGCGCCGCCACGTCCCAAACGCGAATCGTCTGATCGGCGCTGCTGGACGCGAGTCTCTTCCCATCGGGCCAGAACACCAAACCGCCGACCCAGGAGCTGTGCCCCTCCAGGCTTCCAATTTGCTTGCCCGTGGCGACGTCCCAGAGGCGAATGTCCGACTCGGAGAAGCCGGCAGAGGAGGCCAGGATCTTCCCGTCCGGCGAAAATGCGAGGGTGACGACCATCTCCTTCGCCGCCGGAGCCCGCCAGCGTTCCTGGCCGGTGCGCAAGTCAACGACGCAGATGTCCCTTGCTCCGGGGAGGTAGGCCGCGAGGCTCAAGTCGGCTGTGGCGGCGCAGTTGGCCCGCGCCATCCAGCCGGAAGCCGTGGGCGTGGGATAGCTGGCCAACTTCGTCCCTTCCGGGATGCGCCACAAGGCGAGCTGCCCTCCAGAGGTCGAGGTCACCAGGGTCCGCCCATCTTTGGCAAACGCCAATCCCTGGCAGGGCGCATCCAGGGCTAAATCGGCCAGCATCTGTCGCGTCGCGGTGCTCCACAGGTGCAAGGTGCTCGACGGCGGGCCTTGAAGAGAAGGCCTGAAGGTGGTGAAAGCCAGCAGGGGCGCTGTGGGGCAAAAGGCGGCGTGCGCGCCCTCTTCATTCTTCGCCAGGCGGGCCACTTCCTGACGCGCCCGCACATCCCAAACCATCAGGCCGTCCGAGTGAACCGCGCCAATCGCCAGAAACGCGCCGTCCGGGGATACGGCCAGCGATTGAACCTCGGACCCAACCTGGCACAGAGTGAACAGGGCGTCGCTGCGGGTTTGCTGCCAGAGGTAACGCCACTCCCAGCCCCGCAAGTCAGGCTCGCCCGCCTGGGGACGCTGGCGATCCAACAAATCCAGCGCGCGCCCGAGATTATTGCCGGCGAGGGCTTGCCTGGCCACGTTCATGTCCGACGCGTAAGCGCGCCGGCGGGCGGCCAGTTCCGCCGCTTGGGCCTGTTGCCGCAGCTTCGCTTCATTGGCCTGCGCCGCCAGGGCTGCCTGCCGGGCGCGGGTGGCCCGCACGGCTTGCCAAGCGGTCATGAGGACTCCCACCGCCAGAACCAGAATGATGGCCGCGGTCGCGGCAAAGCCGAGCTTGTGCCGCCGGACCGATCTCTGAAACTCATAGAGCTTGCTCGGCGGACGAGCGACCACCGGCTCGTTCTTCAGATGACGACCGATGTCCATTGCCAGCCCGTTAGCCGTGTCATAGCGCCGCGTCCGGTCCTTCTCCAGGCACTTCATGGCGATCCAGTCCAGGTCGCCCCGCAGCAGCTTCGCCAGGCGGGAGGCTTCCACCGAGCGCCGTTTGGCGGTGGTCGTAAGCTCCTCCCCTTTGAGCGTCGCCAGCTTTGTGCTCGGCCGCAGCGGATCCTTCTCCCGGATGGTCCGGCGCATCGCGTCGAGGCCCTGCGAGGCCAGCTCCTGCGCATCGAAGGGCGTGCGCCCGGTGAGCAGCTCGTAGAGCAGCACGCCCAGGCTGTAAATGTCGCTGCGCGTATCAATGTCCAGCCCGCTCATCTCAGCCTGCTCCGGGCTCATGTACGCCGGCGTGCCGATGAACTGGTGCAACTGTGTGTAAATGGTGGCGTCCGTCAGACGGCCCTCGGTGGCTTTGGCAATGCCAAAGTCAATCACCTTGGGCACCGGCACCCCGTCATGCAGCGTCACCAGGATGTTCGAAGGCTTGATGTCCCGGTGAATGATGCCCTTCTGATGCGCGTGCTGGATCGCGTGGCACACCTGGATGAACAGCGCCAGCCGCTCCTTGGTGGCCAGATGGTTCTGGTCGCAGTAATCGGTGATCTTGATGCCGCGCACCAACTCCATCACAAAGTAAGGACGGCCGGTCTCGGTCGTGCCCGCATCGAGCACCCTGGCGATGTTGGGATGGTCCATCATGGCCAGCGCCTGGCGCTCGGCCTCAAAGCGCGCGACGACCGCCTTGGTGTCCATGCCCAGCTTAATCACCTTCAGCGCCACGCGCCGCCGCACCGGCTCGGTCTGCTCCGCCACATAGACCACACCGCAGCCCCCCTCGCCCACCTTCTCCAGAATCTTGTAGCGGCCGATGCTCGTGCCCACGGCGTCATCCGGAGCGTCGTGCCAATCCACCTTCACGGTCGCCGCGGCCTCCCGGGGCGGCCCTGGGCCTTTGACCTCCGGTAGCGGCTGCTTCGCCCGGGCCAGCCGGGCCGCCAGCCGCTCGCGCAAGGCGGAGTCTCCCGCGCAGGCGCGCTCAAGGAACGCGGGCCGGGCGGCAGGGCTGAGCTGCAAAGCCGCCTGAAAGAGGGCCGTCTCGGAGTGCGTCGCGCTCGTCATATGGGAATATTGCTAGTTATGTAGCACATTAATCGCGGCTTGTCGGGAGAAAGCTGCAGGAGCCGCCAGGTGCCGCCACTGCCAGGGCCAGCGACAGTAGAACAGAGTCCTATGTCTCCGAATTGATCGTTACAGCTCAGGGGCTCAGCGCGACGCGACGGTGCTCTCCCGGGCTTCCGCCGCGTTGATTTCCTCCCAGGAGGGCGCTTGCCAGACGTGCAGAAACCCGTCCTCGCTCTGCGTTCCGAGGGCATTGCCGTCGGGCGAAAAGGCGGTCGAGGTGAATAGCGACCCCGTGCCCTCCAACGTGAGCAACTCCTGCCAACTGTCCGCGTCCCAGAGCTTTATGGCGTCATCCGGGTTGCTGCCGCCGGTAGCCAGCCGCTTGCCATCCGGAGAAAAGGCTACCGAGTCCACGGCATTGAGAAAACCCCGCAGCGTCGCTTCTTCCCGCCAGGTGTCGGTCCGCCACACGCGGGCGAACCCCAGGTGGCTGGCGATGGCCAAGCGGTCGCCCGCAGGCGAAAAGGCGATCCCGCACCCCTCCAGCGCGTCCAAAGGCAGATTAACATCGCGCTGTTCCGGGAGGTTCCGCCCGCAGACGTCCCCGTTCCGGCCCACGCCGATGCTCAGCCGGTCGTCCGGTGACACGCCGAATTCCCAAGTAAAGGGTGGTGCCGGCCAGGACTGGATTTCCTTGTTCGCGTCCAGGTCCCGTTCGGAAACCCGGTTTAGGTCCGAGAGCCAGACGGTCAGACGGGCTCCGTGGGCCAGAAAATCCAGGGGAACCACTCGGCTGTGGGGGGATTCGATGTTCCGCCGCAGCCCGCGGCGCGCGAGGTCCCAAACCGCAGTGCTCCCGTTGGTGCCCGCGACCGCCAGACAGCGAGCATCGGCAGAGAAACAGCTTCCGTGGGCACGGCTCCCCAGGTCCAGCAAGGGCTCGGCGTCCTCGAAATCCGGGCCGCTCCAGCGCATCACCTTGCCCTCCCGATCCAGAGTCACGATCGAGCGGCTGTCGGGCGCAAAGCGCCAATCGGCCACCTTGCCCGGCCAGGTGACGCGCTCACGCCGCGGATGAGCGATGGAGGCGTCCCAGACGCAAACCGCGCCGTCTTTGCTGCCGCTGATGAGGGTGCGGTGGTCGGGCAGCAGCGCCAGCCGCCACACTTCCAGGAGATGGCCGCGGAGCACGTCCGTGCACTTGCGGCTGGGGAGATCCCAGGTGCGAATGGTCTGATCGGCGCTGGCGGAGGCCAACTTCTGGCCGTCGGGCCAGAAGACTAAAGAGCCGACCCAGGACTTGTGCCCTTCCAACCGGCCGACGTCTTTGCCGCTGGTGACGTTCCAGAGCCGGATGTCAGATTCGCCGAACCCGGCGGCCGAGGCCAGGGTTTTGGCATCCGGCGAGAACGCCAGGGCGGTGACGAACTGCTTCGCGGCCTGCGCGCGCCAAAGCTCCTTGCCATTGCGCAGATCAAGGACGCGAAGCTGGCCTGCGGGCGTGCCGTAGGCAGCCAGGCTCAGATCCGCCGTTGCCGCGAAGCCCGTTGCCGGATCAAGGCCCGCTGGCGAGTCACAGGGATAGCTGGCGACGTTTGTCCTGGCCGGCACGCTCCAGACCGTAATGTGTCCCTGGCCGGTGGCCGTCACCAGGCTCCGGCCGTCGGCCGCGAACGCCAAACCTGTGCATCGGCCGTCCAGTGGCAGTTCGGCCACTGTTTGACGCCTGGCCACGCTCCAAAGCTGCAAACTACCTTGCGACTTCCCGGAGACCGCGAGCGCCAACAGAGGCTCGACCGGTGAGAAAGCCACTCGCACTCCGCCTGGCCCAGGCGCAAGGTGCGCCGCTTCCTTTCGCGTCCGGAGATCCCACACCGACACGCCGTCCTTGTGCACGAAGCCGACCGCCAAGTAGGAGCCATCGGCAGAGGCCGCCAGCGATTCCACCTCGCTCTTTTGACAGAGCGTAAACAGGGCGTCGCTGCGGGTCTGCTGCCACAGGTAACGCCATTCCCAGCCACGCAAGTCCCCTTGGCCGGGCTGCGGCACCTGGCGTTGCAGCAAATCCTGCGCGCGGCCCAGGTTGCTGGCGGCGAGCGCCTGCCTGGCGACATTCATATCGGAGGCGTAGGCGCGCTGCCGGGCGGCCAGTTCCTGCGCCTGGGCTTGTTCACGCAGCCTGACTTCGTTGGCCCGGGCGGCGACGGCTTTCTGCTCGCTGGTCTCAGCCCGCTGCCGCGCCGACAGCGCGTCCTGCTTGGCCCGATTGGCCCGCACGGCCTGCCAGGTGCTGGTCAAAACGCCGAGAGTAAGCACCCCCATGACCGCCGCCGTCGCGGCAAAGCCGAGCTTGTGACGCCGGACCGATCTCTGAAACTCATAGAGCTTGCTGGGCGGACGAGCGACCACCGGCTCGTTCTTCAGATGACGACCGATGTCCATCGCCAGCCCGTTAGCCGTGTCATACCGCCGCGTCCGGTCCTTCTCCAGGCACTTCATGGCGATCCAGTCCAAGTCGCCCCGCAGCAGCTTCGCCAGGCGGGAGGCTTCCACCGAGCGCCGTTTGGCGGTGGTCGTAAGCTCCTCCCCTTTGAGCGTCGCCAGCTTTGTGCTCGGCCGCAGCGGATCCTTCTCGCGGATGGTCCGGCGCATCGCGTCGAGGCCCTGCGAGGCCAGCTCCTGCGCGTCGAAGGGCGTGCGCCCGGTGAGCAGTTCGTAGAGCAGCACGCCCAGGCTGTAAATGTCGCTGCGCGTGTCTATGTCCAGCCCGCTCATCTCCGCCTGCTCCGGGCTCATGTAAGCCGGCGTGCCGATGAACTGGTGCAACTGTGTGTAAATAGTGGCCTCCGTCAGGCGGCCCTCGGTCGCCTTGGCAATGCCAAAATCAATTACCTTGGGCACCGGCACCCCGTCATGCAGCGTCACCAGGATGTTCGAAGGCTTGATGTCCCGGTGAATGATGCCCTTCTGGTGCGCGTGCTGGATCGCGTGGCACACCTGGATGAACAGCGCCAGCCGCTCCTTGGTGGCCAGATGGTTCTGGTCGCAGTAGTCCGTGATCTTGATGCCGCGCACCAACTCCATCACAAAGTAAGGGCGGCCGGTCTCGGTCGCGCCCGCGTCGAGCACCTTGGCGATATTGGGATGGTCCATCATGGCCAGCGCCTGCCGCTCGGCCTCGAAGCGCGCGACGACCGCCTTGGTGTCCATGCCCAGCTTGATCACCTTGAGCGCCACGCGCCGCCGCACCGGCTCGGTCTGCTCCGCTACATAGACCACGCCGCACCCCCCCTCGCCCACCTTCTCCAGGATCTTGTAGCGGCCAATGCTCGTGCCCACGGCGTCATCTGGAGCCTCGTGCCAATCCACCTTCACGGTGGCCGCGCCCTCCCGGGGCGACCCTGGGCCTTTGACCTCCGGTAGCGGCTGCTTCGCCCGGGCCAGCCGGGCCGTCAGCCGCTCGCGCAAGGCGGAGTCTCCCGCGCAGGCGCGCTCAAGGAACGCGGGCCGGGCGGCAGGGCTGAGCTGCAAGGCCGCCTGAAATAGCGCCGTCTCGGACTGCGTTGCCGTCGTCATGTGGGGAGCACTCCTGCCTATGTAGCACATTATTGACGACTTGTCTGGAAAATAGCTGCTCCGCTGCATGATCAATTATGGCGCGTGGGTAGGGACGCGTTCCACCGTAAGCGTCCGCCCGGGTGCATCTGGCACGTAGATCCGTGGCGGGCATAATGACGTGTGTGAAGCAGGTCTTTCTGTTTGAACGCCGTCCTCGTTCCGATGTC
>DATKNZ010000106.1:0-3599 GCA_035541055.1 Candidatus Acidiferrum sp. | reverse complement strand
ACGCGCCCTCGCGTGTCCCGGCCGGCGCCCTCGCCGGCCGGAGCCGGGCTGGCATCGGCCACTAAACCGTTAGCCGCGTAAGCCCTGCCTGTTTTCCGCGGGGGCGCGGAAAACCGCACGCGGGGGCGCGTGCGCTCCCCTCTCATCTCGCAGCGGGCGCATGTGGGCTGTTGCGGGCAGCCAGGACGGCTCGCGGTCCGTTGCCGATGGCAGTGCCCAGCCTACACACCTACAAAGATTTGGCTTTCTGGCGCGGGGGGTGGAACGCAAATTGGGCGGCATGACAACGCACCTGGCGGCTCGCGGTCTCTTTCGAATGGGTTGGGTGGTTTATTTCCTCAGCGCGGTTTGCGCCCTAAGCGGGGCGGCGGAGGCGGACCGGCTCTCGCTGGCAGGGCGGTGGCGGTTCCAGATGGACCGCGAGGATGCGGGGGTGAAGGAACGCTGGTTTGAGCGCTCGCTGGAGCAGCGCATCGAGCTGCCCGGGGCGCTGCAGAACCAGGGCTTCGGCGACGACATCAGCGTGGATACAAAGTGGACGGGCGAGACCGGGTTGGACATCTGGCTCAACTCGCCGCAATACGCGCCCTACCGGCAACCGGGCCATATCAAGGTGCCGTTCTTCCTGCAGCCGGAGAAGCACTATGTGGGGGCGGCGTGGTATCAGCGCGATGTCGAGGTGCCCGCGGCCTGGAGCGGCCAGCGCGTCGTCCTGCGCCTCGAACGGCCCCATTGGGAAACGCAGGTGTGGCTGGACGGCAGGGCGCTCGGCACGAACGTGAGCCTTTGCACGCCGCATGAGTACGACCTCGGCGCAAGCGTGACGCCCGGCAGGCATGTGTTGACGATCCGCGTGGACAACCGCCTCATCGTGAACGTCGGCGCCTGGGCGCACAGCGTCACCGATCACACGCAAGGCAACTGGAACGGCATCGTGGGCGATATCAGCCTGCGCGCGACCACGCCGGTGTGGGTCGAGGATTTGCAAGTCTATCCGCACCTGGCGACTAAGTCGGTGACCGTGAAGGGCCGGATCGGCAATGCGCTCGGAGAGGCCGGACACGGGGAAGTGCTCTTGTCCTGCGACCGCATGGGCCTCGATACCGACAGGCAGCGGGTGCAGCAGGCGGTGCCGGTGAGCTGGGACCGTGACGGGGGCGAGTTCACGGCGGAGCTTTCGCTGGGCGATGCCGCCCTGCCCTGGGACGAGTTCAAGCCGGTGCTGTATGTGGCACACGCAAAGCTTTCCGGCAGCGCCACGGGCCGGCAGGCCGTGTTCGGGTTCCGCGAGATCGGCACCGAGGGCAAGCAGTTCATCCTCAACGGTCATCCTGCCTTCTTCCGCGGCACCCTGGAATGCTGCATCTTCCCGCGCACAGGCTATCCGCCCACGGACGTGGAGTCCTGGAAGCGGGTCATCCGCACGTGCAAGGATTACGGGCTGAACCTTATTCGCTTCCACTCGTGGTGCCCGCCCGAGGCGGCTTTCCTGGCGGCGGACGAGCTGGGGTTCTACTACCAAGTCGAGTGCGGCGTGTGGTCGAAGCCCGGGGAGGACAAGGCGCTAGGCGAGTGGCTTTACGCCGAGAGCGAGCGCATCGTGCGCGCCTATGGGAATCATCCCTCGTTCCTGCTGCTGACGCATGGCAACGAGCCCTCGGGCAAGAACCGCGACGAGTTCCTGGCGGGCTGGGTGAACTTCTGGAAGGCGCGCGACCCGCGGCGGCTTGTCACCAGCGGCACGGCCTACCCACAACTGCCCGAAAACCAGTATCATGTTTTCTCGCACCCGCGCGGGCCGCATGGCTGGCTGGGCAAGGATTACTTGGCCGACGTGCAGGCGTTCGCGGTGCCGATCGTCGTGCACGAAATGGGCCAGTGGTGCGTGTATCCGAACTTCGCCGAGACGCGCAAGTACACAGGGCCGCTCAAGCCGAAGAACTTCGACATTTTCCGCGATTCGCTGACGGCGCACGGGATGTTGAATGAGTCGCGGGATTTCCTGCACGCCTCGGGCAAGCTGCAAGTGCTCTGCTACAAGGAAGAGATCGAGGCCGCTATGCGCACCCCGGGCATCGGGGGCTTCGAGTTGCTGGACCTGCACGACTTCCCCGGCCAGGGCACCGCGCTGGTGGGCGTGCTCGATCCGTTCTGGGAGTCGAAGGGCTACGTCACGGCGGCCGAGTACCGGCGCTTCTGCAACGCGACCGTGCCGCTGGCGCGCGTCATGAAGCGGGTCTGGACGACCGACGAGACCCTGACGGCGGACGTGGAAGTGGCGCACTTCGGCCCGGCGCCGCTCACAGAAGCGGTGGCGTATTGGAAGCTGCTCTCTGCTAAAGGGAAAGCGTTGGCCGGAGGCGAATTCCCGGCGCGGACAATCCCGCTCGGCGCCGGCACTCCGCTGGGCCGCGTGGAAGTGTCGCTGGCGAACGTGGCGGCGCCCGCGGCTTGCAGGCTGGTGGTGGGCATTAAGGGCACGCGCTTCGAGAATGACTGGAACGTATGGATCTATCCGGCGCGGCTGGAGGCGCCGGCGCCTGCGGATGTGCTGGTCACGCGCGCCCTGGACGCGGCGGCGCTGTCACGGCTGGATGCCGGCGGGCGGGTGTTGTTGCTGGCGCCGCGCCTGGCGCGCACCAACCCACACCTCACCTTCGAGCCGATCTTCTGGAACCATTACATGTTCCGCAACCAGAACCGCGTGACGCTCGGGCTGCTGTGCGACCCCAAACACCCGGCGCTGGCGCTCTTCCCCACCGACGGGTTCCAGGATTGGCAGTGGGACGGCATCGTGACCAGGGCGCAGGGCATGGTGCTGGATGAGCTGCCGAAGGCGCTGCGCCCGATTGTGCAGCCGATTGACGACTGGAACTCCAACCGCAAGCTCGGGCTGGTTTGGGAGTGCCGTGTCGGCCCCGGCAAGCTGCTGGTCTGCTCGGCGGATTTGCAGACGGACCTGGAGAAGCGGCCCGCGGCCCGCCAGCTCCGCGCCAGCCTGCTCAGCTACGCGGCGGGCAAGCACTTCAGGCCAAAGGTCGCGGTCGGCAAGGACGCGCTGGCGCGGCTATTGGAGACTACGCAGCCGTCGAAGCTCGTGTCGCTGGGCGCGAGAGTGGTCGAGGTGGACAGCGAGAGCACGGACAGCGGCGACATCGCCGCGCGCGCCATTGACGGCGACCCGGACACGATCTGGCACACGAGCTGGGACCCCAAGCCCGACGCGCTGCCGCATCACATCACGATTGACCTGGGGCGCGAAGTGACGCTGCGGGGCATAACGTATCTGCCGCGGCAGGACATGGCCAACGGACGGATCGCGCGCGGCGAGGTGTATTGCAGCCGGGACCGGGCGGCCTGGGGCGAGCCTGTGGCAACCGTGAAGTGGCCGAACACACAGGACCTGCAAACCGTCTATTTCAAGCAGCCGGTCAAGGCGCGCTTTCTCAAGGTCGTGGCCCTCGCGGAAGTGAACGGGAATCCTTACACGAGCATCGCGGAGCTGGATGTGCTGACCGACGACAGGTGAGGCTCCCCGGCCGGGGGCGGCCAGGGCCAATTCATGAAGGGTGGTAGGGACGCGGTGCCCCGCGTCCCTG
>DATKNZ010000105.1:0-4961 GCA_035541055.1 Candidatus Acidiferrum sp. | reverse complement strand
CCTTTCGGCTTCCGTGATCACCGGTGGTATTGCCCAGGTCACTCAGTCAGGCAGCCGCCTGGTCGTGCGGGTGGCCTTGCCCCGGGCACACCCGCCCGCCCGCGGCGCCGAGTTGCTCCTGCCGCCCAGCCAAGGGACGGCCACGCAAGTAGATTCGATCGTCGCCCTGCAGCTCGACGGCTCGGCCATGGACCTCGAACCGCTGTGAGCCCGCCAGTCCTTGCATAATGCCGGGGCAGAGGCTAGTGTAGGGCGCGCGCCGATTGTGCTCTGGTCCAAGTACCGGCTTTGAGATCTTCGTGCCGGGGCGTCAGGACTTATTCGCAAGACGAACACTAATCCCGCTTGCGGGAGCGCCTATCTCATTTGGGCCAACGGCGCGCCTTTCTTTTTCCCCAGCCGGTATCCGTGCAAGCGTATCCGAGCGCCGAGGTTCGGCAAACCCGCGTCCGTAGACTTTATCGTGTGCGATAACGTTTGCGGGCGCGGGTTCGCCGCTGGTCCCGCCACTGCGACACGCTCTCCTCTCCCCAGCTTCGCCGTATCCTCGCCTTAACCCCTCCGTTACCTCACCGTAGAACCTCTGCAAACTTTGCAGAGGTTCTACGGTGAGGTAACGGTGTGCATAAGGCGAGGATCCGGGGCGGGGCCGGCGGATGAACTCCAGGCCACTCATGCGTTGATTCTTTTCTAAACTCAACCGTCCCCTATATTGCGGGCCATGAGACCGCTTGTCATCCTGTCCGCCCTGGTGCTGGGGGCGGTATCCTGCTCTATCATTCCCGCGCGGGCGGCGGCGCCGGAGCCCGCCAGGCCGAATATCCTCTACATCCTGAGCGATGACATGGGCTACGGGGATATCGGCTGCTACGGCGGCCAGTTCGCCCCGACGCCCAACTTGGACCGCCTGGCCACCGAGGGCATCCGCTTCACGCAGTATTACAGCCCGTCGCCCATCTGCTCGGCTTCGCGCACGGGCTCGACGACCGGCATGTTCCCCGCGCGCTGGAACATCACCAGCTTCCTGCAGACCCGGGCGGGCAACCGCGGGTGCGAGCAGGCGGATTTCCTCGATCCCGCGGCGCCATCGCTGGCCCGCACGCTCAAGGCCGCCGGCTATGCCACCGGCCATTTCGGCAAGTGGCACATGGGGGGCGGACGCGACGTGACCAACGCGCCGCATTTCGCGGCCTACGGCTTCGACGAGCACGCCGGCACGTGGGAAAGCCCCGAGCCGCATCCGGATATCACGGCCACCAATTGGATCTGGTGTCCCAACGACAAGGTCAAACGCTGGGACCGCACGGCGTTCTTCGTGGACAAGACGCTCGACTTCTTGCGCCGCCACAAGGACCAGCCTTGCTACGTGAACCTCTGGCCGGACGACGTGCACACGCCCTGGGTGCCAAGCCAGGAGCGGCTCGGCCTCTATCCCAAAGGCCCCGCCGACGAGCGGAAGTTCCGCGCCGTGTTGGACGAATACGACCGGCAGATGGGACGCCTGTTCGCCGGGCTCAAGGAACTCGGGCTGGACGAGCGGACGCTGATCATCTTTTCGAGCGACAACGGGCCGCTGCCGAGCTTTCGGGGCAGCCGCAGCGGGGGGCTGCGGGGCAGCAAGCTCAGCCTTTACGAAGGTGGCACGCGCCTGCCGTTTATCGTGCGCTGGCCGGGGCATGTGCCGGCCGGACGCGTGGACGAGCAGACGGTGATCGCGGGCACGGACCTGTTTCCCACGGTGTGCGCGATTGCGGGGGTGGCCTCGCCCAAGGGCGTGGCCTTCGACGGGGAAGACCTTTCGGCGGCGGTGCTGGGGCATCCGGCGACGCGCGCCAAGCCGCTGTACTGGGAGTATGGGCGGAACACGAATGCGTTTGCGTTCCCGCGGGGCCGGGATCGCAGTCCCAACGTGGCGCTGCGGCAGGGGGATTGGAAGTTCCTGGTGAATGCCGACGGGTCTGACGCGCAGCTCTATGATTTGAAGGCCGACCCCAAGGAGACCCACAACGTGGCGGAGGAGCATCCTGAGCAGGCCGCGCGGCTCAAAGAGCAAGCGCTCGCCTGGCGGCAGGCGCTGCCCAAGCTCGGGCAGAGCCGCCCTGAGTAACGCGCGGGGGCACACAGCCGACGTGAGGCTCTGGCCAGGGGTGGAAGGTGCTTGTTCCCGGACAAATCAGAGCCTCCTGACCCCGGCGGCCACACGCTGCGCGGCTCCTGCGCAACCAAGGGCGGTGGCGGGCGTCAAGCGGGGGCAAGTATGGCGGCCAGAACTGCTCTGCCTGGCTTCGGCGGGCCGAATGCGGGCGAGCCGCGCCTGGCGGGGCATCCCTGCGGCGTGCGACGATTCTCAAGCGGACCAGCCCCATGCAGCGTCTCCAGTTGAAAGTTTCATGAAACACGTTAGGGTTCCTGGTGAATGTCATTCGCAGCTCTTGCGTAGTGCTTTTGCTGTTTGAAGGGTATGCGACAAGTTCAGCCGGCCCGCTTTTGTCGGTAGGTTCGACCAATGGCGCTCCGGGCGCGACCGTCATCGTCCCCATCAACTTCATCACGGACGGCACGATCACCGGGCTGAACTTTGACCTGCTTTTTGGTACGAACTACTTGCAAACCGGCACGCCCACGGTCGGCAACGCCATCCCCAATCCCCTGTTCGGCTACAACTTGATTGCGCCCGGGCAACTGCGCATCCTCTCCATCGCGTTTCCCACCGCCGTGTCCAGCAATGGGGTCATTGCTTATATTCCATTCATCATTGCGAGCAACGCGCCCGACGGCGTCGAATCGCTGACCTTTACCAACGTCGCGGCCACGGACGCCGCTGCGGAGAATGTGCCGTTGCCGACGAACAATGGGACGTTATCCATCATCACGCCGCCGCGCATTGCCGGCATTTCCGCGTCCAACGGCGTGGTTCAGATCGCCCTGGCCGCCAACGCCAGCCACCGGTATCAGATTCAGGCCGCCACCAACCTGGCCACCCCCCAATGGTTGACTTTGACCGATGTGCTGTCCGGCCCAAACCCGGTCTTTGCCGATACGAATGCCGTGAGCTTCCCGGTTCGCTTCTACCGGGCGTTCATAGCGCCGTGAGCATGGCTGGAAAGCTAACCAACAAAAGTGTCGCCGGAATTGTTCAGCAAGCCGGCGTATGCCAGGCTCATCCGTGACCCTCGCAGCAAACCATGTGAAGCCGTGTCATGCGAAGACGGCATGGGTGTGGGCGGCGGCGTTCGCGGCGCTGGTCATTCCCCATCTGGGTCCGGGGGGTTCGCTGCGCGCTGCGACGCTTGCGGTCACAACGCCCGCCGACAGCGGCCCGGGCTCGTTGCGCGATCAAGTCGCTGCCAGCAGTCCGGGAGACACCATCGTATTCGCCATAAGCGGCGTCATTCCTCTGAACAGCGCCATTCCCATCGGCAATTCCATTTCCATTTTCGGCCCCGGCCCGTCGTTGCTGGCAGTGAGCGGCCAAAATGTTGATCGCGTCTTTGTCATCACCGCCAGCTCGGTGTTCCTGTCCGGTATGACGGTTCGCGACGGCAGGATCGTCGCCCCTAGCGGAACAGATGGCGGCCTCGGGCAGAATGGCATGGCTGGGTTCGACGCCCAGGCCGGCGCCATTTACGACAGCGGCGGAGCTTTGACGCTCTCGAACTGCTGGTTCGCGGCCAACCAGGCGGTGGCAGGCAATGGCGGACGCGGTGGCGATAACCCGGTTGGGGCAGTGTTCACGCCCGGGCAAGGCGGCGCCGGTGGGCAGGCGTCAGGCGGTGCCGTTTACGGTGCCGGATCTGTGACCGCGATTCGCTGCACCTTCTCGTCGAACCGTGTGGTCGGCGGCAATGGCGGGAACGGCGGCGACAACCTGAACGCCGCCGTGGGTGAAGCCGGCGGCCAAGGCGGAGGTGGCGGTGTAGGTGCGTGCGGAGCGGTGTTAGCCTCCGACGGTCCCTATTTCACTTTGTGCACCTTTTCGGGAAACCTCGCGGCTGGAGGAAATGGCGGCAACGGAGGCGATACTTCCGCTGTCTTCATTGGCGGCACGGGCGGTGATGGCAACTCTGGCGAATGTGGAGGTTTTCACGTCTCTGCCAACGCGCAGGTGATTAGCTGCACTGTCGTTTCTAACACCGCTTATGGCGGGCAGTCTGGGGCCGGCGGAGCAGGCACCCCCGCCGGGCCGTCCGGCAATGCCGGGGCCGGATCCTTCGGCGGCATCTGCGGGTACGCCATTGCCTGCAAACCCCAACTCGGCAACACCATTGTAGCGCAGAACGTAGCGAATGTTTTCTCCAACACCTATGCGTACTTCGAGGATCTCGGTTACAACTTTCTCGGCGATGACTACTATCCAGGCCCGTGCATGGGACCGACGACCCGGATGGGCACCGTAGCGTCGCCCCTGGATCCCCTACTGGAACCACTCGCGCAGAACGGCTCCGGCCTGCCCACGCACAAGCCCGCTCCCTTCAGTCCCGTGCTCGACGCCGGAGCCAGCTTCTCGCTGACCACCGATGAACGCGGCGCACCCAGGCCTTACGATTTGCCCAATTACCCGAATGCAAGCGACGGCTCCGATATCGGCGCATTTGAAGCGAGCCAAACCGAGCTTGCTTTGAGCGTCGTCAGCAACAACGTGGTGGTCTCCTGGCCGGCCTGGGCCGGCGACGCCATTCTCCAATGCAACACGAACCTCGCTTTGGACAGTCATTGGACAACCGACTCCAATCAGCCGGCAGTCCTGGGTGACCGATTCTATGTCACCAGCCCCGTTGGCGCGACTCCGCGCTTTTATCGGCTCGTGGACCGCTGACATGTCTTTTGGTCCATTGGGGCCGGGTTGACTCGGGCGTTGAAGCGTGGAAGTCTGCTGCCTAGGGTTGGCGACGGCCCATGAAGACCAACCTCAGAGCGGGCGTTATCGGCACAGGCTTTATCGGCCCCGTTCACCTGGAAGC
>DATKNZ010000104.1:0-8586 GCA_035541055.1 Candidatus Acidiferrum sp. | reverse complement strand
CGGATTGGGGATCGGACGCAGTTCAAATCGCTCACACCCCCTAAGGGGCAGTTCAGGCCCATCATTACTGCATGAAACTGCGTCCGACCCTCACAACAACCGGACAGCCGTGGGGTCGACCCACATGGGAGATACACCGGGGCATCGCCGTAAACTGGCCGTGGCAACACCGCGCAGGCTTAGGTGTAACTTGCTGGAGCACAGGGGCTTGGGCGGTGGTGGCTTAATCAAGCGCCATTCGGGACGGCTCGAGGTCCGGGGGCAATGCCCGGATGCGCCCAAGGCGGGCACCGGATTGGGCGGAATAGCCGAAAGCCGAACGCCAATGGCCGATGCACCTGCCGCGCCAGATTAAGCTGGCCTCAACCGGCTGAAGCATTATGTTTCCGCCGAGTCTCCTTTAAAGCATGACCTCGATGAAGATAAGATTAGCCTGCGCGCTCGCATTGGGTTTCCTGTTGCCGTGCGCCGTGAACGCCCAAATACCGACCGCCGGCTCCCCCACCGGGCTCAACGCCGCGTTCGTGAAGCTGTTCGGCAACGTGTCGGCTTTCTCGGCCCGGCTGGACACGCAAGTGCTCGACTCATCCGACAAGGAGTGGGTGCGCATGCCGATGCAGTTCGCCGCCCTGGATAACAAGGTGCGCATGGATATCAACCTCGAGCAGACCGTCAGCCGCGACCTCCCGGCCAGCATGATCAGCGGGCTGAAGAACGCCGGGATGGAGCGCATCGTCAGCATTTTCCGCCCCGATAAGCAGATCACTTACGTCCTTTACCCCGGCTCGAAGCGCTACATGACGATGGCGGTGGCTAAAGGGGAAACCGAGGCGATGCAGAAGGGGCTGAAGGTGGAGAAGACCGCGGTCGGAAAAGAGAAGATTGACGGCCACGCCTGTGTGAAGAACAAGGTGGTGATTAAGAACGACCAGGGACCGGTGCTGGAAGCGGTCACCTGGAACGCGGCTGACCTGCAGGATCTGCCCGTCCAGATTGAGACTAAGGAAAAGGACAAGCGCGTGATCATGCGCTTTTCGCAGGTGCAGTTTGCCAAACCCGACGCCAAACAGTTCGAGGTGCCCGCGGATTACACCCTGATGCAATAATGCAGGTGTGCTGCGTGGTGCGTGGTGCGTGGTGCGTGATGCGCGTCGGCCTCGGGACACGCAACACGCAACACGCACTGGCGTTGAAGCGTTCGTCCTCGTTCTCGTCCTCGGTCTTGGAGGACCTTCGAGGACGAGAACGAGCGCGAGGACGAACGCCCCCGCCTGCCGCCGCGTGCCGGCGGGAGGGCGCATGAAGATCACCAACCTCAATCCGGATCCGACGATTGGCGCGACGGCCTGGTTCGTGGACATCGAAGGGCACCGGCTGCTCATGGACGCCGGGACGCATCCGCGCATCGAGGGCCGCGCGGGCTTGCCCCGCTACGAGCTGATCAAAAGGGAGGAGCTGGACGCCATCGCGATCTCCCACTGCCACCACGATCACGTGGGATCGCTGCCGGTAGCGATGCGCTACTTCCCTCATGCGCACGTACTCATGACCGAACTCAGCTACTTCCTTGTCGAGCGCGTGCTGCACAATTCGGTGAACGTAATGAAGCGGCAACGGGACGAGCTGGGGCTAGCAGAATATCCCCTGTATAGCCACGACGAGGTGGACGAAATCGCCCCGCGCTTCCAGGGTTACCGGTATAATCGCGAGGTGGATTGGGCGGCGTTCCACAAAACCCGCGCGGGCTTTCTCTCCCCTACGCTGGAGTTCTACGATGCGGGCCACGCGCTGGGTTCGGCCGGCCTCATGGTCCGCGGCCAACGGGAAACGCTCTTTTACACGGGAGACGTTTGCTTTCACGACCAGACCATCCTGCGCGGCGCACGGTTCGAGGACGTCAGGGCGGACGTGCTGGTGATGGAAACCACTCGCGGCAACCGCACCCTCGCGCCCGGCACAACGCGGCAGAGCGAGATTGAACGACTAAGCGCAGGCATCGAGCGCGTCCTGGCGCGCAAAGGCTCGGTGCTGATCCCGGCGTTCGCGCTGGGGCGCACGCAGGAAATCCTGGCCCTGCTGGCGCTGCTCATTGCCCAGGGCCGGCTCAGACCGCAGCCCATTTACATCGGCGGCCTCGGACGCGTGTTCACTGAAATCTACGACCTTGAATCGCACCGCACGCACCGCCAATACCCCAACCTGCAACTCGGCGAGGCGCTCAATCTTGTGGTGCTCGAGCAGGGCCAGGCCGCGAAGATCAAGCTCACCGGGGGCCGTATCTTCGTCATTACCGCCGGCATGGTGACTGAGCACACGGCCGCCCACGACCTCGCCTTGCGCCTGATCGAGGACGAGCGCCACGCCATCTTCTTCGTGGGCTATGCCGACCCGGATGCGCCCGGCGGACGGCTCAAGGCTTCCCGGGCCGGCGAGCCCTTCCTCCTAAGCCCCACCGGAGGCCAAGTGGCCCGACGCTGCGAGATGGAGGACTTCGACCTCACCGCGCATGCGGACCGCAACGACCTGCTCAACTTCGTCGGCGACGTCGAACCCCGGACCGTCCTGCTCAGCCACGGTGACGAGGACTCACGGGCCTGGTTTGCAGAGCAAATCCGCGAACGCTACCCGCGGCTCAGAATCCTTGAACCGAAGCCGTGCGAGTCGGTGGAGGCTTAGGCTTAGCCGTAACGATGCAGTTGGTGAAGGGGAGCGCACGCGCCGCCGCGTGCGGTTTTCCGCGCCCCCGCGGAAAACAGGCAGGGCCTACGCGGCTAACTGTTTAGTGGCCGATGCCAGCCCGGCTCCGGCCGGCGAGGGCGCCGGCCGGGACACGCGAGGGCGCGCGTGGTCCCCGAAACCAACTGCATGGATACGGCTTAGAACATCGTTGAGCCCCGCCGGGTGCGTTGCGGGGCACGCCCTGCGCGCTGGCCTATGACCTCGCGTCCGTGACACGCTTTCACCGCCGCTGTCAAATCCTGCAGAAAGCAGATGACCCTGCTACCCGTTATAGGCCGTGAGCTGCGCGTGGCCGCGCGGGCGTCGTTCAGCTACTACCTGCGGGTGCTGGGAGCCGTGGCGCTGCTGGTCGTGCTGGTCCTGCCCGGCGTTGGCGAGATTCTGGGACCCGGGGAGGGCGGCAAGCTGTTTGCCTGTTTTCACTGCACCTTGTTCGTTGCGATCTGGCTGATGGTGCCTCTGCTGGCCGCGGATGCCATCAGCCGGGAGCGTCGCGAGGGCACGCTGCCCTTGCTGTTCCTGACGCCGCTGACGCCGCGAGGCATCGTGCTGGGCAAAGGTATGGCCCACGGCTTGCGGGCGTTCACGCTCTGGCTGGCGGCGCTGCCGGTGTTGGCGATCCCCTTCCTGCTCGGGGGCGTCGGTTGGCTGGACGTCGTGCTCTCGGTGTGCGTGAACTTTGCCTCCCTTTGTCTGGCGCTGGCAGCGGGGTTGACGGCATCCGCTATCATGAAATCAAGGACGCAGGCGCTGGGGCTCGCTGTGATCCTGGCCGGGGTGTTCGGCCTCGTGTTTATTACTGCTCTGCCGTGCCTCTGCGTCACGGGCATCCTGATCTTCACCGGCAACGAAGATGTCCTTGCCGGCGCGCTATCGCCTTGGCCGGAGGTGGGCCTCGTTCTGACCATGAACCGGGAGGACGCGTGGAACCAGCTCCCGGTCTGGCTCATGCGCACCTACGGCAGCGGTGTGGCGCCGGTCCTCGCCGCCTACGCGGCTAATGCCCTGCTCTCTTCTTACGGGGCCCTGCTGGCGTGCCGGCTTGCGGCGAGGTTCGTGGCCCGGCGCTGGCGCGACGAGCCGCCATCGCTCCGCGTGCAGCGCGTGCGGGACCGGTTCTGCACACCGATGATGTTTCAGGGCGTGCTCAAGCGGTGGCTGCGGGGCCAATTGCAACGCAACCCGATTGGCTGGCTCGAACGCCGGAATTGGAGCGGGCGGCTGGTCGTCTGGAGCTGGTTTGCCATTGTGACGTGCGTCTATTCGAGCCTGATCACCAACCTCCCGCTCTACAAGGATGGGTTCGAGGCGATCCAGATGTTGCTGGGGGTAGCGCTCGCCTTCGGCATGGCCGTGAGCGCGGCCGGCAGCTTCCGGCGCGAGCGCGAGAGTGGGGTTCTCGAACTGCTCCTGATAGCTCCGCTGCCGGAGTCACGGATTATCACCGGGCGTGTGCGGGGTCTGTGTGGCCAATTCATCCCGGCCAGCGTGCTCTTGTGCGGCGTGTGGCTGTACCTCGGGTCGGTGTTTGCCGAAGCCAGCCAATGGCCTTCCGTCCTGCTGTACGTGGTAACGTTCCTCACGCTGCCGTTTGTCGGGCTTTACTTCTCACTCACGTGCCGGACCTTCATCGGGGCGCTGGTGTGGACACTGCTCCTGCAGTTTGCGTTACCGGCCGGGCTGATGCAGGCGTTCGTCCTGATCCTGGGGTTGCCCCAGTGGGCGAGCGATGAGCCTGGCTCCCTGCTGTTGCTGCCGATCATTGCCGCTGGCCTCGAGGTTCTGCTGGCGCTGCTCCTGTGGTGGCGGCTGCATGAGAACCTCAAGCGCCGCAAATTCGCCTTGCAGCGGGCGAGCCTGTGAAATCCAACGCCGCTGGCGCCACCCGCCTCCGCCGTATCTATGCAGAAGACTTTTAACGCAAAGATACAGAGGAGCGAAGGCGCAACGGTTTGGGACGTGTGAGTCCATCACCTCGGACGTCACGGTTTGGGGGGCATTAGCGGCGGCGGAGAAGGGGCGTCTTCTGCGCTTTGCGTCTTTGCTCCCTTGCGCCTTGGCGTTGAATGCCGATTGCCTGGCCACGCCTCGCTGCGGAGGCACTGGGAAATTCCCGGTGCCTGTGCGTAACATTACGGATTTTCATCACCGCCCCGGCAGCTATTCTTGCGGCAATGGTCCTGCGAACAAGATTATGGCGGTTTGCCTAAGCAAGCTGAGCACAGCAGCACAGGGATGCCTGCTGCGCCGGGGACCTCGAGTATTTGGGTTGCTCGGCAAGGTCACCCCGTCGGGCCTGGCCCCGTTCACCCGGCGGGACGTGGCCACCAGTTGGGCCCTGACCGCAGAATTCGGCTGCCTGCGCCTGGAGCGCCTCTCGGGTGATGAGGAGGTGACCGGGCAGCAGATGTTCCTCCCCGTGCCCTCGGCTTTCGACTACGGTCTGGCGGGCGGCGCCGACTCAGCCGACAGCACTCGCGCCGTGTTCGGCGTGCTGGCGTGCGAGCTGGAGCAATTGGTCACGGCGTTGCGGCAGGGCAGTTTTCCGGTGCTCGGCCATGCCATCAGCGACCAGCGGTGCAGCATCAGCGGCGGCATCATACCGGGCTATTGGCCGCACGTGGTCATCTCGAACATGGCTCTGCACGGCAACGTGCTCTCGCTGGAGACCTTCATGCGGGTCGTCGTGTCCTCGATCCCGCAAAGCCGGCTGGGCGGGCGCTTCCCTGAACTGCAACTTACGCTCAAGCAGATCATGCGGGTGGTAGTCATGCCGCGACGGGGAATTCCTTACACGAAAGAGGCACTGGCCCTGGCGCCTACTCCCGCGTGGCTGCGGTGAGCCGCGGCAGGTCGAAGCCCGCCCAAAGAAGGCCCGAGTTCGAAATTCGGAGAGAGCGGAGCCAATGAGCAGGAGGAGAGCCTCAGGCTCAATCCGCCGCGCAAGCCGGTTCCCCCGCTGAGGCGGCCGGCCTTGGGTCCGCGGTCGGAGTCCTGAATCGTAGCTGGTATGGCACAGGGCTGGCGCAGACCTGTCCAACTATCTATGGTGGATTGGCATGCGTATTCTGCTGTTTAGCGGCAAGGGCGGGGTGGGCAAGACCAGCCTATCGGCGGCCACGGGCATTCGGCTGGCGGAACTGGGCTACCGCACGCTGGTCATGAGCGTGGACCCGGCGCATTCGCTCGCCGATTCGTTCGACCTCCAGACCAGCCTGTTCGGCTCCAGCACAGCGGACCCTTACCAGGTCGCGGACCGGCTTTGGATTCACGAGGTCAACATCCAGACCGAGATCAAACGTCACTGGCACCGCATCTGGTCCTACGTCAGCTCGCTGCTGCGCACCTCGGGCCTGAACGAGGTCGAGGCTGACGAAATGGCCATTTTCCCGGGCATGGAAGAGCTGAGCGCGCTGCTCTACGTGAACGACTGGTGCAAGGAGAAGCGCTATGACGTGATCGTGCTGGACTGCGCGCCCACCGGGGAGAGCCTGCGGTTCGTCTCGATGCCGACCACGATGAAGTGGTACATGGAGCACATTTTCCCCATCCAGCGCGGCGTGCTCAAGGCCGTGCGCCCCATCGCCAACCGGGTGGTTCGCTTCGAGCTGCCGCCCGACAGCTACTTCGCGAGCGTGAAGGAGCTCTTCGACCGCATCGAAGGCATAGACGAGCTGCTGGTGGACCCGCGCGTCACGAGCGTGCGCCTGGTGACCAACCCCGAGAAGATGGTCGTGCGCGAAACCCAGCGCGCGTTCGTTTACTTCTCGCTGCACGGCCTGACGGTGGACCAGGTGCTGGTCAACCGCGTGCTGCCCGAAGGTGTGGAGGACCCGTTCTTCCTCGAATGGCGCCGCAGCCAGGCGAAGTTCCTCAAGGAAGTGGAGGCCTATTTCGATCCGGTGCCAACGCGCACGGTGCCGCTGTTCCGGCACGAGGTGCTCGGCCTGGAGCGCCTGCGCGACGTGGGTCGCGAATTGTATGGGAGCAAGGAAGACCCGGCGGAGGTCACGCGCACCGAGCGGCCCTACTCGTTTCGCAAGCGCAACGGCGCCTACGAGGTGCGGCTGCAGGCCCCGTTTGCCGAGAAGGGCGACGTCGGGCTGTTCAAGAAAGGCGAGGAGCTGGTGGTCCAGATCGGCGCCATCCGCCGGCATATCGGTTTGCCCAGCTCGATGAGCGGGCTGACGCCGGCCCGGGCGCGCCTTGAAAATGGTATGTTGGTGGTTGAACTACAGGAAACCGTATGAACGGAAAGACAAAGCGAAGCGAGAGGCAGGCGTATGCACCGTGTGTGTGCCAAGGGGCAGGCCCGGCTCTATCCGAACTGCTGCACCGGCTCGGCCCGCCGCCCGAGGCGCGCCGGCATTTCGAGACCGCCCGGCTGGAGTTCCTGAAGGGTGTTCGAGCCGTGCTCGATGCGCGCATCGCGCAGGTCTCGAAGCCCCGCGCGAAGGGCGAGAAGATCAGCGTGGAATAGCGCAACGCGAGGCCCACTATAGGTGGGGTGCTTCGGATGAGGTCAACCCAGCCCGCATCCGCTGTCGCATCTCGTCGTCGCGCACCACCGTTTACGTGCCTTGCGAGGAGCCCGGTGAGGAGGTGTATGGCTTCGGCCTGGACCCGGGAGCTTACCGGCAGAAGGGCTTGTGTAAGACGCTGACGGTTTGCGCAGGCGTTGTGGGGAAAACCGGGGCCAGTCATGGCCCGGTGCCGTTCTACCTGAGCACCAGGGGCTACGGCGTTTCGGCGACAGCCTGCTCGCCGCCCCGTTTCTCGGGGAGGCGATCTCGCGCCAGGTGCTCCTTCCAAAAGGGACGAGCTGGTATGAGTTGAAAGCCCAGCGCTCGCACGCGGGCGGCACGACCGTCACGGTCACCGGCGCCCCGGGCGAAATGCCGCTCTTCGCCCGGGAGAACTGTCTCGTGCCCCTTGCCGAACCCGTGCACCACGTCGGCAGCAATACCGTTTTTGAGGTCACGGTAAAGGCGTTCGGCTCGAATCCAGCCCCATTCACGTTGTTCGAAGACGAGGGCGTCAGCTTCGACTTTGAATCAGGCGCAGCCAACCGGGTGCGCTTGACTTGGGACGCCGCCGACGGCGGGAAAGCCGAGCGAATCGGGACATTTGCCGGGCGGCGTTACGAGATCACGCGCTGGGAACCGGTGCCTGGCCCGAAGTGACGCCGAGCCGCACGGCGAATCCCGGCAAATCCCGTCTCGACGGTGATGGCGGCCGGGCGCATCTTGCCTCTGTCCTTAGCCGTATCTATGCAGAAGACCTTTAACGCAAAGGCGCAAAGGAGCGAAGGCGCAAAGGTTTTGGACGTCTGAGTGCAAGACCTCGAACCTAACCGTTTAGTTGCCATTATCGGGGGCGTCGAAGGGGGCCTTACCTGCTTTGCGTCTTCGCTCCTTTGCGCCTTGGCGTTGAATTCCGACTGCATTGTTACGGCTAAAGGCTCCACCCCGCGCGGTAGTTGCGGCGAAGGAACTGGTCGGCCTCGGCCAGGTTCGTGAATTTCAAGTTCGAAGCGTCCCAGAGCAGCTTGCTCAAGGTCAGGTCTTCCCGCAGTTGCACCCGCAGGGCGACGTTGCCCAGCAGCACCGCCTCGGCCAGCGGACCAGCCCAGTCAAAGTTGGATCCCGCAGGGTCGCCGCCTTTGCACGCGGCGATCCACTCGGCGTAATGGCCGGCCGAGCGGCGGAGCGTGGCAGGTATTTTCTCTGCCTTGGCCGCGCGGGCGGCGGGGAAGACGCTCGTGCCCAGGATGAAGCCCTTCTCCCCAACCAGCAGCCGTCCGTTGTCACCCATTTTTGTCCCTTCGGGCAGGCCCGCTGGCCTGGG
>DATKNZ010000103.1:0-18890 GCA_035541055.1 Candidatus Acidiferrum sp. | reverse complement strand
GCCCTCGCCGGCCGGAGCCGGGCTGGCATCGGTCACTAAACGGTTAGCCGCGTAAGCCCTGCCTGTTTTCCGCGGGGGCGCGGAAAACCGCACGCGGCGGCGCGTGCGCTCCCCTTCACCAACTGCATCGTTACGGCTTAGTGAAGCCTCTGCGGCCCTGGCGCCAACCCGGCCACTTCTTCGGACGTCAGACGCCTGAACTCTCCTTTCGGCAGGTTGCCCAGCGGCAGCGGCCCGATGGCGACGCGTACCAGGCGGAGCACATTGACGCCCAGCGCGGCGAGCAGCCGCCGGATGTGGCGGTTCCGGCCTTCGTCCAGCACGATCTCCAGCCAGCTATGGCGCGTGCCCTCGCGCAGCACGCGGGCGCTTTTCGCGGCCAGGAACTCTCCGTCCACCGTTGTGCCCGCCTGAATCCGCCGGGCCAGCAGCTCATCGGCCACGCAGTCAACCTGCACGTGGTAGGTCTTGTCCAGATGCGTTTCGGGCGCCGTGATCTGCGCCGCCCAGACCGTGTCGTTCGTTAGCAGGAGCAGGCCCTCGCTGGCCTTGTCCAGCCGGCCGACAGGCGCAACGAACGGCAGGCCCTTGCCGGCCAGGCAGGCGAAGACGGTGTCACGCCCTTGCTCGTCCGCCGCCGTGGTCACCAGGCCGCGAGGTTTGTTAAGCATCAGATAGACCTTGGCCTCGCCCCGGACCGGCTGCCCGTCCACTTCGATCCGGTCCCGCTGCCGGTCCACCCGGAACTCGGGGTCTCGGCGCGGCGTGCCGTTGACGCGCACGTGCCCGGCTTGGATGAGCTTCCAGGCCTGGCTGCGGGAGCAGAAGCCCAGCTTGGAGAGCGCCCGGGCGAGGCCGCTCTTATCGCCTGCCCTTGAGTTGCCATCCGCCTGCCGGCGGCGTGTCGAGCGCATGGGGCCCATTTTGGCGGTGCAGCGGCGATGCCGCTTTAGTTGGTGCGACCTGTGAATCCGGCCAGCATCAGGACGATCGTATCGAGATCGCCCCGGGTCGGGCGCAGCTCGTAGTAGCGGTTGAGCATGAGGGAGAAGACGAGGTGCTCGCCCGCGGCCGTGGTGACGTAGCCCGAGATACTATTAGCCCAGCGCAGGGTGCCCGTCTTGGCGCGGACGTTTCCCGCGGCGGGGGTGCCCTTCATCCGGTTCCTGAGTGTGCCGTCCACGCCCGCAATGGGGAGCGCCGCAATGTAATCCTCGGCGGCTTTGTGCCGGCGCATGTACGTGAGCAGGGCCACTGTGGCATTGGGCGCGGCCAGGTTGTCTCGCGACAGCCCCGAGCCTTCCTCGAAGAATGTCTCACCGCGTTGCAGGCCGACTTGCGCCAGGAACTGGTTCAGCGCCCGCACGCCCAGGTCCTCGGAGGTTTCGCCGGGCCGTGTGTCCGCCCTGCGCGCCTTCTCGCCGACGTGCGCGAGCAGCAGGTCGGTGTAGAGGTTCTGCGACGGCTTCTGCACCTCGCGCGCGATGTCGCGCATTGGCAGGGACTCCACGTAGCCCAGCTCCACAAAATCGCGGTAGTCCACCGGGTGCGCCTGCCGGTCCAGCCAATTCACCGTGCGCACCTTGCCGCTGACCTTGATCCCGTGGCGCGCCAGGGCCTGCTTGAACAAGGAGCCGAACAGCCCGGCCGGGTTGTGGACCGTGATTTCGTTCGTGTGGCGTTCCGTATCCAGCGGGAGATGGCCTGTCACATAGATGACGTTCTCCTCCAGGGGGCGGTAGAAGTTGATAGTGGCCTTTTCGCCTGCCGCTACCGTTTGCGTCCAGTTGCTTAACGTGAGCAGGGTCGTGGCTGGGGATAGAGCCAGGCTGCACGGTGCCCCGGCGCAGGGGCCGGGCTTCACGGTCGCTACGATCACATTGTCATTAATCGTCAGGGCGGAAATCTCCGCGCCGTAGTAGTACTCGAGGTCATCCCACATCCAGCCCGAGCCGAACGGTGGGCCGCGGAAGTAGCTTTCGTCGGCGATCAGGTCGCCGGAGACGCGCTTTACGCCCGCATTGCTGAGCGCGGTGACCAGCGGGTCAAGCGCCGCATAGATATCGCCGCCGTGCAGGCGCGCGTTGATCGTCGGGTCCCCACGGCCGTACAGCACCAGATCGCCCCGGAGCGTGCCGGACTTGCGCGGCCTGCTCTTGGCATAAAGCGAGGTCCGGATCCGGTAATCGGCCCCGAGCTGGTCGAGGGCCAGCGCGACGGTGTAAAGCTTGCAGTTCGAGGCAGGGCTGCAGAGCTTCTGCGGGTTGTGCTCGAACACCGTCTTGCCGCTGTCCAGCGACACGATCTTTATCCCCCAGAGCGCGCCATCGTATTTGGCCTGTGCAATGTGTTGCTGGATACACTGTTGCAGCTCCGGCAGCGTGGCGGGCGGGGCCGCCTGCGGCGCGGGAGCATCCGCGGCCCGACAGACGACGGTGCCTAAAAACAGGACAGCACCGGTGTAGCGGAGGGCCAGGAGCAGGCCACGGGGATCGGGTCGTTTCATGCCCGAAATAGTGTCCGCCAGCCCCGCTGGGGCAAGCCGAAAGCCCTGTTTTGTCTCTCCGGCGCGTACCCGGTGATTGCCCGGTGTGTCTCCCATGTGGTCCGGGCCCCATGGGAGACACACCGGGCAATCACCGGATAAGCGCCGGGGAGAGGCAGGGGAGTGCACCACGAACCCGGCCGGAACGGGAACATCCAACATCCAACAACGAACATCCAACATCCAAGGGGCGCCGCATGGGCAGCCATTGGAGGTTGGATGTTCGATGTTGGATGTTGGATGTTTCCCAACGATCGTGCATTCGTAGCGACGGCACTTGCTTTTGCCCGGACGCTGGCCTATGCTGGCAGCCTATTTTGACGGGTTGACAGCACCGGCAGGTTCTGGTTTCATCACGTTCCCTTTGCTCTGAATAGTTATGTATGCAGTATTAGAGACAGGCAGCAAGCAGTATCGCGTCACCGCCGGCGATACGGTGCAAATCGAGCGCCTGGCCACCGAGGCCGGGCAGTCGGTCACGTTTGACCGGGTGCTCCTCGTGAACGACGGCGGCAAGGTCATGGTGGGCTCGCCCACGGTGTCCAGCGCCAGCGTGGTGGCCGACGTGGTCGAGCACATCCGCGGCGAGAAGAAGATCGCCTTCAAAATGAAGCGCCGGAAGGGCTATCACAAGATGATCGGGCACCGCCAGGAGCTGACCGTCGTTAAGATCAAAGAGATCAAGGCCCCGGGGGCCAGCACGGAGCCGGCGCCCAAGCCGGAGGCAGCACCCACCAAAAGCTAAGATTCTATGGCACACAAGAAAGGTCAAGGCAGCGTCCGCAACGGGCGCGACAGCGTCAGCAAGCGCCTGGGCGTTAAGCGCTATGGCGGCGAGTTCGTCACCGCCGGCAGCATCCTCGTCCGGCAGCGCGGCACGAAGTTCATGGCCGGGCAGAACGTCGGCACCGGACGCGACTGGACGCTCTTCGCGCTGGTGGACGGCAAAGTGAAGTTCGACAAGGACAGCCGCCGCATCAACGTGCTGGCGGAACCGGCAGCCGCGAGCGGCTAGCCGCCGTGGACAGATTTCGAGGCGAGGCACCCGCCTCGCCTTTTTCATTGGCGCAACGGCAAGGCGGCCCCTTCGAGACACGCGGCCCTGGTTATGTTCGTTGACGAGATTAAAGTCTATGCGCGCGCCGGCCACGGCGGGAAAGGCTGCGTCGCGTTCTCGCGCGAGAAGTATCGGCCCAAGGGCGGGCCGAGCGGCGGCAACGGCGGCCGCGGCGGCGACGTCATCCTGGAGGCGGACCACGACCTCAATAACCTGATCGCCCAATACTATCAGCCCCGGCTCATCGCGCAGGACGGCCAGGGCGGGCTGGGCAAAGGCATGGACGGCCACGCGGGCAAAGACCTGGTTCTGAAGGTCCCTTGCGGCACGCTGGTCTGGAGGGTGCCAGGCACGGAAGAAGGCGCCGCGGACCCAAGCCTGCCGACGCCGAGCGGAGGTGTGCCCCTGCTGACCAGTTCGAGCCAACGCGCCCGGTTCCGCACGACGGGCGCCGCACGCGCCCTCGAGGTTGATCTCGCGGCGGAGGCTCCAGGCGACGCTCCGCCCGCAGGCACCAAACCCAGGGGTGAATTGGCCGCCGATCTCGTCCAGCACGGCCAGCGCTTCGTTCTGTGCAAAGGCGGGCGCGGGGGCCTCGGCAACCGCAACTTCGCCACGGCCACGCGCCAGGCGCCGCGATTCGCGCAGCCCGGTGAACCGGGCGAGGAAGGCGACTTCCTGTTCGAACTGCGCATCGTCGCCGAAATCGGCCTGGTGGGCTATCCCAACGCGGGCAAATCAACGCTGCTGACGGCCATTTCGCATGCCCGGCCCAAAATTGCGCCTTACCCGTTCACCACGCTGCACCCGCAGATCGGCATCCTGGAATACCGCGACTTCCACCGCCTGACGGTGTGCGACGTGCCTGGGCTCATCGAAGGCGCGCACCGCAACGTGGGTCTCGGCCATGAGTTCTTGCGCCACATCGAGCGCTGCAAAGTGCTGGTGCTTCTCCTGGACATGGCCGGCACCGACGGACGCGCTCCCTGGGACGACTACCAAAGCCTGCTGCGCGAGCTGGAGCTATACGACCCGGCGCTGTTGGATCGCCCGCGGATCGTCGTTGCCAACAAGATGGACGAGCCGGTGGCGGAGGAGAACCTGAAGAAGTTCAAACGCCGCATCCGCAAGACGCCCGTGCTCCCCATCGCGGCCGCGTTCGACCAGGGCATAGACAAGTTCAAGGACACCATCCGCAACGCGGTCGCTGACGCCGCAGGAAGGTAGTCGGAATTCAGCGCAAAGGCGCAAAGGAGCAAAGACGCAAAGCGGAGAAGGCCCGCTTCTTCGCCCCCGGTATTGCCAGCCAAAGAATGACTGCCGGGGTCCTGAACTCACACGTCCACATAGGTGCATCTGAACACCGTCCTTATTCAGGTAGGGACGCCTCGCCGAGGCGTCCGGGTGCGCCCAAAGCGGACGCCTCGGCGAGGCGCCCCTACCAAATTGGGGACAATCGCAAGATGCACCCCATCCCCATCCTTTGCGCCTTTGTGCCTTTGCGTCTTTGCGTTGAAGATCTTCTCCATAGAAACGGCTGAAGCCTGAGGCTGGCTCCCTCTGGTCCAAATACAAGTTGTCCCGGGCTGCCCGGCTCGCTACACCTTTGGCCACGATGGACGGCACAATCAGGATTGCGTTAGTCGGCGTCGGCATGTTCGGCGGTGACGTCCACGCCCGGGCCTACGCCGACCTCCAGCGCGCCGGCATCAGCCCGCAGCTTGGGCGCATCGGCCTGGATGCCTGGGCGCGCGAGTTTGCCCCGATCAAGTTCCAGCTCGCGGCAGTCGCTGCCCGGACCGAGAAGTCTGCCCGCCGCGCCCGGGCCGGTTTCCGGCGCCTGACGGGCCACGCGCCCAAAGCCTTCTCTGGCCCGAAGCCCTGGCTCGATATCCTCCGCGAGTTCCCGGACCTCGACGTCATGGCCGTGGCCACGCCGGACCCGCTGCACGCGGAAGTCATCCTGACCGCGCTTAAGGCCGGCGTCCACGTGCTCACGGAGAAACCGATGTGCCTCGACATCTCGGAGGCGGACCGGATCATCGAGCTGGCGCGCCGGGGCAACCGCATCGTCGCCGTGGACATGCATAAGCGCTACGACCCGGACCACCTCCGCATCCGCGACGAGATCAAGCAGCGCATCGGCGACCCCCTGTACGGCACGGCCAGCCTGGAGGAACCGCTGCACGTCTCGACCAGCACCTTCAAGTGGGTCGAGCAAAGCGACCCTTTCACTTACGTGGGCTCGCACTGGGTTGACCTGATCCATCACTACTACCGAAGCAAACCCGTGTCGCTCACCGCCGTGGGCCAGAAGCGCCGGCTGGTGCGGAAGGGCATCAACGCCTACGACGCCGTGCAGGTGCGCGTGGACTACGCCAACGGCATGAGCATCAACTTCCACAACAACTGGATCACGCCGCCGGACTTTGAAGGCCCCGTGAACCAGGGGCACGAGATCGTGGCCACCGAGGGCAAGGTCGAGAGCGACCAACAGTATCGAGGGCTGCGCTGGTGGCATTGGAGCGGGGGCAGCCGCACTGCCAACACTCACTTCACGCGCGACGTAAAGCGCCCCGATCAATCGGCGGCCTATGTCGGCTACGGCATAGACAGCCTCACGGCGGGGCTGGCGGCGATCTGCCGGGTGAAACTGTTCGGCGCGGACCGGGCCAGCCTCGCGGAGCTATACCCAACGGCAGAGGACTCGCGCATCACGGTTGCCATCGTTCATGCGGCTCGCATCGTGCGCGACCTGAACTACAAATACCTGCGAGCGGGAAAAGGCGCGCCGGTCACCGCGCGCTTCGGGCGGGACGGGATTACAATCGTGGACCCCTACGCGCGCAGGGCGGGGATGAAGCGGCGCCACTTCTACGGGCAGCCAATATGAACCATGAGACCGCGCAAGACATACGAGAAGATTCTGTCGGGGTCTCGCAACGTCCGGTTTGAGGACGTGGCTCGACTCGCCGAAGGCTTTGGTTTCCACCTAGACCGGACAAGCGGGAGTCATCATATATTCCGGCACCCGTCAGGGTTGCTGCTGAATCTGCAGCCCGACCGAAATGGACAAGCCAAGCCTTACCAAGTTCGGCAGCTTCTTGGCCTTGTAGAAGAACATGGGTTAGATTTGAACGACTAGTATGCCTTACTACCACATCAATGTCTTCTGGAGTGATGAGGACGACTGCTGGATTGCGGACATTCCTGACCTGAAGTGCTGTTCCGCACACGGGCAAACCCCCGACGAGGCATTGCACGAGGTGTTGATAGCAAAGGAGGCCTGGCTGGCCAGCGCCAAAGAACATAAGCAACCGGTTCCCGAGCCGCGCTACCGGCCAGCGATCTACGCCTGACCGGCAGGATCTGCGAGGTGGGCAAGCAGGGAACTGCAGGCCGTTTCGCCAATTCGGAAAGCAAAGTGCGGGTTCGCGCTAAGGAAAAGCCATCTCCTCTACGAACGTCTCCTGAAATCCGGGCGCCTCGTTCAGCGAGACATGCCGCACCTTGGCCAGGATGTCCGGGTAGGCGCCGTGGTGCTCGTTGAGGCTGAAGAGCGCCAGCTTGGCTCCGAGCAGCGCTGTGTTGCCGGAAGGCTTCACCTTCTCCGCCGGGAAATCCAGCAGCCCGATGCGACGCGCGCTCGCCTGGTTGATGTAGTTGCCGAAGGCGCCGGCGAGATAGATCTGCGACAGGTCATCCGTCGTCGCGCCCCATTCCTGCAGCAGGATGCGCAGCCCGGCCGCAATCGCGCCCTTGGCCAACTGCAGTTCACGGAGGTCCCATTGCTGGAGCGAAACCGGTTCGACCAGCATCAGCGACTCGCCGTCCGCCAGCCGGCCCGACGGCTTGATCCACCCCAGCTCCAGGCTCGCCGCCACGGCATCCACCAGGCCGCTGCCGCAGATGCCACGCGGGGCGACATTGCCCAGCACGTGGCACTGCAACTTCCCATCCAGCGCGCGCACCTGCGAAATGGCGCCCGTGGCCGCCCTCATCCCCATCGAGATGCGCGCGCCCTCAAAGGCCGGCCCGGCGGCTGTGGAAGCACACAGCATCCGCTCCCGGTTGCCCACTGTGATTTCCCCGTTCGTGCCCAGGTCAATCAGTGCCGCCAGCCGCTCGCCCTCGTGCAGGCGCGTGGCCAGCAGGCCCGCCAGGATGTCGCTGCCGACAAAGCTCCCCAGGCACGGCAGGAAATGCACCGCAGGATTTCCGGGCAGTTCCCAACCCAGTTCGCCCGCCCGAAAGACCTGCAGCCCCGGCGAGACCGGCTCGAATGGGTAATGCGAAAGCGGCTCCAGGCTGATGCCGCAGAACAGGTGGTGCATCACTGTGTTGCCGACGACGACGACACACTTGACTTCGGCCTGCGCACCCGGACTGCGTCGGGGAGGGCCTGGAGTCGCGCCGGCGCGTGCTGCCGCCAAAAGTCCCCTGGCCAGCTCCCCAATCTGCTCCCGAACCAACCGCTGCAACGTGGTCTGGCCTCCGCCGGCCACCGCAAATTCCACCCGGCTCATGATATCGGCGCCGTGCTTCGCCTGGGCATTGAGGGCGGTCTTCACGGCCAGCACGTGCCCCGTCTGGCGCTCCACCAATTGAGCCACGATGGTTGTGGTGCCCAAGTCTATCGCAATGCCCAGCCCCTCCTCAGGCGTGAACGCAAACACCGAGTCGTCCGTCAGGATTGCCGCCTCCCACTGGGCCAACTCGATGCGCAAGTCCGCTTCCGCCCGCCCCTGGCAGGCCAGCCGCCAGCCCTCGGACAACTCGGCCGGGCTCAGCTTCTCCCGGTCATCGGCCGTCACCGGCAGCGTTCCCGAGAGCACTTTAACCTTGCAGCCCTTGCATCGGCCTCGCCCGCCGCAGGGAAACTCCACGCCCTGCGCGAACAGCACGTCCTGGAGCGGCGTGCCGCGCTCGACCTCGAGCACCTCCCCGAGCGGCAACATCTCAATATGGACCGGATCATTCATGGCGCGGTGCGCAGGTGGCCTAAGCACAACTGCTCGGCGGCGAAGGTAGGACTCTCGGTCGCCTCCATTCGAGTAAATTCAGCCGTGCCAGAGCAGCGCCGGAGTTCCCCCCACCTTCGTTTCCCGCGTCGTGGACATGCGCCGCCGCCGCCGGTAAGCTGAGCCGGTGAGCATGAAAGCCTCGAGCGCAGCGCCGGCGCCGGCATCGGACGCCTGGTTCGTCACCACGCACTGGTCCGTCGTGCTCTCGGCCCAGGAGAAAGAGTCGGGGCTGTGCGCGGCGGCGCTGGAAACGCTTTGCCGCACTTACTGGTTTCCGCTCTACGCCTACGCGCGGCGGCAGGGAAAAGCGCCGCACGACGCTCAGGACCTGACGCAAGGCTTCTTCGGCCGCCTGCTGGAGAAGGACTACCTCCAGGCGGCAGCCCGGGAGAAGGGCAAGTTCCGAACGTTCCTGCTGGTGGCCTTCAAGCGCTACCTGGCCAACGAGTGGGACCGGGAGCACGCGCAAAAGCGGGGCGGCTTCACGCCCGTAGTGTCGATTGACCAGGAGCTGGCCGAGTCCCGCTTCGCCGCCGAACCCGCCCACCACGAGCAGCCGGACGTGCTTTACGACCGGCAGTGGGCGATGGCGCTGCTGGATCAGACCATGCGCCAGTTGCAGGAGGAGTATGTCGCCTCCGGCCGCGCGAAGCTGTTCGAATACCTGCAAAGCTGCCTCGTCCGGGAGGAATCGGCTTTGCCGTATGCCGAAATCGCCGCCCGGCTGAACCTAAGCGAGGCGGCGGTGAAGATGGCTATCCACCGCTTGCGTGCCCGCTACCGGGAAATCCTGCGGGCGCAGATCGCCCATACGGTGTCCGGGCCGGAAGAGGTGGAGGAGGAAATCCGCGAGCTGTTTGCCAGCTTCGGCCCGTAAGCCAGGCTACGGATCCAGGTAGGGACGCCTCCCCGAGGCGTCTCCACCCAGCAGGCTGCTACGCCTTCTCCTCGATCAACTCGCGCCGCGCGCCGCTGAGCAGTTGCTCGACAAAGGCGGTGGAATAGGCGCCCCGGCGGAAGTTCGGGTCCTGCAGGATCGCCTGTTGGAAGGAGATAGTGGTCTTGATGCCTGTAATCATGTATTCGCCGAGAGCGCGGCTCATCTTGTCCATCGCCTCCCGGCGGTCGCGCCCGGACGTGATGAGCTTCCCGATCATGGAGTCGTAGGCGGCCGGGATGGTATAGCCGGCGTAGGCGTGGCTATCCACCCGTACGCCGCGTCCCCCCGGCTGGTAATACATCTCGATGCGCCCGGGGCTGGGGCGGAAGTCGTCGAACGGGTCTTCGGCGTTAATACGGCACTCGATCGCGTGTCCTTTGAGCTGTATATCGCTCTGCGAGTGCTTTAGTGGCTCGCCCATAGCCAGCATGATCTGGTAGCGCACCAGGTCAATGCCGGTCACCTCCTCGGTTATGGCATGTTCGACCTGGATGCGCTTGTTCATCTCGAGGAAGTAGAAGCGGCCCTGGGCATCCACGATAAACTCCACCGTGCCGGCATTGGTATAATTGGCGGCTTCGGCAATCTTGATGGCCGCCTTACCCATCTTCTCCCGCAGCCGCCGGTTCTTAGGGTTCTCCAGCAGCGGGGAAGGGCATTCCTCCACCACCTTCTGGTTCCGCCGCTGGATCGAGCAGTCGCGCTCGCCCAGGTGGATAATGTGCCCCTTATGGTCGCCCAGGATCTGGAACTCCACATGGTGAGGGTTTTCGATGAACTTCTCCACATACACGCCCGAGTTGCCGAAGGCCTTCTCCGCCTCCCCGCGGGCCGTGTGGTAGCCCTTGACCAGTGAAATGTCGTTATGTGCAACGCGCATGCCCCGTCCTCCGCCCCCTGCGATGGCTTTGATCATGACCGGGTAGCCGATCTTCTTGGCCACCTCGAGGGCGATCTGCTCGTTGTCCACCACTCCGTCCGAGCCGGGCGGCGTAGGCACGTCCGCCTTTTTGGCCAGGGCACGGCTGACGGCCTTGTCTTCGAGCGCGTTCATCGCCCGGGAGTTTGGGCCGATGAACCGGATGTTGCAGCTCTCGCACACATCGGCGAAATGCGCGTTCTCGGCCAGGAACCCGTAGCCGGGGTGGATGGCATCCACGTCGGTGATCTCGGCGGCGCTAACGATGCGGTCAATGCGCAGATAACTTTCGCTGGCCGGGGCTTTGCCGATGCAGATGGCCTCATCGGCCAACTGCACGTGCATCGAGTTGGCATCCGCCTCCGAGTAAATGGCCACGGTGCGGATATTCAACTCCTTACAGGCGCGTATGATGCGCACGGCAATCTCGCCGCGGTTGGCTACAAGCAGCTTCTCAAACATGCTGAAGGGGGTAAAACACGGTAGGAACAGGGGTCGGAAGGGCGTTGTCCCTGTCCGGCTCCCTCCAAGCCCGTAGATTTGTCTGAAGCCGGTTCAACTCGGGCGAAGCTTGAACAACGGCTGCCCGAACTCGACCGGCTTTGCGTTCTCGATCAGCACCTGGGTGATCACGCCTTTGGCTTCGGCCTTGATCTCGTTCATGACCTTCATTGCCTCGATAATGCAGACCACCGTATCCGCGTTGACCTCGGTGCCGACCTCCACGTAGGGGGCGGCTTCGGGGGAGGGTGCCCGGTAGAAGGTGCCAATCATGGGTGATTTGATCTCCAGTTCGGAATCCGCCGCGGCGGGCGCCGTTGCCGTAGCGGCTGGGCCCGGGACGCCGATGGGGGGCGGCGCATAGACAATAGCCGGGGGGTCATCGGCAGCCGTGGCCGCCTGTCCACCGTTCGTGCCCCGCTTGAGCCTGATTTTGAAGTCCTGCTTCTCCAGCTCGAACTCGGTAACCGAGTTCTTCTTCATCAGGTCTATAATGGCTTTTATGTCTTTTAGATCCACGGCCTTCCAATCGTTAACTCGAGCCGGGCTGCCCACCGGGTAATGGCGACCTACGGGTCTGGCATTCCGCTCGGTTCGACTGCCGCCGACACTAACCGGGCACCAAAAGGCCGTCAACAGTTAAAAATGGCTCCCTCGGAAGCTCAGGAAATGGCCTAAAACACCCCCGCCGGACCCCGCTTTGGCCCAGGAGTCACCTAACGTTAACGTTAACAGATGCTTCCAGAGCCAAAAGATAGGAATGCGCCCCAAATCCGCTGATTT
The DNA here is from genome assembly GCA_035541055.1 of Candidatus Acidiferrum sp. Lineage (GTDB taxonomy): Bacteria > Verrucomicrobiota > Verrucomicrobiia > Limisphaerales > UBA8199 > JAPLUA01. The sequence goes on along the minus strand of DATKNZ010000103.1, from coordinate 7,121 downwards.
GCCCGCAGCAAACCGGGGCGATGAGCGATTTATGCCGGAACTCCTCCCTGGCATGCACGTTCGAGAGGTGGATTTCGATAGTTGGCACCCCCACAGCCGCGACGGCATCCCGCAGGGCCACGCTGGTATGGGTATAGGCGGCGGCGTTCAGCACGATGACGTCGAACCTGCCCCGGGCTTCCTGAATCCAGCCTACCAGCTCCCCCTCCATGTTGGACTGCCGGAACTCGACCACCAGCTTGAGCTCCCTGGCCCGGTTGCGGACTTTGGTCTCGATGTCCGCCAGCGTCTGCGACCCATAGATCCCCGGCTCTCGGGTGCCAAGCAGGTTCAGGTTCGGGCCGTTCAGGAACAGGATTCTCATGGATGCCGCAGGTTAGGGGCGCGGTTGGCGGCTGTCCATGCAAATTGGCTGGACCCCAGCATCCATCCCATGAACGCGAACGCGGGCCATGCCGAAGCCGGGATGTAGAGCCCGAACTCCACAAGGCCCTGCACGCTCCATCCTAGCACCCCCAGCCAGACGCCGAACCTCAGCCACTCGTAGCCGGTTTCGGCTGAGGATCCAATGCCCGCGCTTCCGCCAACCGGCCACCCCCCCCGCCTGAAACTCCAGACCAGCGCGCCGGCCACAAATGCGCTGTAGAGCAGGCAGCCCACTACCCCCGAATCCGAGGCCTGCTGCAGGTAGTCATCGTGCACCAACCGCGCCATCTCGGATTCAGGCCGCTTGATCTTTGCATAGGGTATGGCGAACGTGCCCGGCCCAGTGCCGAAGGCCGGGTGGTGCCACGTTGTATCGAGCGCCGCATGCCAATAATCGAATCTGGCGCCGACGCTAGTCGCTCCCTTTTGGAAGAAAGCCGAGTGCTTCCAGAAAAAGCCGGCCAGCCCGCAGACCAGGACCACCGCGATGAAACCTGCTTTGAGCTGTGTGCTCAGCGGGAGCCGGAGCAAAACGACTGATCCCAGGAGCAGCATAATCAGCCAGCCGGCCTTCGACCCGGACCAATACAGGCATGCCAGCCCGAGCCCGCCCAGCAGGACGATCAACAGCCCGCGCGCGGGTGCGGTCAGGCGCCGCCTTGCATCCCAGATCAGTCCGATCGCGGGCGGCAGCGCCAGGAGCAGGAGTCCGGCCAGCGCATTGGGATAAAAGAGGGTCGCAAAGATGCGGGAGCTTTTGACTCGCTTCAAGTATTCGGGCGGCACCTCCTTGAACTGCTGATACAGATACAAGAAGAAGTATCGGCGGGTCGCCTGCAGCCCGCCGAAATGCTGCTCCCAGCCGACCTGCAACACGAGCAGCAGCCCGCCGAGCAGCCCCAGCCAGAATGGCCAGGGATTGCGCACCCGGCTGAGCGAAAACAGGCCGAGATAAAAGCAGAGGACACACGCGCCAAAGTGTTTCAAGGTCGGAGCCGTCAGCTCCGCGCTGACCGACTGCGTGCCCACGATGAATTCCCAGATCAGCCACGCCAGCGGCAGTGCCACCAGCCAGCCCGGCGCCTCCAGCTTCCGCCGAGCAACCACCGCGCCCAAAAGCCCGGTGATCCCCAGCATCCAATAGGCCCAGCTTATCGGCCACGGATACGCGAAGACGACCTCCCAGAACTGTGTGGGCGTGCTCACCCACTTCTCCAGGATCGGCGGGTTGCCGAACTTAAACATGCTCAATCCCAGGAAGGCTCCAAAGACCACGGCGAAAACGACGGGCAGCAACTCTTCGCGCGGGCCCAAGCCTGGAGCGGGCGGCAGCCCGCTACCGCTGCCGGGACTCTCCAACGAGGCGTGGGCGGGCCGGGCCATTGCTTCGGACCTACAACTGCAGCTTGAGCAGCCCCACCTCCAGCGCCAGGGCCTCCTGGACGTTCGTATGCAGCCAGCGCTGGAGTTGCTCGATGATGCGCACGTTCTCGAGGGCCGCTTTGGGCGAAAGCCGCTGGGCCACGCGGCGTGTTCCGGACAACTGCGGAAAGGCCAGCAGCTCCTCACCATGGCCCTCGAGGCCGATGCGGGGTTCAGGGGCGCTGCCGTTTGCCGATTGCGCCCGCGCAGGCTCCAGCGTCTGCAGCCACACATCGCGCAGCCACCATTCCAAAGCCAGGAGAAACTCCCCTCGCCGCCGGCGGTATTCGGCCTCCACGGCCGCCTTAAGCTCCTGCTCCCATTGGTCGCGCGCCGCCTGCTCGGCGTCCTCGTACTTCTCTAGCGGCGAACGGGCCTTGAGCGTCTCCTCGATCTGCTCCCGCACCTCGGCCAGCTTGCGCAGGAGCACATCCATCAGGCGGTAACGGCCCATGAGGCTCCTTTGGTCCGCGGCGGCCATCTCGCTGAAGGCGGCCAGCCATCCCATTTGCGCTGGCGCCCATTGGCGCGGGCCGTCCCCGGAGAAGTTCAGCCGCAGGCAGCGCGACAGGATGGTCTCCAGCAGGCGCTGCGGCTCGGTGCTCAGCAGGATCAGCAGCGAGCGGGGTGGAGGCTCCTCCAGCGTCTTGAGGAACGCGTTGGCTGCCGCCTCGTTCATCCGGTCCGCCGCCACGATGATCCCGATCTTATGCTGGCTCTCGGTCGGCTTGAGATTGACGGCGTCGAGGAGCACGCGGGCCGGGCTGTCGTCGCGCCGGACAATCTGCCCGATCTTGATCAGGCGCGTCCTGGACTCGGGCCGCACCCAGAAGACGTCGCCATGGTTGCCGTCCTCGATCTTGCGGCAGTTCAGGCAACGGTCGCAGCAATCGACCGCCGCGCCGTTGCGCTTGACCGGCTGGAGGCAATTGAGCGTCCTCGCCAGCGCGCCGGCCAGGCCTTCCAGGGCCTCGAGCTGGTCGCCGGTGAACAGGTAAGCATGGGCAAGGCGCCCGCGTTCCAGCGAGCGTTGGAGCAACTCCACGCCCCGCGCCTGCGCCGGAAAGTCTTTGAACGCCATCCCGTCCCTTATAGCGGCGGCGGTGGCGAAAGGCGAGCAGGGAAGTTCAAGGCGGCCCCACGAAGATCCACGTACTGCGGCGCGGGCGTCAGATCCAGCAGCAGCCTGCCCGAATCAATGCGTGACTTGAAACACGTGCCATCACTTGTAGTGCCGCTAAGACGGTTCCGGCCAAACAGCGTGATGGGCACGCGCACCTGGTGCGGCTCGCCCAGGGTCCAGGCGACGAGCTTCTTGCGGTAGCCCGGACCGGCACAGACGAGCAGGTAATCCTCGCCGCCGGGACAGGCAACTTGCCGCACGATGCGATAACCGCGCAATTCGTGCGTCAGCGTGCGAATGGCTGTGTAGGCCGGCTTGGGTGTCAGGTCCGGCAGCACCGTCCCGAAGTTATGCTCGTTCTCATTCGGGTCCGGGCCGTCGTTCTGCCAGTCGTACCAGATCGAAAGCGGCACGCCATTGAGCAGGTTCGAGAGCTGCTGCCGCGCGGCGAAGGCGGCCTGGGTCTCCAGCGAGACGCCGTGGGTGAAACTTGAATACCCCCACTCGCCGCTCAGGATCGGCAACTGTTCCCGCTTGGACGCGGGAGCGTAGCGCTCAACCAGGCTGCGCAGCCGGGCATAATCCGCCGCCGCGGTTTCCGGCGCTTTGTGCGGATTGCGATACGGATGCACGCTCACCGCATCGAGGTATTCCAGCACCCCCGACTTGAGGAAGGTCTCCAGGAACTCCCAGGGAAAGCCGGAGGAGGCAGGCCCAATGATCGTGGCCCGCGGGTCCGCTTCCCGGACAGCCCTGGCGGTGGCGAGCGCCAAAGCCGTGTACTGCCCGGCGTCCGGCCTGGGCGCCCAGAAGTTTCCATTCGGCTCGTTCCAGATTTCCCAAAGCACATGCCGCCCGCGGAAATGCCGGGCCGAAGCCGCAGCCCAGCGGGCAAAGGCGGCCACACTCTCGGGGTTCTGGGGCGAAGCAGTGGCTCGGCGCGGAACATGGCTCAGCGGGTCCGGGCTGGTCACGGCGCGCTCATACAAGGGGTGCGAGTAATCGAGGATGAGAATCGCGCGCAAGCCCCGCTTGTCGAGATTGGCCAGCAGTTCCTCGTAGCCGGCCCAGTCATACTGCCCCTTGCGCCTCTCAATCGTCTCCCAGTGGAAGTCCATCCTCACAAACTTGAATCCGGCTGCCGCGATCAAGTCGAGTTCCTGCTCGTGCCCGGTGACGAAGTGAATGTTCACGCCCACCCCCGCCGGCAGCACCGGCCGAGGAATCTCCGCCGCCGCAGCCCAAAGCGGCAGCAGGGCCATGACGGCACACGTTTGGATTCGCATAAGCAACGATGCGTCCAGCACGACGCCATGCCGGGCAGCGCGTCCGGTGCCACCCCAACTACATGGCCTTCAGCGCCTCCGCGGCCTTGGTCCGTGTCGCGGTGTCAGTCGCCTTCTCGGCCACGGTCTGCAGCGCGTGTCGGCGCGGCTCCTTCGCAATCTTGGAGTCCTTGTCCCCCGCGAGCTTGCAGGCAGCCGAGTAGGCGTCATCGGCCACGGCAGGTTCAGCCGCCAGGGCCAGCAGCATCTCGAGCGCACTGGCAGTCGGAGCGCTGCTGATCGTCGCAATCGCTAACCGCTGATCCTCCGGCCTCTTGACCAGTGCCAATACCTCTCTCACGGCTTCCACCTTCGCATCGGCCTTGAGCTGCTTGTCCCCCTGCACGTACTGCAGATAGCCGCGCAAGGCCAGCACCTGGTAGGAGGGCTTGCTGCCGTACCGGGCCAGCCGCAGCATCGGATCGGCCACGCCGCTGTCCTCGGGCCAGTTGTTCGGCCACGTCGAGAGGGTGCGCACCGCCTCGTCCTGCACGGATGCATCGCTATCATCAATCGCGGCAACGACTGCCTTGAGAGCTGCCGGGCCGCCCGCCGAGGCCAGCACATGCAAGGCCGAAATCCGCAGCGCGGGCTCGCCGGCTTGCGTGAGCGGCAGGAGCTCAGGCACGCAAGCCGACCCCGCCCGCGACGCGATGGCCACGAGCGCCGTTTCCAGGTCGGCGCGGTCCACCGAGTTCTGCGTGTGCTCGGCCAACTCGATCAACCGGGAGACCTCCTGACTCGTTCCGAGCACGCCGATCGCCTGGACGGCGGCGTGGCGGACATCGGCATCCGGGCTGTCAGCCGAGCTCACGATCGCCGGTAGTGCGCCCTCAAACTGCCGCTTCGCAGAAACATCGATCAATACCACTCGGGCCTTGCCCGAGGATTCGGGCAGGCTGCGCAGAACGGCGCTATCCACATCGCTGCCCGGCCAGCGAGTGAGGGCTCCAAGGGCGGCTCGCGCCACGTCGTTCTCCGGGCTGGCGGCGGCGTCGAGCAGCACAGGAATATGGGAAGCGTCTTCCTGCCGTTCGAGCGCGGAGATGGCGACGATGCGCATGCTGGCCGGCCCTGCCTTGGCTGCTTCCAACACCGCCGCCCACGACGCCGCATCCTTACGGTCGGCAATGGCCCCCAGCAGGAGCGGTTGCCGCTCCGGGCTGCACCGGGCCAACTCCGCGACCAGCGCGTCCGTGACCCCCAGCCCTGGCAATTCGCGGGCAACTTGCAAACCCAGGCCGAAGAAGGCCTTGTCGGGCGAGCGGAGTTGTACCAGCAGAAGGGACGTGCCATCCGCCTGCCGGGCCAAAATCGCCCCGCGCGTGGCTTCGAGCACCCGCTCGCGCGGAACCACCGCTTGGCGGACGGCGTCATAAAGCCTGATGGCATGGGCCCGTTGGCCTTGCGCCATACATTGTTCGGCACAGAGGATACACCCCTGCGCGATAGCCGGCAGAGCTGTCGCCGGCCCGCGCGCCAGGGCGTGCTCCAATATGTGCGTGGCATCAGCTCCACCAATCCGGCCCAAAGCAACCGCTGCCGCCGAGGCGACCTCCGCGTCCTTGTCCCCGAGCTTCTTGCCCAGCCCCCTGACGGCTTTGCCATCACGCCGCACTCCAATCGAGTTGATCACGCCGACCAGCAGCTTGCCTTGCAACCGGCCCATCGCCTTCCGCAACGCCGCATCCGGCGCCGGGCCGGGGATTGCCTCCAGGGCGATCCGCGCCCATGATGCCAACTCCGGGTCGGCCAGCAGCGACGCCAGCGCCGGCACCGCGTCCTTGGTGCCGCAGACCGCCAGCTCCTTGCACGCCATGGCCTTCTCGGCCGGCGGAGCATTGGATTTAAGGACGCCGATGGATTTGTGCTCCTGCTCCCGGCCCGACAGCCTCTGCCCCGGGGCCACATCCCCGGAAACGGCAGTCAGAGTCCAGGTGGCCAGCAGAAGGCCAAGCCCGAAGGCCGAAATCCGAAGGCCGAACCAACTCCGAAATCCGAACTCCGAAACGCGCAAACGAGCCAGAGCCGGAGGGCCAGACCGCCGGTCCGGCCTTCGGATTTCGGCCTTCCTTCGGCCTTCGGCCATCGGATTTCGGATTTCCTCCCCCAGGTGCTTGCTCACTGACATAACCGGACAAGTCATAGGATCGCCTTTCATACCTTGCCTCCTAGATTCTCCACGGTTCGCGCAGCGCTTCGGAGCGCAGCCGGTTGGCCTGCTCGTCGCCGACGAACTCGTTCTTCACCGGGTCGTAGTTCACCTTGCGCCCGAGGAAGAGAGCGATGTTGGCCGCCTGGCACGCAATGTGGGAATGGCAAGCCGCATCGGCGTTGGCGCGCGTCTGGCCCCGGGTCCTCACGCAGTCCAGGAAATCGCGGATATGGAAGTTCGCCGGGTAGCCGCTGACCTTGGCGCCCTTGCCCGCCAGCAGCGCGGGCGTGCTCGCCACGATGTCGCCGTCGTCGGCCGTCTCCACCCAGCCGGTTGCGCCTTCGAACCGCACCGGGCAGGAACCCAGCTTGAGCCAGCCATCGTCCCGCATCACGAGTTTGACGCCATTGGCATAGCGCGCGTGCAATTCCTTGTCCACAGGCTCGTACTCGATGGGCACCGTGTTATCCGCATCGTTGGCCCACTGGCAAAGGTCCACACAATGCGAGCCCCACTCCAGGCAGCCGCCGCCCGTTAAGCCGCCGCCCTTCTCGAAATTGAAGCCATCCAGAAGCTTTTTGTTGTAAGGCCGCCACGCGGCGGGACCGAGATACAAATCCCAATCCACCTTCTCCCTGTCCGGCTCGGGCTCGGCAGGCAACCAGCCGCT
>DATKNZ010000102.1:0-11856 GCA_035541055.1 Candidatus Acidiferrum sp. | reverse complement strand
GATCGCCCGGGTACTGGCTTTTGCCGAAGTTGCAGTTGGTGGAGGCGACGTCAGAGGGCAGGAGGTTGACGCTGTTGTTGACAGCGACGGCGCTCCCGTTGAGGTAGAGCGTTCCCTGGCGGCCATCCATGACGACGGCGATATGGGTCCATTGGCCGACGGGCATTGCAACCGGGGACTCGATGGTCTCGTTGTAAACGGCGAGGTCCGGGGTGATGGCGCATTGGGGCAATTGCGCGGCGTCGGAGGTGGTGAGGTAGAAGAAGGCGTTTTGGTTCTGGCCGAAGTCGAACACGCGCTGCCAGGAGCTGCCGCCGCTCCATTTGACCCAGCCGGAGACGGTTTGGGCGGCGCCGGCGCCGGAAGGAAGGTTCACGTATTGCGAGGAGAGCGGGGCGAGGTTGAGCACCTTGCCGCGGACGGGGTCGGTGACGATGGAGGCGCCGTTCTTGAGGGTGCCGTTGTAGAGGTTGCTGGCATCCTGCGCGCCGCTGGTGAAGGGATAAAAGGAGGCCCAGTCGCCGGGCAAAGCGGAGGCCGCGGGATAGATCCTCACGGCGTTGGCGGCGGGGTGGCCGGCGGCGTCCACCGCCGAGAGCAGGAACTGGTAGAAGCCGTTCGTCGCGCCTGCGCCCGTGCTCGGGATGGTGAACGAGCCGCCCGTCGTGCCGCTGGTCGGACCCATGACGACGTTGGTGGCGCCGGCGTTGACGAAGCTGACAGTCCAGGTGAGGCCGGTGGCGGCGATGGGGGCGTCGTAGAAGTCGTTGGCGGTGCCGGCGAAGGGGATAGTGTCGCCGGGGTGATAGATGGCGCCCTGCGCGGGCTGCGAGAGAGTGATTTGCGGCGCGAGAATCTCGTTGGAGGCGAGCGGGCGGGAGAAGATGCGCACAGAGCTCAGCCGTCCGCTGAAATAGGGATCGGCCGGCCACTGGCTCTTGCCGAAGTAGATGTTAGTGGCGTTCAAGTCGGCGGGAACGAGGTTGGCGAAGAGATTGGTGGCGACGGGCACGCCGTTGGAATAGAGCACGGCGCTGGTACCGTTCACCACCACGGCCACGTGCGTCCACACGCCGACGGGAAAGGCGGCGGCGGCGTCTACGATCTGCTCGCCGGGCCGGCTGTCCACGCTGATGTTGAAGCGCAGCTTGCCGGTGTCCGAGTTCAGCGGAGTGAGGACGGTGTAGTGGTTTGTGTCGTTGCCGAAGTCATAAATGCGCTGCCAGGCGGCGCCGCCGTTCCATTTCACCCAGGCCATGAAGGTCTGCATCCCGGCGAGACCGGCGGGGAAGCTGACGAACTGGCCGGTCCCATTGAGGTTGAGCACACTGCCGCGCGTGGGATCGGTGACAAAGGACGCGCCGCCCATGAGCGTACCGTTGTAGTGGCCGTTGGCGTCGTTGGCGTCGGCTTTCAAGGGGTAATAGGAAGACCAAGAGGCAGGAGGGTTGGCCGGCAGCAGCGTGGCGAAGGCGGAGCTTTGGCGGTTGGAGTTGTCCGTGGCGGTAAGGACGACGACGTAGCTGCCCCCGCCCGTGGCGTTGGTCGGGATGGAGAACACGCCGGAAGCGGTGCCCGCCACCGGGCCGAAGACAACATTGGTCCGGCCATCCTGGATGTAATTCACCAGCCAGGACAGGTTGCCAGGGCTGAGCGGGCGGCTGGCAAAATCGGTGGCCCACCCGCTGAAGGCAACGCTCGTGCCCGGCCAATAATACGAGCCGTCCGCAGGCTGCGCGATGCTGGCGATAGGCGCGGCAATTTCCGCCGGGGAGAGCGCGCGGCCGTAGGCACGGAAGCAAGCGTATTCGCCGTTGAAATACGGGTCGGCGGAGAATTTGCTGCGCCCGAGGTGGTTTGTCTGGGGCGCCACGTTCAGCGGCAGGAGGTTCATGCCGGCGTTGGTGGCGACGGGCGCTCCGTTCACGTAGAGAATGCCCTGCGTGCCATCGAGCGTGAGCGCCACGTGCGTCCAGACATTCGTCGGCAAGGGTTGCGTCCATTGAATGGTTTGCAGGTTGCCGCCGGGGTTGATGTCGCAGCGCAGGACGTTGGCGTCCGAGGCGGCGGTCATCATCACCGTTTTGGTGGTGTCGAATCCGAAGTCGAACACGCGCTGCCAGGCGTTCCCGCCGCGCCAGTTCACCACCGCCACGAAGGTCTTGGCATAGGCGACGCCGGGAGGAAGCCAGACATATTGATTCGTGCCGTTGAGGTTCAGGACATGGCCGTAGGTGGCGTCGGGCACACTGGTCGCGCCGCTTTGCAGAAGGCCGGTGTATTGCCCGTTGGCGTCGCTCGCGTCGGCTTGGAAGTTATACAGTGCCGACCAGTTGTTGGTGAACACGGGCCAGTCGTCGGCAGTCCAGGTGAGCGGGCCGTAGGCAAAATCGGCGTTGCCGTAGGCGCCGTATTGCGTGGCCCAGGCGTTGGCATCGTAGTAATGGTGCGTGAGCGACTGGGCGCCGCCTTGCGACAGAATGCCGACGTGCCCGGGGCCGGTGTACTTCCCGCTGCCCTGCAGGAACAGCGCGCCGCCATTGTTCACCATGCTGACGCCGCTCTGGTCCAGGTAAGGGCCGGTCACGCTCGTGCTGCGGCCGACGCGGATGTTGTAGGTGCTGTTCACGCCCGAGCAACAGGAGCCCCAATTGGCGAAGAGATAGTAATAGCCGCCCCGGCGCCAGAGGTAGGAGGCCTCGATCGAGCTGTTATAGGCCAGATGGTGAGTCGGTGAACCAGGGGCGATGCGCAGCCCGCTGCCAGGATCGAGCTGCACCAGGTAAATGCCGTTCCAGTAGGAGCCGAATGCCATCCAGAGCCCGCCCGCGTTGTCCCACGTGAAGCTCGGATCAATGGTGTTGTAAGGCGAGCCGTTCGTGGAAGTGATCACCGGGCCCTGGTCGGTCCAGCGATAACTGGGGTCGGATGGCTCCAGCGTCGGGTTGGTCACCAGCCCAATCCCCGACACCTGGCTTCCCCAAGTGGAGACCGCGTAGTAAAGATGGTAGCTGTTGTTGAAGTACAGGAGGTCGGGCGCCCAGAATAGACCGGTGAACCCCGGCACGGCATTGGTCGTCCAGGATGGCGGATTGGTGAACACGGGCGGCCCGGGGGTCCAAAAGACTTTGTCGGCTGACGACTTGGAGAGAATCCCCTGGCCGGTCCAGAAGATGTAGTAGCGCCCCTTGCACTGGGTGATGGTCGAGGGGTCGTGGGCCGACAGGTAGCCTCGCAAGGGAGGGAGCTGGGCAAGCGCCGAGGCGAAGCTTAAGCATGCCCCGGCCAGGACCAGGGCCAGAAATGTCCGTGTCGCCCTTGGCAAGGCGGAGTGCTGCGGCATAGAACGGTGGGGGGGGTTCTCTCTGTCAGGAAGCTAAAGTCAGAACATGAAGCCCGGGTCGCCGGCGGACGGAAAGACGATGTTCGTCATCTGCTGGAACTTCCTCCATTCAATGTGCCCATCCAGGAAAGAGACATTCCCACCGGAGGGGATGGAGTTGGGGTTCACGTGCGCGCTGCGGACGATCGTCCCGCCCGCCGCGCCGATGTTGACGTACTGGCGTCCGCCGCCCAGGGCATTGAGAAAGATAGTGGCATCGGTGATGAGTTCCGTGTTGCTGACATTGAATCCCGGCCTCGGGACCGTTGTCTTGGTCACCTGGCTCCACCCGGGGAGAAAGTCGTCGGCCCGGGAGTTGGGGAACATCCAGATAAAGCCCGTGACGACAAAAGGGTAAGGGGCCGACGAGCTGTAGGTGAACGCCGTCCAGGCGTTTGGCGTGGCGCTGTTATAGAGGTACAGCTCGTTGGGACAATAGAAGATGTCATGCCGAACAACGTTCTGCTGGATGTTGGTGGCGACATAGGCCGAGAGGTCCCAGACCCACACGCCCAGCGGCTGCCCCTGGCTGTTGTTGCAATCCGGCAGCTTGTCCTGGTTGTCGTTGGCATACATCAGCGTGCCGAGGCTCATCTGGTGCAGGTTGTTCTTGCATTGAGCGATCTTCGACTTCTCCTTGGCTTTGGCCAGCGCCGGCAGCAACAAGGCGGCGAGGATCGCGATGATCGCGATGACAACCAGCAGCTCGATCAGCGTAAACGCCCGGCGGCGCACGGCAGCGTTTCCCTGACCGTCCATGCTTTTCATACCGACATTATACCCAGTAGCCGGCGATCCGGCTACTGGGCAGACGTGGCCTATCGCCAGAGGCGGAAGAACTGTGGGCCGCCGGTGGTAGGCACCGCCGTTTGCCAGGTGGCGTTGCCCACGAGCGTGGGCACATTGGTCAGCGTCACCCAACTCCCACTGACGAGGCTTGACTTGGCCTGGACCGAGAAGCCGCCAGCCGCTACGGGCCAGCTTAGCATCACGTTGCCGGCGCTTAGAGCAGCTTTCAGTGACACAGTCGTGGTCAGCAGCGTGTTGGGCCCCAGCACGTCCTCCGCCAGAATCTCATCCGGCGCCAGCCGCCCGCGGTAGATGCGGAACTCATCCACTGAGCCGTTGATTCCCGGATCGTTAAACGGCGAGTGGCCGATGGTCTGGGAAACTGATCCCGCGTTGCCGGCCGGGGCAATCATGTTCGCAGATGCGGAGACCTCCAGCACGCCATTGGTGTACACTTGGAGCGTGCCGTCACCATAAAGGCAGGTGATATGGTACGGCGCACTACCCAGGGGAGCGCCGGCCGCCAAAACGTTACCGCCCCACTGGAAGCCTGCGTTGTAGAAGTTCGCGTTCGGCGGGTTATTCCAACCGGGCGAGAAATAGAACTCGTTTTGCGTGGCGGCCCCCACATCGGTGAACTCCCAAAGCCGCGCCCAATTCTGCACCGGGCCAAAGTTGACCCAGGCATCAATCGTGACGGACGAGTAATTCGTGAGCAGGTTCGGCGGCAGGTCCAGGTAGTCGCCGTTGCCGCCGGTCAATTGCAACTGACCGCCCGAAACCGTGGCCCCGCCCTGCAGTGTCCCGTTGGCGCCCCCGACCGAATCACTGGCGTCGCCGTCGGTGTTGAAGCTGTAGCGATGAGCCAGGACAGCCTGGTTCTTCACATAAACGATCCCGCTGTTGGTCTTGCCGCCGAAGCTGGCGGTCAGCGTCACGCTGCCCGGCCGGTGCGTGGTCAGCAGGTTCTGCGAGTTGACGCTGATGATGGTGGGATCACTCGAGGTCACCACCAGCCCCTGCGGACCGCCGAAATAAGCATTGCCGGGCGCCGTCACGCTACCCAGCAAATTGAAGTTCGCCAGGTTGGCGTAGTTCGCCAGAATCACGGGCGGAACCAGTGAAGCATACGCCGGGTAGTTGGTCGGAGGGACCACAATCGAAGTCAGAGCGCCGACATCGATGGCAGCCGACGCTGGGCCGACCTGGTGCGTCAAAGCCACTTGCGGCGGAGTGAGGGCGCCGCTGTAGATGCGGAACTCATCAATCGAGGCCTGCAGGTACGGGTCAGCATCATAGAAGGAGCGGCCGATAAACCCGTAATTGTTGGGGATACTGGATATTGGTGCGGTGCAGTCGTACTCGCCCAGTTCGAGCACGCCATCCCGGTAGGTGGAAATAGTGCCGGTGGGCGGATCCACGACACAGGTGATGTGAGCGGTGATATTGCCCCAGGGGTGAGCCCAGCTTGGCGTGCGGCCTGCGGAGAAGTTCTCGGTAATGCCCCAGTGGTGGAAGCCGCCGGGGTCAGAGGACGGGACACAACCAATCTGGTTCACGCCACTGCCGGCGTTAGTATTGCCGAACCCGAACAGGTAGGCCCACGTCGCCGGGTTGCCGAAGGTGACCCACGCTTCGAACGTGACCGCCGTGTTCGTGGTGATGTTAATGATGCCTGCAGGCAGATTCACGTACGTGCCGGCACTTCCGTCCAGGACGAGTTGACCACCTGTGACCGTCGCATTGCCCATCAACGTGCCGTTCGCCCCGCCCACCGAATCACTGGCATCGCTGCCATTGAAGCTGTACCGGTGCGCCAGAACCGCCGGCAACGCGATCACGGTCAATGAATTGGTCGTGCTCAGGCCGCCATAGATGGCGACGACCTTCGTGGTTCCGGGTGCAATCGCTTTGACCACACCGTTAGTGCTGATGGTGACCACCGCCGTGTTGGAAGAGACGAAGGTGGCCCCGCCGTAGGCAATCAGGTCGAGGCCGGTCACATTGGTGAAGTCGCCGGTCAGGATCTGCTGCGAACTCTGGTTCACCACCAGCGGGTTCACCGGCGCACTGAAATGCAACGCCTGAATCGGCCCCGGATTCGTCACAATATTGTCCGGCCCGGTGACGTCATTGAGCGCGACGGCCGAGGAGGAGAGCACCCCCGAGTAAATCCGGAACTCGTTGATCGCGCCAGCCAGGGTGGAATCCCCGTTGAACAGCGACCAGCCGATCAGGCTGTAGATGTCGTCCAAGCCGCTCAGAGCCGGCACCGTGCCACCAGCGCCATTATTCAGCACCGGGTCCGAGGTCACCTTGGTGCCATTGTAGTAGTACATCTTGTTGCCGAGCGGGTCCACGACGCAGGTCACGTGCACGTTCGTTTGCCCATCGAGACCGCCCGGGTTATTGGCCCAGACGTCGCCGTCGGCGGGAGTCGCCATATTGAGGTTCTGCCAGTCGCCGGGGGCGTGTTGGGAATAATCCAGGCTGCCGCCGACTGCGTTCGCGTCGCCGAACGCAAACACGCGGGTCCAGTTCGCGTTGCCGTTGCTGAACGTGCCCCAGAACTCGATCGTCACCTGCGTCAACGGGCTGATCAAGTTCGCCGGTAAGGACGCATACCCGCCGTTGCCGTCCAAGTCCAACTGCGAACCGTCGAGATAGGCGGAATTGGGGGCGTTTGGATTAACCAGACTCCCGTCGGCCGTGCCCACCGAATCGGTAAAGGTCGTACTGCCGGCCGTATCGTTGAAACTGTATCGGTGGAGCAACGTCTGGGCGGAGGCGCACAAGGCGGCGCCGAAGCAAAGGACTGCAAGCAGTCCGGGTGATAGTGCTTTGTGGGTGTGGTATCGCATATGATCCTCTAGGTTACGGTATGTGCTCGTTTAACTCGACGGCAGTCGGAAACCTGCTGGCGCCTTCCCAAGGCAGAGTTGTCCGGCAAAGCTCCTAACGTAGTCTTGGAAGCTATGCTACGCTGGAGGCCGCACTCCGTCAATGATAAAGAAGCGCTGCTTTGGAGGATTGGGAAGCCGACGGCTGGCAGGGCGGGGACGCCTCGCCGAGGCGTCCGCCGCCGCCACAACACGGACGCCTCGGCGAGGCGTCCCTACCTCATTCATCTTCACGGCCTCGCCGCTCGCTCGCGCAAAGCCTGCACATACCGTGCCGCCAACGCATTGGTGGGGCTTCGCTCTAGCACCTGCTCAAACTCCTGGCGCGCTTCCACCCATTTCTCCTGGCGATAGAGAGTGATGCCCAGGTTCAGGCGCGCCTCGACCAGCTCCGGCATCAGACGGGCGGCTTCGCGGAACTCCGGCTCGGCTTCGCCGGGCTTGTCGAGCTTGCCCAACTCGACCCCGCGCAAGAAGTGCGCTTGCGTCAGGCCCGGCGAAAGCTGGACCGCTTCGGCATACCGCTGGGCCGCCTCGGCGTGGCGGCCTAGCGCAGCCAGGACCAGGCCCGCCTCAAAGCGAAGCTGGCTGTTGGAGGGGTCCAACTCGATTGCCGCGGCAAAGTTGGTGCCGGCGGCTTCCAGCCAGCCGCGGCTCTGGCAGAACCGGGCCAGCGTGGTCAGCTCGTCCGCCCGGTGAATCGGGTTGGCCAACGCCCGGCGATAGCACTCGTCGGCCTCGCCGCGCCGGCCCGCCTCCTCGTAGGCCTGGCCGAGGCCCAGCCAACCCAGCCCGAACCGTGGCTTGATTGCCAGTTCGCGCTGGAACTCCCGGATCGCGTCCTCGCGCCGGCCCATTTTGCCCAGGCACAACGCCAGGTTTTGCCGCCCCCAAACATCCTGCGGGTCCAGCTCAGCGACGCGCCGGAACGCCGCTGCCGCATCCGGGTAGCTTCCCTGCTTTACCAGCGCCAGCCCGAGGAGCATCCAGCACTCCTGGTTGCCCGGCAGCAGCGACAGGGAACGCCTCGCTGCGGCTGCCGCTCCGGCGGAGTCACCTTGCGCCTGCTCCAACTCCGCCAGCTCCTGGCAAAGAAACGCGTCTTCCGGCGCTACCCGTAGCGCGGCCTCGCAAGCTTTCCGGGCGCCCTGCAGCGCCTCCGCCGAGTCGGTCGGCGGCAGGCTGCGCGCCACGCTTGTCCAATGACGCACTTGCTCTTCATGGTTGGCTTGAAAGATGAAAGGCGGGTCCGTCAGCCGGCCCAGGATCTCCGACACGCCCAGTTGCCGCGCGCGCTCGGTGTAGGCCAGGCGCCGCGCGCACTCGGCGGCCTGCGGCCACGGCAGCCCGGAATTCGCCACCGTCGCCGGCAGGACTCTTTCGACCTGCTCCGCCAGGGCGCGGGCCAGGACGTAGTTGCCCTCGAAGGTCGGGTGGACATGCTCGTAGAATGCCTGCGCTCCGGGAAGCCCCTCCGGGCTGCTCGCAGCCATGCTCTGCTCCGCGTCTGCAAGGAGAACCCGTTCCCCCTCGCGGTTGGCCGCCACCTGCCGGATCAGCCCATTAAGGGTCGAGTCGCAGCGAAAGCGCAAGGTGTCCAGGTCCCTCGCTGCGGTGAACTGATCGCGAGCCTCGGCCACTTCCCCTAGCACCAAGGCACATTGCCCCAGGCGGAAACGCAAGTCGGCGAAACTGTCATCCATCTGCGCCGCGCGCCGGAGTTGGCCCTGCGCCTCCAACCATTGCCCCGCCCGCTGCGCCGAGACACCCGCTTTGAAGAGAGCCTCCCACTGCGCCCGTTGCTCCTCGGGCAACCCGACCCGATGCAAAGAGGCGAAGGGCGCGCAATCCTTCAGGTTCACCGCCACGGTGCTCACCACCACCGCCGCGCCGCGGTCGTGGCCGGCGCGGATGATGTCCGCCAGGTTGCGTTGGAAATTGGCATACACCCGGCCCATGCGGGGATCGCTGGCCCGCACCTGCTGGCCGAGAAACATCATCATGCCGCCCCACTCGCTCTTGCCGAGCGGGGGCTTCTCCAGCGCCTCGCGAACTGAGTCCAGCAGTTGACCGGTCCGCGTGGCTTTCAGCGCCAGGCTCGCGCGCACGATTGGCCACGGCGGCGCCTGCGGCCCAAAGACGGTGCCCGCGCCGAACGGCCCCACGACCTCGTTGTTCCCCATGTAGATCACCCACACGTCCGCGCCCGCGCGAGCGCAGTCGCGCGCGATGGGCACGATCGCGTGCGAGCCGATGCCCGTCATCGCGGCGTTGACCGTCTCGAACTTCGTGCCCGGATGCCGCCCCTCCAGCAGCGCCTCCAACACCCGGGACAGCCCAAAGCGCGGCTGCGGGTCGCCGAAAGCCGCTGACTCGCCGAACACGAATATGCGGACGGTGCCGGGCGGCTTATCGCGCGGAATGGAGATCGCCTGCGGCAAGCGCGACATCCGTGCCCCGAAGAACCGCCAGCCAAACTGGTTGTTCTGCACCAGGGTCGGTTGGCCCTGGTTGGAGGAGGGCAGCAGAAACGCCGTGGGATGGCCGAACCCGGCCAGCCGCAAGCCGAGTTCCAGCAGCCCGAAGAACAGCACCGGCGCCCCGAACATCACCGCCAGCCGCAGCCGCCAGGGCCTCGCCACAGCGGTCTGCCCTGGTCGCTTCCCCGCGGATGGATTTGGCCTGCGCTGCTTCACCGGCTTGCTGTCTGGCACATTCTAAAGGCAATCGCAGCCCGCACAAGGGCGTGTTGCCCAAAGGCCCGGCAACCGATTGGGGAGGGCGAGCGTCCGCGCGAGCCCTGATTTCCTTGGAGTTCCCGAGAAGTTTGGGCTCGCGAGGACGCTCGCCCTCCCGTCGAAGTGGTTTGGGCAGCACGCGTGCGCTTTGTAACCGGCCCTACCAACGGCTAAGTGCTGCTCGTGGGCGGCTCTCCCGGCAGTGCCTCAGCCGAGCTCTTCGATCCTGCCACCGGCCAGGCGACTCTCACTGGAACGCCGAACGCGCTACGGCAATCGCACGCGGCCGGCTTGCTGCCGAGCGGCATAGTGCTGGTCGGCGGGGCTGACGGCTCAGCTCGCTGGCCTCCGACAACCCGGCCCTGCCTTTGAGCGACTGGGCAGTGGTGGGATCGGCGATCGAAGTCTGGCCCGGCCTGTTCGAGTTCACGGATGACTTTGCCGGGCATAGCGTACAGCGCTTCTACGGTATCCGCTCGCCCTAGCTCTCAGCACCTCTGGCGAATACCCCGCTGACGCAAGTTGGCCGCGCCGCCCGCATCTCAGCGGGCCGGGGCTATCATCCCGTCCGTATAATCGGAAGCGCGTTTCAGTCCAATGTCCGTGCCGGCTCCGGTCAGAGCCATCCCAGCAACAGCAGGATCACCAGGATCACCAAAACCGCGCCGAGTCCGCCGCTCGGGTAGTAACCCCAACCCCGGCTATACGGCCACGTGGGCAGCGCGCCGAGCAACAGCAGAATCAGCAGGATTATCAAAACCGTTCCTAACATAGTGCTTGCTTCGTTTTGGTTGGCTTCATTACCAGCCACCGGGTCCTCAAGCGAGGACTGTGCCAAGCCTATTTCAGGCCCGTGTTTGCCACCGCATCTGCCTCGCCCCGCCCGCCCTCACTTGACAGCACAAGCACCGTGTCACCAATCGTTTGCGTTCACCTCCCCGGCGAACGCGCCGAAAGGTCAAGCCGCCCGGCGGCTCGGTTTGCCTTCTTGCACAATGCAGGCTTGACCCGGCGGAAAACCGCAAATTGCATGAAACCTGCGCCTCTTCAGTAAACCATCGGCATCCGCTGGCCCCGGCCACAGATACTCATCACGCAAGACGTGGAGGCCGGCAGAGGACATGGGCTGCTTCTTGCCACAGAGGCGCTTTACTTCGCTGACCCAGGTGTTGCAGTCGAGGTGGGTTAGGGTGAGAAGACATAGCGCGTGCGCTGTCAACAGCTATCCCAAAGGGATTTTAGCGCTCAGCCCAGGGTTGCGAGGAACGAGCTACCCTGGGAAACCGCATCCGATTCTCCCCAACCCCAACGGGGTTGCATCAATGCGCGACGGCACGACCGATGCAACCCCGTTGGGGTAGATGTTGAATTTCACGCTTAACCCAGGGTAGCTCGTGCCTGGCAACCCTGGGCTGAGTGTTGGAATCCCGTTGGGATTCTGCGCGCCGATTCAGGTCGCGACCGAGGTTGGCTTCCGGAGCGTGGCGGTTTGCCGCGTCAGCGCAATCTCTGCCAAGGTGAGGGCATAGCCGCCGCAGCGTTTCCGGCCTCGACCTTTAGCCTTCAGCCTTGGCCTCGCGCTCCAAGGTTCAGGTTTCGGCGGCGAAGGCGCGGGCGGGTTCGATGATGCGGGTGCATTTATCACGCAAGGCATGAAGGCCGGCGGAGGAGAGGGGCTGCTGCTTGCCGCGGATGCGCTTTACTTCGCTGACCCAGGTGTTGGAGTCGAGGTCGGTCAGGGCGAGGAGCTTGTTGCCGGGCTTTTCGATGCCGTATTCCACTCGGAGCCAGCCCAGCAGCTTGCTGGAGAGATGACATTCTCATGGACCTTCACGATACCGCCTCTGCACCCTCACCTCTCCGTCACCACACCGTATAATCCCCGTGTACACACCGTATATTCAAATTGAATATACGGTGTGTACACGGGGATTATACGGCGATTATACGGTGTGGTAACGGGTAGGGCTGAAACTGGGGGTGAGCGCCTCAGCCGAAGAGCATGCGGGCTAATTCGGCCCTGATGGGGGAGTGGCGCTTACATAAG
>DATKNZ010000101.1:0-24997 GCA_035541055.1 Candidatus Acidiferrum sp. | reverse complement strand
TCCAGGCACACCATGCGCGTGAGGTCGCGCACGATGAGGCGGCCGCCCGCGAGGGCAGGAGGGGCCCACGATTCGCGGCCCTTGAGGACCTGGGCCTGCCCGGCCTGGATATACTTCGCCGGCGTGGCCTCGATCAGGCGTAGCAGGCCGGCATCGTTCATGGCGAAGAACATCCCGTCCGCCAGGATGAACGAGCCGAGGCCGAACTGCAGGCCGGGGTCGCTCGTCCAGACGACCTTGCCGTCCAGGTCCAGGCATACGAATTTGCCGTCCGCGCGCGTGCCGTAAATGTGGCCGTCGTGGAGGATGGGGGTGTGCTGGGTGGCGCCGAAGACCTCGGGCTCCAGCTTGAACACGGGCTTGGCGGCGAGATGGCCGTTCTCCTGCTGGAGTTGCAGCATCAGGCTGCCGGCGTTGTAGCCGCCCGTGAGGAAGATGCGCCCGCCATCGAGGACCAGCGGTGAGGGCACGGTGGCGAGGCTGATCTTCCAGGCCGTGGTTTGCCAGAGAATCGCGCCGTCCTTGGCCGAGACGCCGACCACGCCGTTGTTGGCGCAATACACATACATGCGCTGGCCGCCAAATTCCATGGGCATGACCGAGGAGTGGGTCATCTTCCAGCCCTGCGGGTTGGGCGCGCGCCAAAGCTCCTTGCCGGTGTCGCCGTCCACGGCCAGCAGCAGGCAGTCCTTGCCGCCCGGGGCGAGAATCACGGCGCCATTCTCGATGAGCGGACACTGCCCGGCGTACCAGGGGGGGACGGTCGTGCCGTATTGGCGGACCAGGTCGAGGCCCCAGCGGAGTTCGCCGGTCGTGGGATTCAGGCAGACGACGTGGCACTTGGGGCCGATGGCGACGAGAAGCTTATCCGTTACCGCCGGGACGGTGCGCGACATGCCGTGATTGCGCTTCACGGAGTCGGGATAGGCGTAGCGCCAAATCTCGCGGCCATCATCCAGCGAGAGGCAGCGCAAGGCGTCCTGGCGTTTGTCCCGGTCGTAGTCCATCACGTACACGCGGCCGGCGCGGATCGCCGCGCCGGCGTAGCCTTCGCCAACGTCCACCGCCCAGAGTTCGCGCGGCTCGGCGCCTTGCCAGGAGTGCTTGAGGGGTGTGTTTTCCGTGCTGATGCCGTCCCGCGCCGGCCCGCGCCACTGCGGCCAAGCGCCGGGGAGGGCGGAAGGCTGGCCATCGGCAGGGATGAGCTTGCCCGCGAGCACTGCGTTGCCACGCGCGCCGGCTTCAGCGCCGGGCGCCTGATCCGTCCCGGGCACCCGCAACGAAGGCGGCTTGTCCGGGCCGTGCGACAGCCAAAACACCAGCGCCGCCAGGGCCGCCGCCCCCAGCAGGCCTGGCAGCAGCAGCCCTGGCTTCGCAATTCGGTTCATCTACGCCGGGTCCTTGTACCGGGAAACGCGCGGCGGGTCGAGCCGGGACGTCACGGGCCCCTCACCCCAGCCCTCTCCCCATCAGATGGGGAGAGGGAGAAAGACCAGCATCCCGGGGCAATTCCCCCGCTCCCCATCGGATGGGGAGAGGGCTGGGGTGAGGGGAGGTTGTGGTGGTCCTAACAAGATCCGCCCCGTCGAGCAGGAATCTCGTCAAGGGGTTTGAGTTCGAAACGCCGGCCTGCTAATACTTCGCGCCGCATGTTCAACCGCAATCTGGTGTTCGCCGCGGCCTGCCTCGGGATGCTGCTCTTCGGCATCGTATTCCTGTCCCTGGGCTCGGTGAATAACATGCTGGCGGAACGCTTCCACCTGGACGACAACGGCATTGGCACGCTCACGGCCCTGTTGCCGTTCGGCATCCTGGCCGGCTCGCTCATCTTCGGCCCCATCGTGGACCGTTTTGGCTACAAATGGATGCTCATCATCTGCGCCCTGCTGGTGATGGCCGGGCTGGAAGGCATGGCGTTCGGCGCCAGCCGGGGTTGGATCCAGGCGTTCGTGTTCCTGATCGGCTTCGGGGGCGGCGTCCTCAACGGTGCCACCAACGCCCTGGCGGCGGACGTCAGCGAGGGCGAGCGCGGCGCGCGGTTGAGCCTGCTCGGCGTGTTCTTCGGCATCGGAGCGCTGGGGATGCCGAGCACGCTGGCGGCGCTCTCTCGCCATTTTGCGCTGCCGGCCATCGTTGCCGGCATCGGCGCGTTCGTGCTCGTGCCGGTGGCCTGGTTCCTGGCCATCACCTTCCCGCCGCCGAAACAAAGGGAGCAATCCGCCTCCTCGGCCAGCGGCTTGGCGCTGCTCAGGCACCCCATTTTCCTGTTGGCCGGCCTGGCCCTGGCCATTCAGAGCGGCATGGAGGGCATGTCCAATGACTGGATGACGCGCTATTTCAAGAAGGTCACCCTCTCGGGCCGGCAGGCCCCCGAGTGGCAGACGCTGCTCGGGCTAATGGCAGTGACGGGCGCGATGGTCCTGGCGCGCCTGGCCCTGAGCCGACTGCTCAAGCATGTGAAATCCCAAGTGGTGCTCTTCACCAGCATCGGGATCACGGCGGCGGGAGCGTTGCTGCTGATGGCCGCCGGCACTTACGGTGTGTCGCTCGCGGGCGCGCTGCTGATCGGCGCCGGGTTGGCCGCCGCCTTCCCCATCGTGCTCAGCTACATCGGCGACCGATATCCCGCGCAATCGGGCACCGCCTTCAGCACCATCTTCTTCCTCGCGCTAGTCGGGAACATGATCATCAATAAGTCTTTCGGCGTGCTGGCGCAGAGTCACGGCATCGCGCAATATACCAGGGTCATGCTCGGCTGCCTCGTCGCCTCCGCGGTGCTGCTCTTCCTTGTCGCCAGAGAACTCCACAAGGGCGGCAGCGCCGGCGCCGCCATCGCGGCACCCCACGCTACGTAACCTCCAGACCTACAACTCCTGAACTGTATTGCCTTATGCCCAACGTCGCCCAGCAATGGCTCGCCAACACCCGCGCGGTCATGGACCGGATTGAACAGACCCAGATGCCCGCTATCCGCCGCGCTGCCGAGGTCATGGCGGATTCCATCCAGGCCGGACGCTGGGTGCACACGTTCGGCTGCGGCCATGCCACGATTCCCATCGAGGAAATGTATCCGCGCATCGGCGGCTTTGTCGGCTTTCACCCTATGTGCGAGCTGCCGCTGACGTTCTTCACCCGGATCGTGGGCGAGGGCGGCGTGCACCAGTTCGTCTTCCTGGAACGGGTCGAGGGCTACGGCGTCCAGATCATGAAGGGCTACAACTTCGACCCGCGCGACACGATGTGGCTCTTCTCGCATTCCGGCATCAACAACGTCAACATTGACGTGGCGTTGGAAGCCAGGAAGCGCGGCATGAAGGTCATTGCCTACGGCTCGGCGGCGGCGGCCAAGGGCAAGCAGACGCGCCATTCCTCAGGCAAGACCATCTTCGACATCGCCGACCTGGTCGTGGATACGTGCGCGCCGATTGGCGATGCCTGTGTGCCGCTCAAGAACCACCCGGACAAGGTTGGCCCGGTCTCGACGATGGCCTTTGTCACGTGCGTGTGGATGACCGTCTGCACCGTGGCGGAGATACTGGCCGAGCGCGGGGTGAAGCTGCACATCCACCCCTCGCACAACGTGCCGGGTGACACTACTGCCAAGGAGCGGCTGGACGCGGCGTTGGCGGAATACAAGAAGCGGATAGCCGGCGTCTGACGGGCCCGCCCGTGCCGCGGGCGTATCCGCGCACTGCGCCCCAGCAGGGCATTTCGTAGCGCCGCTTCCCGAACCTGCTGTATCCCGGGCTTCCGCCCTTTCCCGCCAGCGGCCGGGCCCCGGCGTTGCCCCGGTGGTGCCACGGTAGTATGCCGGTGTGTCTCCCATGTGGTCCGGGCCCCATGGGAGACACACCGGTATATCACCGGGCAGACACGCGTGAGGCCCGCCTGGATCAAGTCCCCAAGTCAGAAGGCGCCTCGTTCGATGCAACCCATTGCAGACCAGCGATTTGGGTGCTTCTGGCTCAGGTCTCAGCCAACCCGTATGGGGGCGGCGTCGCGTTCCGGCGGATTCTCAGGCACTTCCCATAAGCCGCTTAGCTGGTTCCCCCGGGCTGGGTGCGCAGGCGCTTGGCGACCTCATCCAGCATTTGCTGGTATTTCTTGCGATGGAGGCTGTTGACCCGAATCTCCTCCTCGGTCGGCTCGTTGCGGCTACGCACGACAAAGGCCTCGCATTCGAGCCGGCACGTGCCGGGCTTCACGTCCACCACCGTGGCTTTGACGCGCACCCAAACCGGTCCCTCAGCCCAATTCCGGTAGGCGATGTTGTTCATCTTTGAGCCCGGCTTCTCGAAAATGAGGTGCTCCCAGCCTTTGCGGGTCACGGTATAGCCGTTGTCGTGAAACACCTCGGCCGCCACGTCAGCCACCTTTTCGTGCGGTTGCCCGTGTATCTCGACCCAAGCCAGTGGGTCAGATTCCGGCTGGCCCGGGGAACTGCAGCCGGCGCTGAGCGCAAGCCCAAGCACGGCCACCAGGCTTCCCAGCCAACGCCACACAAACCGCTCGATCCGGCCGCTTTCACGGCAGCGGGCTAATCCCATCATTCTCATAATCATCCTCTAAGGTGCAAAACGGGGCAGCTCCACGGCCGCCGCTCAAAACTCGAACCGCACGCCGCTCAATCGCGCGGCGATCTCCGCCAGGATACGGCGCTCGTCCCCAACGTCCCGGGCGGGGAACGTCACGCTGAACCGTAGATAGGCCCCCGCGTCATCCCAGGGCACGGTGGAGATCAGCCGCTCGGTGATGAGCCATTGGGAAACCTCTTCGGCGTTCTGGAACTCGATACCGGTCCCATCCGCGAGAGTCGCCGCAGTCGGCGCTTTAACGTACAGGAAAAACGATCCTCTGGGCTTGCGGGCCTGAAATCCCGCCTCGCTCAGCACCCGCACCAGCCCGTCCATCCGGCGCGAATACTTGGCCGCGATCTGCTGCGTGATCTCCGGGTGGTCGAACCCGTGCGCAGCGGCATGTTGGATCGCGAGAAACTGGCCCGAGTCGGTGTGGTCCTTCAGGTCTCCGTATGCCCGTACCAGCAACTCGTTGCCCGCGACAAACCCGCAGCGCCAGCCCGTCATATTGAACGACTTGCTGGCGGAGTGCAGTTCCACCCCTACGTCCTTCGCGCCGGGCGTCGCCAGGAAACTGAGTGGCCGGCCCTCGAAGACCAGCGCTGCGTAGGCCGCATCGTGAATTACCGCCACTTCGTTCCGGTGCGCGAACTCGACGACGCGTGCGAAGAAGTCCGGTGTGGCGCTGGCGCCGGTCGGGTTGTTCGGGTAGTTGAGCACCAGCACCTTCGCCCGCTCCAGAACGTCGGCGGGCACGGCGCCCAGGTCGGGCAGGAAATCCCTCTCCTCCCTCAGCGGCAGGTTATGCACGCGACCGCCGAGATACTGCGCGTGGGTGCCGAACACCGGGTAGCCCGGCGTGGTCATGAGCACATAATCGCCAGGGTTGACCAGCGCGCCCGGCAGGATGGACAGGGCGGCCTTGCTCCCGATCGAGTGCAGCACCTCGGTATCCGGGTTAATGCCCTTCACGCCGCACACGCGCTCCAGGTAGCGGGCGGCCGCCTGCTTCAGGACGGCGTCGCCGTTATCCGCGTACCCGCGGTTCTCGGGCTTGCGCGTCTCGGCGCAGAGCGTCTCGACCACTGCCGGGAAGGCCATTTCGTCCGGTTCGCCGACGCCCAAGTCCAGGATCTCCTTGCCCGGATGCGCCGCCACGGCCGCGCGCTTGGCACGCTTGATCTTCTCGAACTTATAGATCGCACCCGACTTGCCGTATCGGCTGCCGCCGATGCGCTCGGCAAGGAGGTGCTGAAGGTATGACTCAGGCATCATGAACAAATGACCCGCGGATTGGGCCTCCGTTCGCCTGCTAACGCTAGCGAACCCGCCGAGGCCACGCAAGCCGTCGCCGCTGCGTTGCCATGGCCTTCCTGGGCAACAGTTGATTTGGCCCTGCTGACGAGGTAATGGTAATACGCTCAACCCTGAACCGAACATGGCTACCGGCATTCCCTGTTCTACGCATCGAGACAACCTGCGTGCAACTCGGCATGGCCGCCTGAAGGCTGCGTTGCTGCGGCGGCGCTCCGGGGGCCACGGGCTTGCCGGCCCGCACTTCTGGACGACCCTGCTCGCAACGCTGCTGCTCGCCTTGCAGGCAGCGGGCGATGATGGCTACTGGGCCAAAGCCGGAGGCGGCAGTTGGGCCACCGCCGGCAACTGGGATTCCGGAACTGTGGCCGACGGCACGGACAACACAGCATACTTCGGCCTGAGTTTCGAGCCGGCCATACCTACCAACGCGACATTCACGCTCGACGGGGCGCGCACCATCGGGAACATCGAGTTTACCGCGACCACAGGCCCGGATTCCTGGGCGTTGAACACCGGCTCAGGCGGCCCGCTTACGCTGGATGCCACGTTCGACACGCCCTCGATCACGGTCGGCCTGGCTTCGCAGACCGTGACAATGAGCACGGTGCTGGCGGGGACTAACGGGATGGAAAAGCAGGGCGACGGCACGCTGGTGCTAACGGCCAGCAATGTTTACGCGGGCCAGACGATCGTCAGCGCAGGGCTGTTACGGCTCAACGGAAGTGTCGGCCTGGACGGGGTGGATGTGGCCGCCGGGACGCTCAGCGGGACAGGAGTGATCAGCGGGCCGCTGATCGTGGAATCAGGGGCCATCCTCGCCCCGGGGAACCCGCTCGGGGCACTGACCGTCAGCAACACCCTAACCCTTAACCCGGGCAGCGGCACCCATGTCGCGCTAAATGCCTCGACCCTGGCCCACGGCGCCGTGCAGGGCTTGGCGAGCGTGGTTTATGGAGGCTCGATGACGGTGACCAACCTAGCGGGCACGCTCGCGCGCGGCCAGAGCTACTCGATCTTCAGCGCCGCCGGCGCCAGCGGCAACTTCAGCAGCATCACGCCCAAGCCGGGCAACTACTTGCGCTGGCGATTCACTCCCGCTAACGGGATGCTCGCGGTCGTGTCATCCGCCTCGCAGCCCAGCATCACCGGGCTGGTGCTGACCCCGACGAACCTTGTCTTGCAGGTTGGCAATGGCGCGCCCGGGGCGACGATCTATACGCTGGCAGCGACGAACGCCGCTCTTGCGGTCAGCAACTGGACGCGGATAGCCACGAGCAGCCTCGATATGAGCGGCTCGGGCTTAGTGACCGCGCCGCTGAACGGCGCCGCCAGCTCATGGTTCTATCGCGTGGCTATGCCCGTCGCGCCTTGATACAGGGGCGGGCTGTTGCGTGCGGCAGGAACCTATGCCTCTTGCAAACTCGGTGGCGCCTTGTCCCGCAGGGACATCTGACCATAGCCCAACGCTTTAGCGTTGGGGATACCGCAAGCGGGCACCGAGTCCCGAAGGGACGGCTGAATCCGAGGGCCGGCGCAATCCGCTCAGCCGTCCCTTCGGGACTTGGGCCGCACAGCACAGGTTCCCCAACGCTGAAGCGTTGGGCTAGGGTCAGATGTCCCTCCGGGACAGGGCATGCCCCATGATCCCTTGAATCCACGGGAGGCGTTGCCGCTAGAACTGTATGCTCGGCGGCGAGAATGAAACGCATCCGAGGGTGGCCAGGCAGCCACTCACTACGAAGTCAATGCGCGGCCGTTGCCACTCGAACTTCTCGAACGAGCAGCCCTTGGCAATGCTGCACCGCCAGCAGGCTTTGCCGGGGAAGTTCAGCGTGGCGGTGGCGGTGACGCCGATGTTCGCGCTCCACCAGCGGTAGATGTCCACGCTGGCCTCTCCGCCCAGGGCGAGCGACCCGTAGATGTTCACATTCCCACATAGCTCGAATTCCAGCCCGACGCCCTTGCAGTAGTCGGACTGGAACGTGCCGGAGATGCTGGCTGACGCTCCCACGGTGCCCTTGGCGCCCAGGAAGAAGTTCCAGTCCACTCCCGCGAGGCTGAAGAAGCCGGCATAGGAGGCGATGGACAGCTCGGCCTTGAAGCCAATGGTTGCCCCTAGCTTCTTGTCCGTAAACTTCCGTCCGTCTCCGCAGCAGGTCTCGCATTCGGAGGCTTGGATATCCACGTCATACCCGAAATTGAGCAGCACGGGGCCAAAGCCGCGCCGGAAGCTCTTCTTGTCTTTCCCCGGGAAGCTGGTCTGGCTGCCTTGCAAGGGCTTCCAGCCGCGTATCGTGCACTGCTGCGACGCAGTGCCGGCAGGGTCAACCAACCGCGTGGGACGGTCCTGCACGTAGATGTAAAGATTCGGCCCGTCGAAGTAGTCTCGCGCATCACGCTGCAGGAAGCGGCCCTTGCCGGCGTCGTACGCGCGCGAGCGGTAGTAATAGAGGCCGGTCTCCTCGTCCAACTCGCGACCCGTGTAGAGCCACGGGCTGCCGATAGCGCTGTGCGGCGTGCCCCAGGCATTGGCGGGCACGGGCGTGTAGCTGGCATCCAGCACAATGACCTGCCCGTAGGCGTCGTAGGTGTAGCGCTCGACGACGTTGGCCGAGCTATCTGTTACCGCGGCTGGGCTCCATAGCGTGTTCTGGTGGTAATAGTAAATCTGGCCCCCGCGGTCCATCGTCAGCACTTCATCCACGTAATTCCCGTAGGTGTAGGTCGCCTGGATTGTGCCCGTGCCGTCCAGCTCCTCGATGATTCGCCCGACGTCGTAGTAGTAGTAGTTCGTTTTTGTGACGCCGGCCGGGTCAGTGATCTGGATGACTCGCCGCCCCAAAGCGTCGTAGGCATACTGGCCTACGATGGCCAGGTCGCTGTTCCGGGTGACCTGGACGAGCCGGTTGGCCTCGTCGTAGGCATAGGAGTAAGCGGGGTCCTGCGCGAGGTTCCCGGCGGCATCGTAGGAGAGGATGCTGGCGTTGATGGAGGTCAGCTCGTTGGCCGGGCCATACGTGCGAACTTCGGGCACGCTGTTGCTCACCAGCAGGCTCCAGTTACCCAGCGGGTCCAGCAGCCAGGCCTTGGCCTCGGACGGAGACGGCACCACGTTGCCGACGAGTGTGCCCACATCGTAGTTGGTCAACCGGTAGGTAGAGTCGTAGGCGTAGGCTTCCGAATCCGTCGCGGCATGGCGCTTCTGCTCGTAAAATTTGTTGCCCTCGGCGTCGTAGTTGTAGCCAAAGCCCGCGATGCGGGTGACGCCAAATGTATGCTCCAACGACGTGACCCAGTTGTTAGGATTATAGGTGTAGGTCGCGACTGTGCCGTTGCGATAGCTGCGGGTGATGATGCGGTCGGCACCGTCGTAGGTATAGGTCACAATGGCCGGATTGGGCGTCTCGTCATTGAGTGAGGTCAGGCGGCTCCGGGCGTCGTAGGTATAGTTAAGCATCCGGCCCGAGGGATAGTTATTCGTCTGCACGCGCCCGGGGATGTCGTATTGGTAGGTCAGCGTGCGGCCATTCTGGGTCGAGGTGATCAGCCGGTTTGCCCCGTCGTAGGCGAAGGTATCCACCCATCCGCCGCGCTCAGCGCTAAGCATCCGGCCCGAAAGGTCGTAGGTGAAGTTGTCATTCGCCCCGCTCGGCTGGTAATGCCGGTTGGTCACGAAATAAAGGTCGTTGTAGGAATAAGTGACCACCTGGCTTTTCTGGTCAGTGCGGCTGATGAGGTTGCCGACGGCGTCGTAGGTGTTAACGCGCGTGTTCGGCGGTGAATCGGGATAGGTTTCGGTAACGGGCCGGTTCACTGCGTCGTACGTGTATGAGGTCGTGTGGCCGTTGGCGTCAGTGAGGCTCAATTGGTTACCCACCGGGTCGTAGGTATAGGTCGTGACATTACCCAGCGCGTTGGTCTCGCCGACGCGCCGGTTCAGCGCATCGTAGGAATAAGTCGCCGTGTTGCCCAGGCGGTCGGTAGTGGCGATCTGGTTGCCGAGGGCGTCGTAAGTGATGGTGCCGGTGTTGCCCACGGCATCCGTGGCGCTGGTGAGCCGGTTCAGCCCGTCGTAAGTGTAGGTCGTGGTGTTGCCATTGGCGTCAGTGCCGCTGAGTTCGTTGCCCACCGCGTCATAACGGTTGCTGGTCACCAGCCCGATATCGTCATACACCGTGATGACCCGGTTGAGGGCGTCGTAGGCGCTCGTGCTGACATTGCCGTTGGGCTCGGTCCGAGTCAGGACATTGCCCACCTGGTCATAGGCCCAAAACGTCGTGTCACCGGCTGCGTTGGTTGCGGCGACCCGGCGGTTCAGCCCATCGTAGACGAACGAGGTCACGTTGGTAATGGGGTCGGTGATGGTCAGGCGGTTACCCACCGGGTCGTAGCTATAGGTGATAACGGCATCGTTCGGATTGGGCACATCGTTAGTGGGGCCGTTCTTATGGATGGTCTGGACCAAGCGGTCCAGCTCGTCATAGCGGTAGAACGTCACTCGGCCATTGGCATCCTCCATCCTGGTGACCAGGTCCGAGCCAATGGTCGGGGAGCAGCAGGGCGGGCCGCCCGGCATGGCATAGTCGTACTGGCTCACCGATCCGACCGCATTAGTCACGTCAGTCCGGCGGTTGAGAGCGTCATACCCGTAGGTGGTCGTGTGCCCGTTCTCATCGGTCTGGGCCACGGTGTTACCGACGCCGTCATACACTGTCGAAGTCACGCCACCGAGCGCATTCGTCCCGCGGATCAAGCGGTCCGCCGCGTCGTAGGCGTAGGTGGTGGGTTGGTTCAGTTCGTTGGTGGTGGAGAGGCGGTTGTTGTCAGCGTCATAGCTATACGTTCTGGAGTTGCCAAGAGGGTCAGTGGTCTCGATGAGGCGCCCGCGCACGTCATACGTGTAAGTAGTCGTATTGGTGTTCGGGTCGGTCATCGAGAGCTGACGCCCGAGCGCGTCGTAGGTATAGGTCGTTGTGCCTCCCAGCGCGTTCGTGACGCCGATAACGCGGTTGAGGCGGTCGTAGGTGTAGCTTGTCGTGCGCCCGAGGGCGTCAGTGGTCGCAATGCGGTTGCCGACGGCGTCGTAGGTATAGGTCGTGGTATTGCCCAGCGGGTCCGTCATGTTGGTGCGCTCGCCAAAGCTGTCGTATTGATAGGTCGTGGTGTAACCGCGCTGGTCGGTGTGGGACAGAACGTTCCCATGCCCGTCGTAGGTCCAGGATTGGCTCTGGAGCAAGGGATCGATCTCGTTGGTCTTGTTTCCGCGCGAGTCATACTGATAGACCGTGGTGCGGCCATTCGCATCCGTGAGGCTGGTTACCTGGTTGTAAATCGGGTCGTAGGTGTAGCGGGTCACATTGCCCAGGGCATCGGTCAAGTTGGTGCGATTGCCTTGCGAATCATACTGGAACCGGGTGACGGCGCCGTCGGCGTTGGTCGTGGAGGCGATGAGCCGCGTAGCGGGGTCGTAGCTGTAGCTGGTTTTGTCGCCGAGCGGGTCAATGATCTTGGTGAGGTAGCCATTCGTGTCGTAGCAATACCGCCAGACGTAGCCGAGGCCGTTGGTGTAGCTGGTCGTGGTAGGCAGGTATTGGCGATGGAACGAGTAGGCCAGCGTGTAAGAGTCGATAGCCCAGTTGTCGGGGTTGTACAGGGTGAAGTAGCTCTGTCCCAGGCCGTCCACGACGGCGAACGGCCGCTGGTTCTTGTAAAGATACATGTAGGTGCGCCCGTCCCGGTCGATCTTCCGCGTCATCTGGTAGAGCGAGTTGTAGCTGTAGCGGACGGTATTGCCCGTGGGATCGGTGATGCGGATCAGAGTGCGGTACTGCGGGTCATACTGGAACTTCGTCGTCCGTCCCAGCGGGTCGGTGACCACCCATAGCTTGTGGTTATTGGTGTAGGTCAGCGTAAGGCTGCGCCCGTAGGTGTCCGTGATCTGGACCAGCAGGCCGTTGCTGTAGGTGAGGCTGGTCACGTTCTGGTTGCGGTCGCCCATCTGCGTCAGCCGAAACACCGGGCCCGCCACGAGGAACGGAGTGCTAGGCACCGATGAGAATTGCCACCAGCTTTGCATCTTGTTGGTGATCACAAAGACGCCGCCGCCTCGCGGGGTCAGCGTTTCAAAGTAGCCGGTGTCGGAGACGTAGTTGCCTCCGCCGGTGAGAAGGTATTGCGTGACGCGGCCATCGGCGTCCATCCGGAACCAGTGGCCGCGCTGTTGGAACAGGAAGATGTTATAGGAGTGAGTCCAGCCCAGGCCCAGGCCCGTATCTACCTGGGCCTTCGAGCCGTCGGCGTTGTAGGAGTTGTAGGTCAGGCCGAAATTCAGCGTCGGCCCGCTTGAGCTGGTGATCGAGGCGGCGGGATAATCATCCCGGAGGTCGCCCTCAGTCAGGCTGGTCTGGACGTTGCCACCCGGCACCTTAGTGCAGCGGCAGGCGCAAATGGCGCAAGGATTGGGCGGGTCGCTGCCGATATACATCGCCTGGGACACGCCGGCCATGGCGGGGACCAACGCCACGACGAGGATCTGGAACCGGGCCGCGGCGCTGCCTCGACGCGACTGACTACGCCCGGACTGCCGGCGGGCCGCCGCGCAGGCCGTGCCCAAACCCAGCAGAGCCAGCGCCCAGGTGCTCGGCTCGGGCACATTGCTCACCATTGCCTCCGCGTCTGTCTCGAGCCAAAGGGAGTAGGCGGTGTTGTAATTCAACGTGACGGTCTGGCTTAGAGGATCACTGATCATCTGGCTGGCGGAGTCGTCGGAACCGATGGAGAGCAGGTTGTCCGTGAACAGGGCGGGGTTCTGGTTCACCTCGAGGGCGAAGATGGCCTCCGCCTGGGCCGATTCGCCATACGTGTCCGTGAAGACGCTAACCGAGCCCAGGGCCGTGGCCGAGAACAGCACGTCGACGGAGCCCGAACCGCCCGTGATCATGAAGCTGCTGGAGACCGAGCCGCGCCCGGCGGACTGGTCGGAAGCCGTGATTTGGCCGGGCACGCTTGCGCTGCCGTTTGCGGCTCCGTTGACGTCCATACCCATCAGGCTCAGCGCCGTGGACTGTCCGTGGGCCAGGGAGTAATCACCGGTCGCATCCGCCACGCTCGGGATGCCACTGCTGTACTGGTTATTGACGCCGGCTTGCGCGAAAGCCGAGCCTTGCCAGTTCGTCAGCATGACGAGCGTGCCGGACATCGGGGAGATGGCCAGGTTGGTGAACAAGAGGCTGCTACTGGCGTCAGCCTCCGCGCGCGCGGCCGGCGGCGCCGACAGGTTCAGAATCGCCGAGAGGACAAGGGCAGGGATTGCACAAGGATTGATTTTCATGCGAATGCGTATGGTTGTGAGTACGCGACATGACCGCGGGTTTAATGCAACACTTCGGGCTTGCACCCATAGAAGCACAGGTCGTAGAAGCTGTCAACCGGGATTCTGGTTGGAAAATTGCGCGGGGCCAGGGAGGGGCAGCCAAGCAGGCCTGAACCCGCATCACTTGCGGCGTGGGCTAAAAAGCAGGATTTCCGCCTGCTGGGGAGCCAGCGAGAGGCGCCAGCCGCCGGGTGCGGGCGACGCATCCCGGCCCGCCACCAACTCGCGCACGTCCGCGGGATCTGCAAGGCTCAGGGCGTCGCGGTCAACGACCATGGTCCCGTCTTCCGGGCGGTTGGCGTTGTTCAGGAGCGTGAGGAACAGGTTGCCGTCCGCGTCCGGCCCGAAGCGTTCGACGAGAATACTCGGGTTGTCGCAATGGGCGAACGTCAGCGGCTGCCATCCCGCCGCGGTCAGACGCCGCAGCAAGGGCACGTATTTCCTGAACAGCGGGCGATCCCGCTCGTACCACTTCCTCGCCGAGGCCCAGTAGGGGTCCTTTGAGGCTGCTTCCTCGTCAAAGAAGCCAGGCCAAACTCCATAGGCGAGGCACCTTTGGAAAAAGCGCTCCACCAGGTCCGGCGTGAAGCGGCTGAAGTCGGTGTTCATCAAGAGGCAGTAGGGCTTCTGCCGGCAGAGGGCGCGGCGGAAGTTCATCACACGGTCGGAGTCGGGGTGGTATTTGCCGTGATCCAGCCAATTGACCTCGGTGCCGAGCACATCGAGCAACGGGGCGGGAAAGGAGAATTGCCAAAGGGCGTCGTTGGCGAAGAGGAGCTTGCCCCGGGCATGCAGGCGCGAGGCGATCTCGCGCTCGAAGGCCCATGTGTTGAAGATCATGAGCTGGCAGGGGCGGCCGTCGCGATCAAATACGAGCGGGGCGCAGGCGCACTCGAAATGCTCGCGCCGATAGTTCAGTTGAGCACAGGACATCTCCAGAGAATCGAGATAGACGCCATCAAGGCCGGGGCCCGGCGGCCAGGCCGGGGAATCAATACCCGGTAGCGGCGCCCTGGGCTGGTTCTTGCTGAAGGCGTCGTCAATCGTCCGAAGCATGACGCTCGCCTTGGTAAAGAGGTGTTCGGGCGTGGTGGGGATGTCGGGATCGGGATTCAGAGTAAACACGCCGCCGTCGCACCAGGGCGCCTTGACGAGATAAAGAGAAAACTGGCCCTCGGCATTCTGTATGCCGCTGGTGAAGGTGGCGGCGGCCATTTGCGCCTCGTCTTTGGTTCTGGCGCCGGCGAGGTCCTGCTTGAGCACTGCGAGCGAGCTGTCGTAGGTCCGCGGCACGCCGGCAGGCATGGCCAGCCAATGGCTCATCGGCTCGACATAGACAAAGCTCGCGATGCCGTGCTGGTCGTCGAAGGCGACATCGGGCGCGCCCTCCTGGAAAGCGAAACCGAAGTCCTCCTGCCCGGGCACTTTGGCGATGTCGGTGAAAGGCATCCACACGCCTTCCCGCGTGACGCGCTTCACGAAGTGCTGCGGGAACAGGTCATAGTATTTCTGCAGCGCCGCGCGAAATCCCCAGCGCGGGTCGAAGCGATAGCAGACAAAGCGAAACCGGGCGCTGCCGGGGAACCGGCGCGTGTCGCGGGTCAGGCCGAAGTCATAGGCGATGAAGAGCTGCTTTGTCCCGGCATGATACACGAGCCGGTACTGAGCCGGGTAATCCATGTCAAGGCCCAGCGCCAGGCCAGCGTTGTCGTTCCACAGGGCCCCGAAGGGGTAGAGGGACATCTTGCCGTTGGCCCCGCAGTGCAGGTTGATGGTGTTGGAGAATTCGCCGCTTCCCTCGATGCGGCGGCTGTGCCCGGCGTCATCGCCCCACAGCCAGCCGGTCGCATCCAGCGGCAGGGCGAACAGGAGAGTGATGGCGCGATCACGCAGTGTCGTGTTCGTGACCAGGCCCTGGATGGCCAGGTGGTCGCGATTCGCGGCGAGGTCGGCTTGCACTTTCAGGCCGAGCTCCTCGCAACCGCCCGCGTGGAAAGCATAGATGTCCGAGTCTGCTGCAAAATCCCGGGCCAGGAAGCCGGACGGCGCCGGGCTGCTCAGCTCGCGCCCATCGAGCTGGAGCGATGCGACGGCCCAATCAATCAAATCGAGGCGCAGCCCGTCGCGTGTCTGCAGCGTCCGCGATGAAGCCCTCCCGCCGGGCCGCTTCGGAGGTGAGCAGCACACGGATGCGCCCTCGAACTGCACGGCCCCTGCCGGCGTTTGCACTTCCTCCACGGAGGCATCGTCGAACCATACCTTTCCCGTGTGCCCGCGGAACAGGCAGTGCAATGTGAGGCTCCAGACAGGTTTGTCGGGCACCAGCACGAACTCCCGTTTCTCCCAGTCATGGGTGCCGCAGGTGAAGCTCGCCGCCTGGCCCCAGAGGGGAGTGCCGTCCGTGTAAATGACATCCACGTAAAGGGAGTAGCCATTGTCAGGGCTGCCGCTGACGCGTTCGGCCTTGCTCCAGCCGCGGATGATGAGTGGCGCGATGTTCGTCCGGTCCAGCCTGAGTTCCTGGCTGGCGCCGTGTTCCCCGTCGCCGTCCCGGCGCTCGCAGGTAACTGCCTGGGAGCCGTTGCGGCCCTGGCCCGGAGCCAGGCGGTAACCCTGCTGCCAGCCAGTCCACGCCGCTGCCTTTCCCTTGCATACCTGCTCAAAGCCGCCGTTTGCCAGCAGGGGCGTGCCCAGGCCCGCCGCTTTTACCACGCGCATCGCTGGGTCGCCGGCCATCGCGAGCCGGACCGCCACGAAGAGGGTGACGAATAGCAGGCGTCCCGTCATGCCTCACCAGTCGGAAAGCGCCGAGAGCCGGGCTGGCGGGGACGGCTCTGCACCCGTGGCCGTTTTCGGCGCCAGCAGGACGGCGACCCGCGAATCGCCGACTCCAGCCAAGTGAATGGCCAGCTTCTTCACGAGCTCATTCCGGGCCTGCCGTTCAGGGTGGGGAGACGTTGCCAAGGGCTCGGCTTCCATGACCTGGAATCGCGCGTCGGCAGGCGAGAGCAGGCGGGCTTCGAGTTCGGCGCCGCCGTGTTCAAGCCGGGCGGTGTGCCCGTCGGCATCAATCCTGATATCGGCCGCGGTGTGCATGAACCACCACAGCTCGACCGGCTGCGCGGCTTGCACCTCGTCCTGCACCAGCAATTCCCGGCGATCCAGCAGGGCTATGCCCCGCCAGGCGCGGCGCACGCTGCTGGCGTAGGCGGCGGTCAGGTCCGCAACGGCAAAGGACCTAACCGGCGTGGACTTGAACCGCATGATGCTCGCCGCGGCCTTGGGGTCCTGGTCGGGGGCCACCCCAGGGTTGATGACCAGCGTGTTGTGGCCTTCGGCGCGCAGGCGGTAGTAGTTCCAACGCTGGCTGCCGAAGTAGCCCGGCAGGTTATAGTCGTCGGCGCCGAGGTCCATCGCCCAGCGCACGCCAGCCGCGTCAAAGACGAAGGTGCCCAAATCCAGGTGACTGTGGTTGGCCTTGCTGTCGCCGGCCTTGAAGCCGACGAAGGCGCCACGGGGGTCATCCCAACTGCTGCGCATGAGCGCGACCTCCGCCCCGCGGTAATACCTGTCCAATGGCAAATGCGCCGCCTGCGGACTGGTGCCGGCCGGGTCATACCACAGCAGGTCCAGCGGAGAGGCACTCGGGGTGTGACGCTCCTTCCAGGCGCAGACCGGCTGGTTGAACTTGCGTCCAAACCAGAATAGTTGCGCGCCATAGATGGCATGGTCTCCGCCGTCGGCGTAGTTGAAAGTGCGGCCCAACGGACCGGTCACGTAGAGGGGGAACAGGCCGGTCTGCTTGAATGCGCCGATGCCCGAGAGGCCGAAGTCGGTGCCGAGGGCGGACTGCAACCCAGCCAACAGCAAGACATTGTAAGAGGTGGCGTAGTTCCAGTAGCCGGGGCCTTCCTTCCACGCGCCGTCCGGCGAGAATTCCACCATGGCGAGCTGCACCGATTCGAGGGCGTCGTGCAGGATTTCGCCCGCGAGCTGGGGCTCGGCCTGCGCGAGCGCGAGGGCGCCCATGCCGATGCCGCCGTTGCAGACCTGGTTCCAGTTGTGGTGGAAACGGGTCCAATAGCTTTGCGCGCGGTAAAGCTTGAGCGCCGGCTCCAGGCCTTTCGTGACTATCGCCTGCTGGAGCGTGGCCCGCTGCTCGGGGGTCCACGCGTCGTAGAGCCAGTCGTAGCCAATGGCGAAGGCGTGGGTCATCTCGGCAGTGTCCAGGAAATGCCGGGTATTCCAGTCCGGGAAGGCGGCCGCGGCATTGAGCTCCTGCCAGGCACGCTGCGCATAGCGCGGGTCGCCGTCGAGCCGGTAGAGCAGTGCAAGAATATAAACGCGCTCGACGACCCGGCGGCTGGTGGCCAAGAGCCGCAGCCCATCCGGCTTTTCGTAGCGAGAGGGCGTGGCCTCGAGAAGCTGCCGGCCTTCCTCCTGGAGTCGGCTTTGCCACGACTGGAGCTGGGCGTCGGCGGCGATGCGCGCTTTTAGACGGGTGAAGTCTGCCGCCGTGGCGAGAAGCCGAGGGTGCGCTTTGTTAACACGGGCCAGGATATTCGTAGCGGGGGGGATGGGCACGGGCAGCTCTGCCGGACGCGCAACGGCCGCAGCGAGCACTGTAAGGACGGTTAGCGGAAGGAGAAGGCGAACGCTATGTGTCATCGGGAGGGGAAGTAGTCTTTAATGGGTTGCAGGATTCCGAGTTTAACCAGCAGCAGGATCAAAGCCGTGTAGAGAAGAGAAATGCCGAGGTCGCGCAGGAGGTCACGGCGGGAATAACGGCGCGGCTGGTCGGTGAGCGCTGTCTGGGCGCCCTTGTGCATGAGGATAAAGCCCAGCACGTTGGTGAGCCAATACCCCAGCACGAGGGCCGAGGCGAACACGGGCTTGTAGAACAGGCTCACTACCCAGGCGAAGGCAAGCGCCAGCGGCACGTTGACGAACATGTCGTTCCACCAGGAAAGCGGGGAGAGCATGTAGCCGACGAAGGCCACAAGGCCGCCGCCGACTTTGCGTTTCCAGGCCATACGGGACAGCGGGTTTCACCCGGGTCAGGGTGAGAGCACGTGCTCGGCCACGATGCTGCGGCTTGCGGTCGGGGAGGCGCCGATCGGACTCATTCCGGGGGAAGCTAAGGCGACTACAGCGCAGCCCGCAACCCTGAACCGCGGCGGGCAAAGTATTTGCCGTTTATTCCGGCGTGCGTTAAAGATGGGAGGAACGACCTACAAACGCAGACAGATCATGCTTCAGCCCAAGCTGTGCCCATATTGCCAGACGCCGGCGTCGCGGGAGTGCTCGCACCTGGCGGTGGCGGTCGAGGGGCGCGATTTCGTGCGGCGCTGCGTGGAACTGGCGCAGGGTCACAAGCAGTGGCAGGCGGTGTGCAAGGCCCGGCGTCGGCAGGGGCACCTGACGGGCGAATGGTCGCCGGAACAGGACGATTACACGTGGCTGGAAACCGCGTTCTGCGACGCGTTCCTGAGGAAGCTGCGCTGGTTTGGGAGCATGGATTACGAGTGGCGCGCTGCCTCGTCGCACAAGCAAGGCGGCTTCTGGGTGTTGGTGTGGTCCAAGGACCCACGGCGGATGTGGTGGGAACTGCGGGATGAATTCGAGCGGCAGGCGACGGAGCGGCCCGAACCCTTCGGCAGGGTGCCCGGCGCGCACCTGCCCGGCGGCCGCGCCACGGGGCTGGAACACGGCCTGCAAGCGCCGCGCTGACGGCGCGGCCGAAAGGCGGTTCCGCGCCGCCAGGCAGCGGGGGGCGGACTTGGTCCTCTAAGCCGGCGCTTCGGCAGCGGCGCGAACCTGCTGCTGCTGCGCGACGAACCGGCACCAGGCCTCCATGCCCTGCCCCGTTTTGGCGGACGTCTCGAATACCTGCGCCTTGGGAGCCACGCGGCGAATGTTCGCCAAGGCCAGCTCGCGATCAAAGCCACACGCCTGCGCCAGGTCCATCTTGCTGATCACCACCGCATCCGCCAACTGGAACATGGGTGGATACTTTAGCGGCTTGTCTTCCCCTTCCGTGACGGACAGCAGGACGATGCGCAGGTCCTC
Source organism: Candidatus Acidiferrum sp. (assembly GCA_035541055.1). Taxonomy (GTDB): domain Bacteria; phylum Verrucomicrobiota; class Verrucomicrobiia; order Limisphaerales; family UBA8199; genus JAPLUA01. The sequence continues at coordinate 5,662 of DATKNZ010000101.1, read as the reverse complement.
GCCCAGGTCATACGACGCCGGGCAGACCAGGTTCCCGACGTTTTCGATGATCAGCAGGCCCAGGCCGTTCAGGTCGAGGCGCTTCAAGGCGCGGCTGACCATCTCCGCCTCGAGGTGGCACACCGTGCCCGTCGTGACCTGCACCACCGGCGCGCCGGACTCGCGCAGGGCCCGGGCGTCGTTGTCGGTCGCCAGGTCGCCGACGATCACGCCCGTTTTGAGCTGGGGCTGCAACGCGCGCACGGCCTCGCGGATAAATGTGGTCTTGCCCGAGCCGGGAGAGGAAAGGAAGTTGAGCACCAGCAGTCCCCGCGCCTGGAAGAAGCCGCGGTTGCGCTCGGCCAGGCGGTCGTTCTTTTCCAGAATGGCGCGGCGCACCTCGACGGTCCGGTGCTGCTCCGCCGCGGACTCATGGGCGTGCTCGTGCTCCTCGTCGGCGTGGGCGTGGGAATGGGAATGGGTGTGTGGATGCGAGTGCGGGTGATCGTGGTCGTGCCCGTGATGTTCTCCCGGCCCGTGAGTGTGCTCATGCTCGTGCTCATGGCTGTGGCCGTGGTCGTGGCCATGCGCATAGGGGTGTTCGGGGTGCTCCCCGCTGATGCCCACGGGATTCTCCCCGGGCAGGCCGCATCCGCAATCTTTACACATCAGTCAACCTCCAATGAAGCCAGTTCCATTTCCCGCCCCGCGCGGAGTTCGCCGCTCAGAGCGTGGCAGCCCGGACATTCCCCCAGCATGTCCTCGGCCTGGAATTCCCGTTTGCAGGCGGCGCACCAAAACCGCGCCGGCACGCTCTCAATGGCCAACCGGGCATCTTCAGCCGCCGTTCCGGGGGTGAGCGCCTCGAAGGCGAACTCCAGCGCGTCCGGCACCACGCCGCTCAGCGCGCCAATGCGCAGGCGGATGGAATGCACCCGCGTCGCGCCCGCCTGGCGCGCTGACTCCAGCGCGAGGCTCAAGGCGCTCTGCATGATAGACAATTCGTGCACAATGTTCCGTCGGCGTCCGCGTGTCACAGGTCGGAGCCGCCACGAGTAGAAGATATTTCGGATGGAAGGGTCTGACAAGGTCTGACGCGCGGCAGGCGAGGAGACGCGGGCGAACATCCAACCCAAACCGTGTTCGGTGTTGCGTTTTACGTGGGCACGGAACACGCACCACGGAACACGCTACACGCAGCACCGTCCGGGTCCCCGCCCACCCCCATCTCAAGGGTCTGCCGGCGCCGTGCGCTTGGGCGCAAACTCCTTCACCCGCCGCTCGGCTTCGGCGAGCTGATCGGGCGTCAAACGGGCCTCCAATTCGGGGATTGTGATGGTCACCCAGCTCGGCATGACATCTTCACCCCCTAGCACCCGATACACGTAAGCCTCCACCAGGTCTGGTGCCACGCCGTCGCCTTTGGCATAGCAACCCGCGAGGGCCGAGGCCGCTAGCGTGATGCCCTGGTCTGCCGCCAGCTTGAACCAGCGAGCCGCCTCGACCGGATTTCGCGGGACGCCCTGGCCTTCGTGGTAGCGCAATCCCATGCTGAACTGGGCTTCTCCCTGCCCCTGTTCCGCCGCCTTGCGGAACCAACGCGTGGCTTCGCCGAAATTCTGATCCACCCCCTGGCCGAGCGCGTACATGACTCCCACCCGGTGTTGCGCAACTGGGTCGCCTTTTAGGGCTGCGGGCAGGAGCAGTGCCAGCGCCTTGCTGAAATCTCCGTCTGACCAGGCCCTGCTCCCGCGCCTGACCGCGGTGGACAGCGCTTTTGCCTCCGAGCTGGCCGGCACCGCCCCGCCTGCCTCGAATTGGGTCAGCGAGACACTGCGAATCCAGCCCATGGTATCCATGCCCCAGGAAAAGCCGATGCCACCGTGGTCCAGGGTTTGGCCTCCAAACGTCTCGTCCATCTTAGGGTCGGTCACATCAGCGATCTGATTGCCGTCCACCCAGATCTGGATGCGCTGGCCGATCACTTCCACCACGTATTTGTTCCCGCGTTCGCGATCAATCTTCAGGCCTCTCCCGCTGGCCAGTTTGCGCTCGGCGTCTCGCCGCACGTACTCATAACCGACGGGGAGCCCGGAATACTCGTTGTAAGTGCATCGCAGGAACCAGGAGCCGTCGCCATTGACCTCCAGCACGTACATGCTGGCGCCGCATTGGTTCCAATTCTCCTTCGCGTCAGCAACGTGGAAAAAGATGCCGCCATCATGGTAATCTGCGGGGAGCCCATAAGGATTGAATGAGGGATCAACGCCGGTCACGCAATACTCGAACTCCGCGCGGTAGTCTCGCCAGTTCGGATTGCCGATATTCGACATCAGCGTAGGTCCACGACCGTTGCCATTATGGCCGTAATTGAATCCGGGCCGCGCTTTGGGCAACGTGACCAGCTTATCCCCTTTCACCTCGAAGAGCGTCCGCCACGGAAGCCAGTCCAAGCCGTCGAACGCGATGGGTGCCGGGCCCCCCCGTTCAGGGGCCTCGGCGGTCGCTGACTGCGCAGCGTTCCGCCTGACCACGCGAGACAGTCGCTGCTCGAAGGCTTGCCGTTGCATCATCTCCTGCTGGACCATCTTCGCCCGTCGAGCCTTTACAAAACTGGGAATCGCGATAGCCAGCATGATCCCTCCGATGGGGATCGCGCACAGGAGCATGACGCCCGCAACCACGACGGCGGCCAGCTTCCATGCACTACCGGGGGCTGGAGCCGGGTGCGGCATAGGGTAGCCCTTGTCAAAGGCGTCCCGCACCTCCCGACGGCTGAGTGCCACCAGCGCCCAGATTCCTATCGGCAGGCCGATGAGGTTTCCCGGCACCAGGAGTATCGCTAGGATGGCGCCGAGAACAGCCAGGACGTAGCCTGCCAACCGCCTCATCATCAGCCCGGCAGCGAGCATGACAACGCTTAACACGATGGTGGCCAGCGGCAGGATCAGCGGGACGCCGATCGCTGCCGATCCGGTTGTGGAGGCCGCTATGAGCGCCGCCACCACAAGGATCGCCGGGATGACCAGGTTGAGAAGGGCAGTGATTATCAGCCCATTGCCCGGACCTCGGACCTGCCGCCACGCGCTCTCCACGGCCTTGACTACAGCCGGTTGCACCGGGTCGTACCCCAGTCTTGAATTGCCCCCCTCGCCCTCGGTTCGGGTAATGGTCTCCACGTCCGTCTTCACCTGGCTGGCCTGCTGGTAACGGCGCTCGGGCTCCTTCTCCAGGGCGTGCAGCACCACCTCGTCCAGGCGCACGTCCAGCCGGACTTTGCTTGAGGGCGGGGCGAACCGTCCCAGCGGCAGTTCGCCCGTCAGCATTTCGTAGAACACGACGCCCAGCGAGAAGATGTCCGCCCGGTGGTCCACGATGGCAGGCTTCTCGACCTGCTCGGGCGCCATGTAATGCGGCGTGCCCACGATCTGCGCCTCGGCGGTGAGCGTCCGGGACTTGCCGTCGGCCCCCAGCAGTTTGGCGATGCCGAAGTCGGCGATCTTCACCCGGCCCTGCTTGTCCATGAGGATGTTCTCGGGCTTGATGTCGCGGTGCACGATGCCTTGCTGGTGCGCGTACTGGAGGGCTTCGCAGATAGGCGGAACGATGGCCAGCGCTTCCTCGGGCGCAAGCTTCCGCGTCTGCAGGAGCTGCCGCAGGTTCATGCCGTCCACGTACTCCATCATCAGGTAATACAGGCCGTCGGTCTCGCCGAAGTCATAGACGGTGACGATGTTGGGATGGTTGAGCCGCGCCAGGGCCTGGGCCTCGCGCGTGAAACGCTCAGCGAAGCGCGGGTCCCGCTCCTTCTCGCGCGCCAGGATCTTGAGCGCCACGAACCGGTTGAGCCGCGGCTGGCGGGCCTTATAGACCACCCCCATGCCGCCGCGCCCGAGGCTCTCCAGGATTTCGAGGTTGGGGAAGTGCCGCGCAATCTCCTCGACCGGCGGCGCCGGCTCCGGCGGCGGCGGAACCACCCGCGTCCCTTCCGGGCCGACTTCGCCCGCGTCGGTCTGCGTGGCGAGGTTCAAAGCCATGAGGCAGCGCGGGCACAGGCCCTCCGGCGCGTCCGCCGCCAGCGGGGCCCCGCACTTGCCACATTTGCGTTCTACCTGAGCGTTCTCTGTCACCATTCCTTAGTTAAGCAAGCCGTGGGTAATGTTACACGGAGGCGTGGTGCGTGGTGCGTGGTGCGTCATGCTGCAACACGCAACACGCAGCACGTGTCCCTCCTCATCCTCCCCCCAACACCCCCATCAGGTATCTTACCTCATCCTCGATCTCCTCCGGGCTCGACACCGTTTGCGCGATCTCTTCCCGGAACACCTCGCGAAAGCGCTTGCGCAGCCGATGCACCGCCACGCGCGCCGCGCCTTCGCTCGTCCCCAGCGTCCGGGCCAAGTCGGCGTAGGAGATCTCGCCCCGCTCGGCCGTCAGGCAGCCCTTGAGCCGGTCAAATTCCTGGCTCCGGCCCGCGCTGCTGAGCTCTTCCCGCAGGCGCTGCATGGTGCGTTCCAGCAGCGTCAAGGCCCAGCGGCGCTCGAAGACCCGCTCGGCCGTCGAGCCCTCGACCGGCTCAACCCGGTAGCGCTGCTCGGCCAGCTCGGTGTCCAGCGAGAGCAGCGCCTGGCCGCCGCCGCGTTTCTGCGCGCGCGCGCGGTCCCATTCGTTCGCCAGGAACCGCTTCAGGGCCACGATCAGGAACGTGCGAAACCGGCCCTTCTCCTGAGCCGCTGCCCGCAGGTAATCCTTCGCCAGCATCCGCGCGAAGAACTCCTGCGTCAGGTCCTGCGCGTCCGGCGGATTGTGGCCCTGCCGGCGCACAAAGGCATAGAGCGGATACCAGTAGGTGCGGCAAAGCGTCTCGAGCGCCGCCGCCGATTCCGGCGAGTCCTTCCGGCGCGCCGAAAGCACGACCGACCAGTGCGTCGTCACGAAAACAGGCGCCGGGCCGGCGGCCTCGGACAAAGGCGTCCGAGCCGGACCTGCCGCCGCTGCCGGGGTTGTACTCACCGAGGGCATTCTAGGCTTCCGGCATCCAGGAGCAAGCCAACCCTCCAATGCTCCATTGGAGGTTGGATGTTCGATGTTGGATGTTGGATGTTCCCACAGCTCCTCTTCCAGGCTCGACACCCGCCTCCCCGCGGCATACTCTCCGGCCTCCATTTCCCTCGCGGGGAAAGCATGACCGCAACCGAAAAACTGCTGCGCGATCTCATCGCGCTGCCCAGCGTGAACCCGGCCTTCCTGCCGGCGGGGCACCCGCGCGCCGGGGAGAAGCACGTTGCCGACTTCCTCGCCTGCACCGCCGCACGCTCCGGGCTTGACGTCGAGCTCCAGTCGGTCGCCCCCGGCCGCTCCAACCTCCTGGCCCGCCTCGCTCCCGCCGGGAAGACGCGGCAGTGCATCCTGCTGGCGCCGCACCTGGACACCGTCAATGCGGCGGATGCCCAGTTCACTCCGGTCAAGCGGGGCGGGCGGCTCTTTGGCCGGGGCGCCTGTGATACCAAGGGCTCAGTCGCCGTAATGCTGAGCGCGCTTTGCGAGCTGGCGCACAAAGGGCCAAGGCCCGCCGAAACGGAACTGGTCTTCGCGGGGCTGGTGGATGAAGAGCACGCCCAGGCCGGCTCGCGCGCCCTGGTGGCTGGCGGCTTCCGCGCCGACCTCGCTATCGTGGGCGAGG